>PLDT01000426.1:0-2504 GCA_003136255.1 Actinomycetota bacterium
ATGGCCGGTCCGGGGAACGACGGCTACCCCGCGTTCGTGATCACGCCCGGGGCGGCCGGGTTCCAGGGGTACGGGATGGGCAGCTACAGCTTCTTCGACCGGGGCATCCCGATCCACGCCACCAGCGCATTCGAGACCGCCGAACCTCCCGGCAGCGAGCTGCACGACCTGTTCACGATCTTCCTCAGTACCGCAGGCTCCGGCGGGATCGATCACGTGGTCAACGGCACCGGCAGGTCCTCGACGGCCGCCAATCCCGATACCGCGGTGGATGTGGTCAGCTATCCGTGACCCGCTGGGTTCTTGGTCTCCTGCGCGTCGGCGGCATCTGGCGGTGGGGCGATCTTGTGGAACTGCTTGTTCATCGAGATGAACAAGAACACCAAGACCACGCCTATCCCGGCCACGACCAGGAAGCCCAGTACGCCGGGCTCCACGTCGTTGCTGGACGCGGAGGACGCGGCGGCGGCCGCGAGGACCCCGAGGGTCACAGGCTCACTCTTTCCCGGATGCCGGCGAACAGGTCATCTTCGGGCAGTTCGGTATCGACGACTGACCTAGCCAGATGATAGTCCTCCGTCGGCCACGCGGCCTGCTGGACCTCCAGCGGGCAGGAGAACCAGAAGCCGTTCGGGTCGACCTGGGTGGCGTGCGCCTTGAGCGCCTCGTCCCGGACTCCGAAGAAGTCACCGCACCGCACCTGGGTGGTGATCTCGAGCTCCGGGCCGGCCTCGGCACGCTTGCGCGCGCGCTCCTCCCACTCCTCGAAGATCTTGGTGTACGGCGACTCCAGGCCGCGGCGGAGCATCTCGGCGTGCAGCGCGACGTACTTCGCGCCGTGGAATGAGGCGAAGTAGTAGAGCTTGAGCGGCTGCCAGGGCTCACCGCAGTCCGGGTACGCGTCCGGGTCCCCGGCCGCCTCGAAGGCGGCCACGCTGACCTGGTGCGTCATCACGTGGTCGGGGTGCGGGTAGCCGCCGTTCTCGTCGTAGGTGAGCATCACGTGCGGCCGGAACTCGCGGACCGCGCGGACCAGCGGCGCGGCCGCCTCGGCGAGCGGGGTGAGCGCGAAGCAGCCCTCGGGCAGCGGCGGCTTGGGGTCGCCTTCGGGCAGGCCCGAGTCGACGAAGCCCAGGAAGCTCTGCTGCACGCCGAGGATCTCCCGGGCCCGCGCCATCTCTTCGCGCCGGACCCGGGCCATGTCGGCCTTGATTTCGGGGCGGTCCATGGCCGCGTTCAGGATGTCGCCGCGCTCCCCGCCGGTCAGCGTGCACACCAGGACCTGGGCACCCTCGCTGACGTAACGCGCCATGGTGGCCGCGCCCTTGCTTGACTCGTCGTCCGGGTGGGCGTGCACGGCCATGAGCCGAAGCTGGCTTTGCAACAGATGTCTCCCTCGTGTAAAACCCTCGGTGGCGAAAACACCCGTTCACCAGGCCGACATTCCCAGTCCGCACCGGCTAAGCTCACCGTTTACCGCTCCCGGCCCGCCAGGAGCTAAGCTTCCCCATTTGACTAGAAGGCTCTAGTCACCGACGCTTGTTAGCCTCAGCAGATTACCCCCCGAGGACCAACGGTGGTCCAGCGGACATGCCTGTCCTGCGCATTGCCAAGGAGTACCCGTGACCGAGACGCGTGATGAAACCGTCACCTGGCTTACCCAGGAGGCGTATGACCGGCTCAAGGCAGAGCTCGACTACCTCTCAGGAGAGGGGCGCATCGATATCGCGAAGAAGATCGAAGCGGCCCGGGACGAGGGCGACCTGCGTGAGAACGGCGGTTATCACGCGGCCAAGGACGAGCAGGGCCAGATCGAGGCGCGCATTATCACGCTCCAGCACATCCTCGAGAACGCCCGGGTGGGCGGCCCGCCACGCACCGACGGCGTGGTCGGCCCGGGCATGACCGTGACCATCCGGTTCGTCAAGGACGAGGACGAGGTGACGTTCCTGCTCGCCTCGCGCGAGGAGAGCGGGTCGCCGATCGACGTCTACTCGCCCCGCTCGCCGCTCGGCGCCGCGATCATGGGCAAGAAGGTCGGCGAGCGCGCCACCTACTCCCTGCCGAACGGCCGCGCCAGCACCGTCGAGATCCTCGAGGCCGTCCCGTACGTCGGGGCGTAACAGCCCTTTATGCCGAACGGGCAGTGGTACCAGTGACCACTGCCCGTTTCGGCTGCTCCGGGGAGTCGCGGCTCTAACCTTCCCGCGAGCCCGATCTACGTGCGGGCCGGCGCCGTCACGGCGGGGTCAAGCTCGCCGATGACGGCTGGTAGTTGGCGGTTNNAGCGTGCAGGTGGCCTCGCCGTCGGCGCTGGTGTCCGGGGTGCACAGCGGGGTGGTCCCGGTGCTGAAGGAGACGGGCTGGCCGCTGACCGGGTGGCCGGACGCGGTCAGTTTGGCGGTGAGGGTGAGGTCCTTGTGCGAGGTGCCGAAGCGCGCGGTCAGCGCGGTCGGGGCCTGGGCGACGGTCTGGGTGAGGGTGCCGGCGGAGGCGGCGTAGTT
>PLDT01000426.1:2556-2708 GCA_003136255.1 Actinomycetota bacterium
GGTCCGGCGAGGAGGTCACGGCGGTGACCGGGACGGGCAGGTCCGCGCTGATCACCGACACCGTGCCATCGCCGACGCTGTTGGTCACGTAGGCGGTGCGAGTGGCGGGGTCCACCGCCACCCGGGCCGGGTAGGAGCCGACCGGGACGGTG
>PLDT01000197.1:0-1344 GCA_003136255.1 Actinomycetota bacterium
CGTGACCTACCACGCGCCGTGCCAGCAGCAGGGGCACAACATCGGCAAGCCCGCGCTGGACCTGTTCGCCCTGATCCCCGAGCTCAAGGCGATCGAACTGGACCGGGCCTGTTGCGGCATCGCCGGCACCTACGGGCTCAAGCGGGAGAAGTACGACATCGCCATGAAGGTCGGCAGCGGGCTGTTCGGCGACATCCGGGCCGCCCAGCCCGACCTGGCCACCTGCGACAGCGAGACCTGCCGCTGGCAGATCGCCCATGGCACCGGCGCGACATCGGTCCATCCCGTGGAGGTCTTGTACCGCGCCTACGGGCTGGGGTGAGGTGGGGGCGCGATGGTCGGAATCGTGATCGTCTCGCACAGCGCCCGGCTCGCCGACGGTGTCGTCGAACTGGCCAGGGAAATGGCCGGGCCGGACGTCGCCATCGTCGCCGCGGGCGGCCTGGACCTGCCGGACCGGCCGCTGGGCACCGACGCGGCGCTCATCGAGCGGGCCATCGACGAGGCCTGGGCCGACGACGGAGTGCTCGTGCTCATGGATCTCGGCAGCGCGGTGATGTCCGCCGAGATGGCGGCGGAGATGCTGCCGGACGAGCGGCGGTCCCGGGTGCTGCTGTGCGAGGCGCCGCTGGTCGAAGGAGCGGTCGCCGCCGCCGTCGCGGCCCGGCTCGGCGATCCGCTGGATCAGGTGGCGGCCGAAGCGCGCGGCGGGCTGGCGGGCAAGGTCGCCCACCTGGCGAGCGGTCCCGACGGCGAGCCGTCCCCGCCCGCCCAAGNNCGCCGCACCCGCCCAAGAGCTGCGCATCACGGTCGCCGGACGGCTGGGCCTGCACGCTCGCCCGGCGGCCAGGTTCGTGCAGACCGCCGGCCAGTTCGACGCCAGCGTGACGGCCGAGAACATCACGGCGCCGGCCGGCCCGGTCAGCGCGCGGAGCCTGAACGGCGTCGCCACCCTCGGCGTCCTGCAGGGTCACGAAGTGCTGGTCAGGGCCTCGGGCCCGCAGGCGGCGCAGGTGCTCGCCGCGCTCCGTGACCTGGCCGAGCGGAACTTCGACGAACCCGCGGAGTCCGGCTCGCCGAGCGGCCCCGCCGCGCCCGCGCCGAGCGGCCCCAAGGCGCCCGGGCCGAGCGGCCCCGAGGTCGTCACGGCCGGTACCGCGACGCGGGAGGCCGTGGTGGCCGCAGGCGTCCGGCCCGCCGACGGGGCCATCCTGCGCGGCATCCCCGGTTCACCCGGCCTGGCCGTCGGCGGCGCGGTCCATCTGCGGCGGTCGGCGGTGCAGGTGCCCCGCGAGCCAGCCGCCGATCCCGGCGCCGAGCTGGCCCGGCTGGACGCCGCCCTGG
>PLDT01000197.1:1383-10905 GCA_003136255.1 Actinomycetota bacterium
GGGAATGGGAGCGACTGACCGACAGCTACCAGCGCGAGCGCGTTCGCGACCTGGACAGCCTCCGGACCGACGTGCTCGGGCACCTGCTGGGCGCCCGGCGCGGCGAGCTGAGCGGGCCCGGGATCGTCGTGGCCGGCGAGCTTACCCCGGCCGACACCGCGGGCTTCGATCCCGCGGTGGTCCGGGGCATCGCGACGGCGGCCGGCGGCCCGACCTCACACGCCGCGATCCTGGCCCGGGCCCTCGGCATCCCCGCGGTCCTCGGCCTCGGACCCGACCTGCTGGCCGTGCCCGAGGCCACGCAGCTGCTGCTCGACGGTGATCAGGGGTCGGTTCAGGTGGCCCCGGGCCGGGCCGATCTGGCCGCCGCCGACCAGGCCGCGGACCAGCGGCGGCAGGCCGGCCAGCGAGCCAGGCAGCGGGCCGGGGAGCCGGCCGTAACCGCCGACGGCACGGTGATCGAGGTCGCGGCCAATGCCGGATCATCCGAGGATGTCAGGCACGCCGTTCAGGAGGGCGCGGACGGCATCGGGCTGCTGCGGACCGAGTTCCTGTTCCTCGACGCGTCCAGCATGCCCACCGAAGCCGAGCAGGCCGCGGTGTACGCCGACCTGGCCGGGATCCTGGCCGGCCGCCCGATGATCGTCAGGACGCTGGATGTCGGAGCCGACAAGCCACTGCCCTACCTGCCGCGCGAGGCCGAGCCGAACCCGGCGCTTGGCCTGCGGGGTATCCGGCTCGGCCTGGCCAGGACCGGCGTGCTGCTCACGCAGCTGCGGGCCGTGCTGCGCGTGGCCGCCGGCCATCCGCTGAAGATCATGTTCCCGATGGTCGCCACCGAGGACGAGGTGCGCACCGCGCTCGGGCTGGTCGAGCAGGCGCGCCGCACGCTGGCCGCCGAGGGCGTCGCGGTGCCGGCCGAGGGCGCCGTGGAAGTGGGCATCATGATCGAGGTCCCGGCCGCGGCCCTGACCGCCGCCCGGCTGGCGCCCATCGTGGACTTCTTCTCGGTCGGCACCAACGACCTGACCCAGTACACGATGGCCGCGGACCGCGAGGTGTCCGCGGTGGCCAGCCTGAACGACGCCCTGCACCCCGCCGTCCTCACCCTGATCGGCCGCGCGGCGGCGGCTGCCCAGGCCGCGGGACGCTGGACCGGCGTGTGCGGCGAGCTGGGCGCCGATCCGCTCGCGGTTCCGCTGCTACTGGGCCTCGGCGTGCGCGAGCTGTCGGTCAGCCCGGGGGCGGTCGCCACGGTCAAGGAGACGGTCCGGGCCACCGATCTGACCGCCGCGGCCGAGCTGGCCCGCCAAGCCCTCGACCTGGCTTCGGCCGATGCCGTCCGGGATCTCGTGCGAAGCCGGGTCGGCGCCAGTGTGACATGCTAAAGCGTGTGACACCCGAGGTCGTCCCTGGCGAGGCCGTGCGCGGGCCAACGAGCCGACGGCATGCGGCGAACGTCCTGAACGGGCTCAGCCTGGCGCGGATCGTCTTGGGCGTGCCGGTCATCGCCCTCATCCTGCTCGGCCCCAGCACCAGTTACTGCTTCGCGGCCGCGGCGGCGGTATTCACGGTGGCCGCGGCGACCGATTTCCTGGACGGCTACCTGGCGCGACGATGGCACCGCACCAGTGACCTCGGCGTCTTCCTGGATACCACCGCGGACAAGATGCTGGTGGCGGGGGCGCTGATCGCATTGGTGGCGGTCGGGCATGCCTCAGCCTGGGCCGCGGCCGTGATCGTCTGGCGGGAACTGGCCGTCCTCGGCCTCAAGGCCGCGGCCGCCACCAGCGGCACGGTCATCTATCCGTCATTCTGGGGCAAGCTAAAGTTCAACGTGCAGTTCGTCGCGATCATTCTCGCCCTGTTCAGATACCACCACCGGATCGGACCTATGTACCTGGATCAATGGGCCATGGCGGTGGCGGCGGCGGTTACCGTGCTGTCGGCCTGGAGCTACCTCAAGAGCCTCCCGTCACTGCTTGAGGGCACCCGCTCATGACCCCCGCGGAGCAGGCTCCCGTCCTGGTCACCGGCGGGAGCGGATTCATCGGCGGCGCCCTGGTCGACGCGCTGGTGGCCGCCGGCCGACCCGTGCGGGCGCTGGCCAGATCCGACGGCGCGGCGCAGGCCCTGCGGGACCGGGGCGCGGAGCCCGTCACCGGAGACGTGCTGGATAACGACAGCTTGATCCGCGCCAGCCAGGGCTGCTCCGTCGTGTACCACGCCGCGGGCGTGAACACGTTCTGCCTGGCTGACCCCACGCCGATGGAACGAGTCAACGTCGACGGCTCCGGCAACGTGATCGCCGCGGCCGCCGCCGCCGGCGTCAGCAAGGTCGTCTACACCTCCTCCGCCGCCGCGATCGGCGAGGCACACGGCACCGTCGGCACCGAGAACTCGCCTCACCGCGGCTCGTTCCTGTCCGCATACGAGCGGACGAAGTACCTGGCCGAGCGGCGGGTCCTGCTCGACGCGGCCGAACTCGGCGTGGACGTCGTATGCGTCAGCCCGTCGTCGGTGCAGGGCCCCGGGCGGCTGCACGGCACCGCCCGGCTGCTGCTGCAGTACCTCAACGGAACCATGAAATTCCTGGTGAACACCCGGATAAGCTTCCTGGACATCGCCGACTGCACGACGGGTCACCTGCTTGCCGAGCAGCACGGCAAGCCCGGCGAGCGGTACATCCTGAACGGGTCCACCCTTACCACCCGTGAGATGATCGCCCTCGTGGCCAGCACCACCGGGATCGAGCGGCGGGTCAGGTGGCTGCCCGGCCAGGCGGCGATGGCGGCCGCGGTCGTGGTGGAGGCGGGTGCGCGGGCCGCCCGGCGCAAGCCGCCGATCTGCCGGGAAATGATCAGAACCGTGCTCAACGGGCACACCTACGACGGATCTCGCGCCGAGCGCGAACTCGGACTGTACTACACACCGGTTGAGGAGACCATCGCCCGGACCCTGCGCTGGTACTCCGAGAACGGCTATCTCACCGCCGACCGGTGATAGACCGGGGACTGACATGAGAATCGGCGCCGGGAGGGGTTATGGCCCGTAAGGGCGATCGGCTGCTGCCGCAGAAGTTCGGAGCCGGGCTCGCGCGGGGTTTCTTCGTGGGCGGCGCGCTCCGTCCGGTCATCAACCACTACGTGCATCCCGAGGTCACCGGACTGGCCGACCTGGCCGACCTGGAACCGCCGCTGATCCTGGCGGCGAACCACTCCAGCCACATGGACACCCCGCTGATCCTGAACAGCCTGCCCAAGGAGCTGCGTCACCGGACCCTGGTCGCCGCCGCATCTGACTACTTTTTCTCCAGCCGCGCGCTCGGGTTGTTCGTCTCGCTCGCGATGGGCGCGGTGCCGATGGACCGGCGCGCCGTGAGCAAGCAGACCATGGACAAGGTCGATAGCCTCCTGGAGCAGAAGTGGTGCCTGGTCATCTATCCGGAGGGCAGCCGGACGATAGACGGGCGGCTGTACCGGGGCAAGACCGGGATCGCGCGGCTGGCCCTGTCGACCCGCGCCCCCGTCGTGCCGGTCGGGATCGTCGGAACCTACAGCGCCATGCCGGCCGGCCGTTCCTGGCCCGTCCGCCATCGGGTGAAGGTGCACTTCGGCAAGCCGCTGACGTTTGACCGCTACCGGCTCGGCGTGGCCGACCAGCTCGTGCTCCGGGCGATCACCGACCAGGTCATGTACGAGATCATGATGCTCACCGGACAGACCTACGTGGATGAGTACGTGAGCCGGGCGAAGGCCAGGCAGTCCAAGGCCGAGGGCGGCGCGGACCGCAAGCCCGACGAGGAACCAGGCCCAGATGCGCCGGACGAAGCCGACGAGCCGACCGACGAGGCTCCCTCAGACTGATCGCACCCCGTCCCCACGCCCCTCATACGGACATGTGTCCCACGAACCCCGTCTACCGCTCGAGGAAGCGTCGCAGATCGACCCTTTCCATGATCATGGACAGAAAGGGCCTCATATGGGCCAAAAGTACCCATGATCATGATCGGCGCCCGGAATGTCTAAATATCAGATTTAGACATAACTAGGCATAACGGATCGGATCACGCGACCGGTCAGCAAGTGTCCGGGGTGCGTGCGCCACGAGCCCCGCCTATCGGGGGCTGTGGGCCCCAAGCCCCAAGCGCTCGCGCCCGCCAGTCGGGGTGCGGGGGCCATGAGCCCCGATGGACGCGGCAGTCGGGCCGGTCTGGGAGACTGTGAGCCTGATGGAATACGTGATCCTGATCATTGTTATCGCGGTCCTGGCCCTCGGGACCGGTGGCTGGCTGCTGTTCGTGCGGCCGCGCCGCGGCCGCATCTCGGCGCCTTCTAAGCCGTCGTCGCCGGCCGTCACCCCGTCCGCGCCGCCCGCCGTTTCGTCCGCGCCAGCCGACGAGCAAGCGGCCGAGGCCGGGAAGCCCCAGGCGACCGCCGGGGTGCTCGAGGTCGAGCGGCCGCCGCCGTCGGCAGGACGGCTGGTGCGGCTGCGGGCCAGGCTAGCCCGCTCGCAGAGCTCGGTGGGCTCAGCGCTGCTGAACCTGCTGTCCCGGGACCGGCTCGACGATGAGACCTGGGACGAGGTCGAAGAGGTGCTCATCACCGCCGACGTGGGCGTGGTGCCCGCCCGGCTGATGGTGGACGACCTGAAGACCAAGGTCAAGGTGCTCGGCGTGCGCGGCCCCACCGAGGTCCGCGAGCTGCTCCGGACCGAGCTGCTCACCCAGCTCGGCGATCAGGATCGCACGCTGCACACCGAGCCGCACGGCGGCACGCCCGCGGTGGTCCTCATGGTCGGCGTCAACGGCACCGGCAAGACCACGACCTGCGGCAAGCTTGCCCGGGTCCTGATCGGGGACGGCCAGACCGTCCTGCTCGGCGCGGCCGACACGTTCCGGGCGGCCGCCGCCGACCAGCTGCAGACGTGGGGCGAGCGGGTCGGGGCCAAGACGGTGCGAGCCGACCGGGACGGCGCCGACCCGGCCAGCGTGGCGTTCGAGGCGGTCACCGAGGGCATCGAGACCGGCGTCGACGTGGTCATCATCGACACCGCCGGACGGCTGCACACCAAGGTCGGGTTGATGGATGAGCTCGGCAAGGTCAAGCGCGTGGTCGAGAAGAAGGCCCCGGTGGACGAGGTACTGCTGGTGCTGGACGCCACCACCGGGCAGAACGGGCTGCGGCAGGCGCGAGTGTTCGCCGAGGTGGTCGACGTCACCGGCATCGTGCTGACCAAGCTCGACGGGACGGCCAAGGGCGGGATCGTCATCGCCGTGCAGCGTGAGCTGGGCGTTCCGGTCAAGCTGGTCGGCCTCGGCGAGGGCCCCGACGACCTGGCCCCGTTCGACCCGGAAGCCTTCGTCGACGCCATCTTGGGCTAGGNNGGCCAGGCGGCGGGCTAGGGCGCAGGCTAGGCAAGTGGGCCAGCCGCTGAGCCCCCCGGCCGAAACACGCTTGTAACACCCGCTCGGGGTCTTTCACTTCGCCGACACACGCCGACAGGTCCGGTGAAACGTCCGCATCCGATGGTCAGGTAGGGACTGGCGAAGGGACATCCGACGATGAAGCTCATTACCGCTGTCATTAAGCCGTTCAAGCTGGACGACGTCAAGGCCGCGTTGCAGGCGTTCGGCGTGCGCGGCCTGACCATTACCGAAGCGAGCGGATACGGCAGGCAGCGGGGCCACACCGAGGTGTACCGCGGCGCTGAATATCAGGTCGACCTGGTGCCGAAGGTGCGCGTCGAGGTCCTGTGCGAGGACGAGGACGCCGACGACCTGATCGGGGTGGTGGTCAAGGCGGCCCAGACCGGCCGGATCGGCGACGGGAAGGTCTGGTCGGTGCCGGTTGAGACCGTGGTCCGGGTCCGGACCGGCGAGCGCGGGCCAGACGCGATCTGACCCGTTGCCCATGAACGGTCCGGGGGACTCATGGAGACCGTTACTTCGTTCGCCCTGGACCGTGCTCGCCGCACGGGTCAGGCCGACCGGTGGCTGGCTGAGCTCCTGGGCGCCGAGCCCGGTGTGGCCCTGGTGGCCGTCGGTGGGTACGGGCGCCGCGAACTGCTGCCCCGAAGCGACCTGGACGTGTTGCTGCTGCACGGCGGGCGCGACGGCATCGCCGCCATCGCCGACCGGATCTGGTACCCGGTCTGGGATTCCGGCGCGGAACTCGACCACGCGGTCCGTACCGTGCCCCAGGCCCGGCGGGTGGCCCGCGCCGACCTGAAGGTGGCGCTCGGGCTGCTGACCGCCCGGCACGTGGCCGGCGACCCCGACCTCACCGAACGCCTGCGCGAGGGCGCGCTGGAGGACTGGCGCGCGGCCGCGCCGACCCGGATGGCCGAGCTGCACGCCGCCCACGACGAACGCACCAAGATCAGCGGCGAGCTCGCCTTCCTGCTCGAACCGGACCTGAAGGAGGCCCGAGGCGGGCTGCGGGACGTGCAGGCGATCCAGGCGGTGGCCGCCGCGTGGGTGGCGCCCGCGCCCGGGCCCAAGGTGCGCACCGCCTACGAGCAGATCCTCGACGCCCGGCACGCGCTGCACGAGATCACCGGGCGCCGCCTGGACCGGCTCGTGCTGGAGGAGCAGGACGAGGTGGCCAGGGCCCTCGGCCTGCTCGACGGGGACGTGCTGCTGCGCATGCTGGCGGGCGCCGCGCGGACCGTCGCCTACGCCGTCGATCACACGTTCCGCCAGGCCGACCGGCTGCGCTCGCGCCGGCTCCGCCGCCGCCCGGCCGAGCGGCGGCCGCTCGCCGACGGGGTGGTCGAGCAGGACGGCGAGGTCGTCCTGGCCCGGGCGACCGACCCGGCCGCCGACCCCGTCCTGGTCCTGCGGGCCGCGGCCGCCGCCGCGCAGGCCGGGTTGCCGCTGGCTCCGCGGACCCTGGACCGGCTGACCGAATGCCCGCCGTTGCCCGTCCCCTGGCCCGTTGCGGCCCGCGATGCCCTGCTGGCTCTGCTCGGGGCCGGCCCGGCCGCGATCAGCGTCTGGGAGGCGCTGGACACCGAAGGCCTGATCACCTCGCTGATCCCGGACTGGGAACGGGTCCGGAACCGGCCTCAGCGCAACCCGCTGCACAAGTTCACCGTGGACCGGCACCTGGTCGAGGCGGCCGCCCACGCCGCGGCGCTGACTCGCGAGGTCGCCCGGCCCGACCTGCTGCTGCTGGCCGCCCTGCTGCACGACGTCGGCAAGGGCTGGCCCGGCGACCACAGCGTTACCGGCGCGGTGATGGCCCGGGACATAGGGCGTCGGATGGGCCTGCCCGAGCCCGATGTGGAACTGGTAGCCTCGGCCGTCCGGCACCACCTGCTGCTGCCCATGGTCGCGACCCGGCGGGACCTAGATGACCCGGTGACCGTCAAGCAGGTGGCTGTGCTGGTGCCCAGCCGGACGCTGCTCGAACTGCTGCACGCCCTGGCCATCTCCGACGGCCTGGCCACCGGGCCCGCCGCGTGGAACGACTGGAAGGCCACGCTGGTCACCGACCTGGTTCGGCGGGTGGCGGCCGTGCTGGACGGCCAGCCGATGCCCGAGCCCGCTCCGCTGCGCGACGATCAGCTGGCGCTGGCCGCCGGCGGCGGCCCGGCCGCGATCGTGCGCGGATCCGAGGTGACGGTGGTCGCACCCGACCGGCCGGGCCTGCTGTGGCGCGCGGCCGGCGTGCTGGCCTCGCACCGGCTGACGGTCCGCAGCGCCAACGCGACGTCGGTGGCGGGCACGGCGGTTACCGTGTTCGACGTGGAGCCCGAGTTCGGGGAGCCGCCCGACCCGACCCTGGTGGCCGGGGACCTGCGCCGGATGCTGCTAGGGCGCCTGGACGTGCAGGACCGGCTGGAACGCCGGGCCCGGGCCGTCCCGCCGCGCGGCGCCCTGATCCCCGCGCCCAAGGTCATCCTGGTCGACGAGGCCTCGGAAACCGCCACCGTGGTGGAGGTCCGCGCGCACGACGCACCCGGGCTGCTGTGGCGGGTGGGCCGGGCCCTGGGGGAATGCGGCCTCAACGTGCGGGCGGCCCGGGTGGAGACGCTGGGCGCGGAGGTGGTCGACGTGTTCTACGTGACCGACGCGGACGGCGAGCCGCTGACCGACCGGGAGCGGCGCCGCGCCACTGTGCGCTCCGTCCTAGCGGCCCTGACCGGTTGAGGACCGCAGGCCGGTCAGCGCCACAGACCGGTTGAGGACCGCAGGACCCAGATACCACGGACCGCCCGGTAGCCTGGACAACGTGTTTGAGACCCTATCTGACCGGTTGACGCAGGTCTTCTCGGCGCTGCGCGGCCGGGGACGACTTTCCCCGGCCGACATTGACGCCACCACGCGGGAGATCCGCATCGCCCTGCTCGAGGCGGACGTCGCGCTGCCGGTCGTCAGGCAGTTCATCGGCCGGGTCAAGGAGCGGGCCAACGGCGAGGAAGTCTCGGCCGCGCTGAACCCCGCGCAGCAAGTCATCAAGATCGTGCACGAGGAACTGGTCGGCGTCCTGGGCGGCGAGGCCCGGCGGCTGCGGTTCGCCAAGGTGCCGCCGACCGTCATCATGCTGGCCGGCCTGCAGGGCGGCGGTAAGACCACGCTGGCGGCCAAGCTCGCGCTGTGGCTCAAGGGGCAAGGCAACACGCCGGTGATGGTCGCGGCCGACCTGCAGCGGCCCAACGCCGTGCAGCAGCTTCAGGTGCTCGGCGAGCGTGCCGGGATACCGGTGTACGCCCCGGAGCCGGGCAACGGCGTCGGCGACCCCGTACAGGTCGCGCGGCAGTCGCTGGATGAGGCCCGGCGCCGCCAGTACAACATGGTCATCATCGACACGGCCGGCCGGCTGGGCGTGGACGAGGAGATGATGGCCCAGGCCCGGGCGATCAAGGACGTCACCGACCCGGACGAGATCTTGTTCGTGGTCGACGCGATGATCGGCCAGGACGCGGTGGCCACCGCGCAGGCCTTCCTGGACGGGGTCGGCTACGACGGCGTCGTGCTGACCAAGCTCGACGGCGACGCCCGAGGCGGTGCCGCGCTGTCCATCGTGCAGCTGACCGGCCGGCCGATCATGTTCGTCTCCACCGGGGAGAAGCTCGAGGACTTCGACCTGTTCTACCCGGACCGGATGGCGTCGCGGATCCTGGACCTCGGCGACATCCTGACCCTGATCGAGCAGGCCGAGAAGGCCTTTGACGCCGATCAGACCGCGTCGCTGGCCGGGCGGATCGCCTCGGGCGAAGGCTTCACGCTTGAGGACTTCGTCGAGCAGCTGTCCATGGTCCGCAAGCTCGGGCCGATCGGGAACCTGCTCGGCATGCTGCCCGGCGCGGCCAAGAACCGCGAACTGCTGTCTCAGGTCAACGACAAGGACCTGGACCGGGCCGAGGCCATCGTCCGGTCTATGACGCCCGAGGAGCGGCGCAACCCCAAGATCATCAACGGCTCGCGCCGGTCGCGCATCGCCAGGGGCTCCGGTGTCGCCATCGGCGAGGTCTCGCAGCTGGTCACGAACTTCTTCGAGGGCCAGAAGCAGATGA
>PLDT01000172.1:0-4984 GCA_003136255.1 Actinomycetota bacterium
CCCCGATGACGCCGGTGGCCTCGCCCCGGCCCGCACGGTCCTCTGCTCCGCCGTGGGAGCTGTCGCGCCAGAGCGGGCCGCAGCCAGCGATCCCGGCCGGCGGCAAGCCGGGGGCGCAGCCGGACGGCGACGGTGACGTAAAGGGGCTGCCGCGNNCGGCGGCCCCGCGCCCGGCCCCGGGCAGCGGGCCGACGCCGGCCGAAATCCGCCAGACCATGTCCGCGCTGCAGCGTGGCTGGCAAGAGGGGCGGTCGCAGCGGGTGACTGCATCGGCCCCGGGTGACTCCCCGCTCGAGCCGCCCAGCCAGGCGCCGTCTCCGGACGGCGACCGGGGGCCGACCGCAGACGAGCTACGGGGGGAACCTGATGGAACCTGATGTCGGCACGCCGACCCGCGCGGGCCAGCTTGACTGGCTGCTTGATGACCTCGTGCGCCGGGTCTCGCACATCACCAAGGCGGTCATCTTGTCCCAGGACGGGATGGCGCTGGGTGCGTCGGACACGCTCGAACGCGACGACGCCGAGCACCTGGCCGCGCTGGCCGCCGGATTCCAGTCACTGGCCCGCGGCGCCGGACAGCGTTTCGGCGGCGGCGCGGTCCGGCAGACCATCATCGAGATGGAAGCGGGTTTCCTCTTGGTGAGCGCAGCCGGGAGCGGGACGTGCCTGGCGGTGGTCACCGGGCCGGGCGCCGACCTGGGCTTGGTCGCCTACGAGATGGCCATCCTGGTCAAGCGGTCCGGCGAGCATATACGCGTCAATACCCGGGCCGCCGCGCTGCGCAGCTGGGACTAAGAGGCGTCATGCCGTCCAACGATGAGCGGTGGCTGGACGCCGAGGCCGGGCCTGTGGTCCGGCCGTATGCCCTGACCCAGGGCCGGACGCGGCATACCGGTGAGTCGTTCGACCTGGTCGCAACCGTGGTGGCCACGCACGCCTTCGCCGATCCGGCCTCGCTGGCGCCGGAGCACATCAGCGTCCTTCAGCTCGCCCGGGTGCCGACGACGGTTGCGGACATCGCCTCTGACGTCGACCTCCCGCTGGGGGTAGTCCGGATCATCCTGGCCGACCTGCGGGAACTCGGCCTGGTCGTGATCAGCACCCCGGTCGTGATGGCGGAACGGGTCGACAGGCACACTCTCAGGGAGGTCCTCAATGGACTACGGGGTCTCTGATTCCGCCGGCGGGTACCCGAAAAGGTCGGCCCAGTACCGCGCCATCAAGATTCTCCTGGCCGGCGGGTTCGGAGTGGGCAAGACCACGCTGGTCGGCGCCGTGAGCGAGATCAGGCCGCTGCGCACCGAAGAGCCACTGACCGAGGGCAGCCTGCGCACGGACAGCACGGCCGGCGTGGCGGGCAAGACCACCACCACAGTCGCCATGGACTTCGGCCGGATCAGCCTGCGCAGCGATCTGGTCCTCTACCTGTTCGGCACGCCAGGCCAGCAGCGGTTCTGGTTCATGTGGGACGAACTCGCCATCGGCGCGCTGGGGGCGGTGGTGCTGGCCGACACCCGGCGGCTGGCGGACAGCTTCCCCGCCATCGACTACTTCGAGCGCCGGCAGATACCGTTCATCGTCGCCCTGAACTGCTTCGAAGGCGCCGCCCGCTACGAAACCGAAGACGTCAGGCTCGCCCTGGACCTGGAACCCGATATGCCCATCGTCCTGTGCGACGCGCGTAGCAAGGAATCGGCCAAGGAAGTGCTGATCACCCTGGTTGAGCACGTGCTGGTGACGGCGTCGGAGGAGCCGCTGTCCGGGATCGCGTAGCGCTGTCCGANNGCGGTCAGGGATCGCGCAGGACGGCCCATACGGCCTTGCCGTGGCCGGCGATGGGGCTCCAGCCCCACACGTGACTGAGCGCGCCGACGATCTGCAGGCCGCGTCCGCTCTCCCCGCCCCAGTCGGGCTGCCGGGGCATCGGCGCCTCGTTCCCGGGATCGACGACGGCCAGCATGACCTCGCCCGCGCGCCGGAGCAGGCACAGTCGCAGCACCGTCATCGAGGCGCCCGGGTTCGCACGCGTGAGCCCGGCCCGGGTGCCGTGCAGGACGGCATTGACCACGAGCTCATCGACGATCATCTCGGCGTCGTCCGCCAGCGCCTCCAGGCCCCAGCAGGTCAACAGCTCCCGGACGAACCGCCGAGCGGTCCTGGCCTCTTCCGGCCGGGCGCTCAGGGCACGGGAGGTGACCGCGGGGGTCTCCCACCACGCAGATGGCACCGGCAGCAGCCGCGGCATTCCGTCTGACACCGGTGGCCAGGGGACGCCTACTTCCTCGTCGTCATCCCCGTTACCGGTCGCGACACTGAGATGCGCCAACGCAACAGCTTCCTGCATGTCATGGGGCCAGAACGCTTGCCTATCACGGTGTGAACTGCGTGCTGAGAGACATGCTGCCTGATAATATGTGCAAATGCAAGACCAAATGCACGTTCATTCGCTCTGTGCACAGGTCTCCGCATAGATGCACGGGGAGCCACCAGACAGTCGAAACTTATTCAGACACTTGCTCACCACTTGCGAACTCTGGTTTACAACGAGTGAGTTTTTATGGGTAGGAATGAGTTGAGACCGTCGGAAGGGGATAGGGATGGTCACGACGTACAACGGCATGCTCGCAGGCGAACTCGGTGATGTTCCCTGGCAGAAGAGCCAGCACAGTAATCCCAACGGAGCGTGCGTGGAGCTGACCGCGCTGCCGGGCGGCGAGATCGCCATGCGGAACTCGCGTTTCCCGGTAGGTCCTGTCCTGCTCTACACTCAGGCAGAGATCGCCGCATTCCTGGCAGGTGCCAAGGATGGCGAATTTGACCACCTACTGTACGAAGCGCAGCGACTTACTCGCCAGTAGCATCACTACCGGCCGGCGCGCGGCGACACATCAATAACAGACCGACAAACTTAACCCTTACGACCTGCGGGAACACGGAGAGAACAGGACTTCTGTTGAATTGTCACAGAAGCCCCTTCCGTAGGCATGAGCTCACATGGGAGACTGGTCCACACCCCGCCAGGCTCAGATGGTAACGATGCGAGGAGCGCCGATGGTCTCGTCCGAAGACTCGGCCTGGGATGTCCCGCCGAGCATTTTCGGCACCCGCGCTGGCGGCCCGACTGTCCAGCGCCTGGTGCTCGGCGGTCAGCTACACCGGCTGCGCGAGTCACGCGGGATCAGTGCGGAACATGCGGCCGAGGCCATCCGGGGCTCTCACTCCAAGATCAGCCGGATGGAACACGGTCGGGTCGGCTTCAAGGAGCGCGATGTGAGCGACTTGCTGACGCTCTACGGGGTGATCGACAGCGAAGAGCGCGCCGCCCTGCTGAACCTCGCCCGGGAGGCCAACACACCCGGCTGGTGGCACGCCTACTCCGACGTGCTGCCGACCTGGCTCGAGCCGTACGTAGGCCTGGAGGCCGCGGCCTCCGTCCTGCGGACCTACGAGGTCCAGTTCGTCCCGGGCCTGCTGCAGACCGAGGAGTACGCCCGGGCGCTGATCCGCCTCGGCTCCGCAGTGAGCGAGGACGAGATCAGCCGCCGGGCCGAGCTGAGGGTCAGCCGGCAGGAGGTCCTCAGCGGGCCGAACCCGCCGCAGCTGTGGGCCGTGGTGGACGAAGGCGCGCTGCGTCGTCCGGTCGGCGGCCGCGAGGTCGCGCGCACGCAGCTTCAGCACTTGATCAAGATGGCCGATCATCCCGCGGTGAGCCTGCAGATCCTGCCGTTCGCGGCGGGCCCGCACTCCGCCATGGGCGGCCCGTTCACGATCCTGCGGTTCGCCGAGCCGGATCTGCACGACGTCGTGTACATCGAGCAGTTGACCAGTGCGCTGTACTTGGACAAGCCGTCCGAGGTAGACAGCTATCTTGAGGTCATGGAGCAGCTGTGCCTGCAGGCCGAGCCCGCGGGTAACACGGTCGAGCTCCTGAACCAGATCCTGGCCGACATCTCCTGAATCCCGTTTGGTCCACGGCTTCGCCCGCGGGCTAGCCCTGCGTGTCGAGGACCTGGAAGGCCTCGGCTAGGTGGCCTTCGGGCAGACCGCCGAGCGCCGCGGCGCGGGTGAGCCAGCCACGGATGCGCTCATCCAGGTCGTCCAGGTGGCCGGTCTGGCTCTGGTGCGCGCGCAGCGCGGCGATCTTCCGGGTGAACGTGGCGGTCACGTCGACGAAATTGGTGGGTGACGGGGAACCGGCGATCCAGACTTCGCTGACCTTCCACGGCGCCAGGCCCTCCTGTTCGCGCAGCTCGGCGAAGGCGAAGGGGTTGCGGGCATCCGGGTACACGGCATCGAGGGCCGCGGAGCCGACCGCCCGGTGATCGGGATGGCTGGCTCCCATGCGGGCGTAGTTCCGCTCGGGGCTGGGGCAGACGACCCGGTCGGGGCGGACCTGCCTGATCACCCGGGCGAGGTCGCGGCGCAGATCCAGCGTGGCCTCGACCCGGCCATCCGGGTAGCCGAGGAAGCGCACGTCGTGCACGCCCACGCACTTGGCCGCCGCGATCTGCTCGGCCCGCCGCAGGGGGGCCATCTCGGCCCGGGGGAAGTCCTCGTCGAACCCGCCCGCGTCGCCGTCGGTCACCACGCAGTAGGTGACCTCGATCCCTGCTTCGGTCCACCGTGCGATCGTCCCCGCGGCGCCGAAGTCAACGTCATCCGGATGCGCGGTAATGGACAGGACCCGGGCGATTTCTGAGTCGTCGAGCACGCCCGCCATCCTAGCTGGGACTTGTCCCGGGACGGCGGTCCTGGTCCGGCGGGGCCGCAGTACGGCGCCGACCGCACCCAGCGCGCAGGCTCTAGTCTCCTGGGTTCCCGGAACCCTGCCAGCCCCTCGCGTCCCAGGCGTGTGGCTCGGCTGACCAGTAGTTGTCGCTTGCTACCGATTCTTCGGATAGGTTGCCGTTTTCTCGCTAAGGTCGCGCGTCCGGTCTGGGGTGCGTGGGCCCCTGGCCCCCGTCTATGGGATCGGGGTGCCACC
>PLDT01000172.1:5037-5205 GCA_003136255.1 Actinomycetota bacterium
GATGACCAGCCGCCGGACAGGCCCGGTCGTGGCGGAGTTGGCGTGGTCCCCTCTTCCGGGACCGGTATGCCCTCGGCAGGGTGTGCGGAGCGGCAGCGTCCCGCGTAACGCCTCTCGCCTCCCACCCGCACCAGGATCTGGGAGCATTTGGGCTTCCGGGAGCGCTTT
>PLDT01000481.1:0-2669 GCA_003136255.1 Actinomycetota bacterium
CGATGCTGCCGCTCGGGGTGTTCCGGTCGCGGCAGTTCTCCGCGGCCAACGCGGTGACGTTCGTGGTCTACGCGGCGCTCGGCGGGCTGCTGTTCCTGGTGCCGGTGGTGCTCCAGGTGGCCCACGGCTACAGCCCGATCGAGGCGGGCATGTCCCTGCTGCCGGTGACGTTCATCATGCTCGCGCTGTCCTCCCGCTCGGGCGCGCTGGCCGCCAAGATCGGGCCCCGGCTGCAGATGACGGCCGGGCCGCTGGTCATCGCCGCGTCGTTCCTGCTGTTCACCAGGCTCGGGAACTCCGGCGACTACCTGACCGTGGTGCTGCCCGCGGTGGTGGTGTTCGGCCTCGGGGTGGCGATCAACGTGGCGCCGCTGACCGCCACCGCGATGTCGTCGGCCCCGGCCGAACACGCGGGCGTCGCCTCGGCCGTCAACAACGACGTGGCCCGGGCCGCCTCCCTGATCGCGGTGGCGGTGCTGCCCGCGCTGGCCGGCATCACCGGGCAGAGCTACCTGCACCCGGTCGCGCTGGCCCACGGCTTCAAGATGGCCGCGATCATCGCCGCCGCCTTCTGCGCCGCCGGCGGCGTGCTGGCCGCGTTCACCATCCGCAACCCCGGCCGCGACAAGAGCAGCGAATCGTCCTCGTCCCCCTCCTACTGCGCCCTGGAGGCGACGCCCCTCCAGGTGCCTCTCGGGCCCGCCCCCAGAACGATGACCTGGACTCGGCCCCGCTCCCCAGATCGGTAACCTTGACCTCGTGGACGTGCACAAGGCGGTAGAGGAAGCGGCCCGGGCCGCGCGCGGTGCCGTACCCGGCCTGGCCAGCGTCCCTGACCGGCGGCTGGACCACGCGCTGCGGGCCATGGCCGAGCATCTCGGCCTGCACGCGACCGAGGTGCTCGAGGCGAACGCCGAGGACATGCGGGCCGCGCGGGCCGACGGACTGCGGGACGCGCTGCTGGACCGGCTGCGGCTGGACGACGCGCGGCTGTCGGCCATGGCCGGCCAGCTCCGCGCGCTGGCCGACGTCCCGGCCGAGCCGTCCCGGCGCACGATCAGGGACCTGCCCGGCGGGCTGCGCCTGGAGGAGCGCCGACGGCCGGTCGGCGTGATCGGGGCTAACTTCGAGGCCCGCCCGAACGTGGTGGTCGACATCGCCTCCCAGTTCGTCAAGTCGCGCAACGCGGGCGTGCTGCGCACCGGCTCGGCCGCGATCCGTTCGGCCATCGCGCTGGCCGACGAGGTCATCGCGCCCGCGCTCAGCCAGGCTGGCCTCGACCCCGCGATGATCCAGCTGCTCCGCGCGCCCGGCCAGGACTCGGCCCGGGCGCTGGTCAGCCAGCCGGGCCTGATCCCGCTGGTCATCCTGCGCGGTAGCGGGGACAGCACCCGGTCCCTGGCCGCCGAGGCGGCCCGGCACGGCGTGCGGACGATGGCCCACGCCGACGGCGGCGCGGTGCTGTACGTCGACGCGGCCGCCGATGCCGACCTGGCCGTAACGCTGATCGAGGCCAGCCTGGACCGGCTGGGCGTCTGTAACCGGCTCAACCTGCTGCTCGTCCACCCGGCCCGGTGGGACGAGCTGCTGCCGCGGCTCCGGCGGCTGCTGGCCCGGCTGGGCATCACCGCGTCGCTGCCCCCGCACGCCCACCCGCTCGGCCACGAATGGGCCCTGGACCCCGGGCACGAGGCCACGGTGACCATCGCCGCCGCCGACGGCCCCCGCGCCGCCGCCCTCCTGGCCAACGAGGAGACCTCGGGCCTAGCCGCCGCGATCGTCACCGCCGACCAGGCCGCCGCCGCCGAGTTCCTCGGCGCCTACGCCGGGACCGGCGCGTTCTGGAACGCCACCACCCGCCTGCTCGACGGGTTCAAGCTCTTCTCGGTACCCGAGACCGGCATCAACATCGACGCCGTGCCCGGACCCCGCGGCCCCGTCACCTTCCGCGACCTCTACCTCCGCCAGTGGGTCGTCACCCCTGACGGTCACGATGAGTAGCATTTCGGGAAGGCCCATCGCAATCACCTGATTTACCTGCACCGGCTTCCGGTAACGGATGCCTATTTGGACACTTATCTAAACAGCCAGGTCAGGTCATAGCGTGGCGCCCGCGAGCCGGTATAAGCTGCTCGCGGACATCGCCAGACATCACCGGGCGAAGTCGGCAGGCGGCCTCGCCCGCGATTACTTTACGTGAGCAGCCCCGCCTGCGGCCTGGGCCTCGTCGCGGTCCTGAACAAGGGGGAGTTTTCATGTATCGATCCAGACCGCCCGGGCCAAGCCGGCCCGGACACAGCCTGCGGGGGTTCCCTGCGGGGCTGCGGCGCTCCATTTCCAGGCCGCTGCTCGCCATGCCGCTGGCGGGAGCGCTGGCCCTGGCCGCCGCGGTGATACCGGCCGGGCAGGCCAGCGCCGACGGGGGCTCGTGCAGGTACAGCGGCAGCCAGGTCACCTGCACGTTCTACTACACCGGGAAGGCGCAGCCCTGGAGGGTGCCGGAGGGAGTGACCTCGGTCACCTTCGTCGCCTACGGCGCCCAGGGCACGGCCGCCGGGACGGCAGGGGGTCTCGGCGCGGCAGCCAGGGCGACGTTCGCCGTCAGGCCCGGAGCCCCCGTCGAGATCGTCGTGGGCGGTGCGGCGGGCTTCAACGGCGGCGGGGCCGGC
>PLDT01000468.1:0-4096 GCA_003136255.1 Actinomycetota bacterium
GAGGACAGCTTCGGCCCGGGTGCGCTCGAGCGCGTTCCGCTCACCCCCCGGGGCCCGCTCAACTGGACCGGACGGCTTCCGCTTAACGACCAAGCCAAGCTGTCGCTGGCACTGTCCCTCCGGGAGGCACGCGCGCTGCACCACAATTACATCGGTACCGAGCACCTGCTGCTCGGCTTGCTGCGAGTCGCCGAGCGTTACCCGCACGGCGACTTGGCCGCGGTGACGCTCCGCGACCTGGATCTGGATCCGGCCCGCGTCCGCACCCTGGTCCTAGACGAGCTGCGGCAACTGCAGGCGTGACGGGCGCGAGCTCAGCCGGCGAAGAGCTCGCTCAGGGCCGGTGCTACGTCACGGTAGGTGCGGATCGGCCGGAGCCGGCCGCGGCCGAGCCGGGCCAGGTCACGAGCCAGGTCCGGATCCTGCTCGCTGGAGGTGTCGAACAGGACCTCCAGCCGGGGCAGGCCCGCGGCCAGCGGCCGGGGATCGGGGCCGGCGTTGTGCACGCAATCGGACAGCAGCACGACCCGCGCGTCCCGGGCCGGCACGCGGGCCAGCTCGCGCCGGGCCACCTGAAGGGGAAAGGCGATGTTGGTCAGTCCCCGGGCCGGGATGCGCAACATCGCGTCGAGCAGCCGGGACGGCAGCACCCGCTGCCCTAGGTGCGCGAGCACCACGGCGTCAGACCAGAAGGCCACCACGGCCAGGTCGTCGCGGACCAGCTCGCCGGCCAGTGCGCCGACCGTAGCCGCGGCGGTGCGGACCCGCTCGCCCCGCATGGAACCGGAGACGTCCACCAGTAGCACCACCGAGCGGCGGGTCCGGACCTGCTCCCGGACCACGATGTCCTCGTCCTCGGGCACCGGGTGCTCGGCCAGGGCCTCAAGCGTGCGATCGAGGTCGATGTCGTCCGAGCCACCGCGGTAGCTGACGCTCACGAGCTCGCCCGCGCCGCGGCGGACAGCGAGGTCACGGCGCGGCCGGGGTACCGCCAGCCGGGCCGCGATCTCCCGGGCCCGGCGCAGGGTCTCCAGGTCACCGGCGGCAGCTGCGGGGGCGCCGCCGGTCAGGCTGCCCTGCTCGTCGGTCAGCCCCGGTCCGCCGCGGCCCGAGCCCGGCCGGTCCCGAGCGGGCTGGCCACCGCCGAGCACCAGCCCGGCGGCCCCGCCGGGGCCGGGGTCGAAGAGCACGGGTTCCTCGTCGAGAACCTTGGGGACCCGGCGCAGCGGCCGCAGCCGGGCTACCGGGCGGTCGGCCCGGCGGCGCAGCGGCGAATCGGCCGCTACCGCTCTTCAACCAGGCTCGGCCGCGGCTGCAGAGAGGATGAAGTGATCCGTCCAGATCTGGCGCAGGATCTGCTCCGGGCTGGAATCGACGGTCTCGTCCAGGAAGATCCGCCCGGACAGCGCGACCACCATGGCGTCGAGCACCACCTCGCGGTAGCGCTCCTCGTCATCGGGGCCGGCCTCGCCGAGGCCGAGCAGTTGCCCGGCGACCAGCGTCAGGTCGATGGCGCCGCGGACGCTGCTGCCCTGCCGGATATCCGGATGGTCCCGGGTGGCCCGGGTCACCGCGACCGCGTCCGCGGCCAGCCGCTCGTAGCGGGCCGGCTTGACCTCGGGCAGCGGGGCCCGCAATGCGACGATCCCGCGCTCGCAGTCCGCGTCCTGGTAGCCGATGGCCAGGCGGCACAGGCGGTCATGCACCGAGGTGGAAAGACGGGTGGTGCCGATGTTGTCGTAGGGATTCATCGACGCGACCACCCGGAACGTCGGCGCGGCGGTCACCGAGCCGACCCGCGGAACCGCGATCTGCCGCTCGGCCATGGCGGTCAGCAGCGTGTTGAGCGTGTCCTCCGGCGCCCGGTTGAACTCCTCGACGTACAGGAAGCCACCCGCTCGGATGGCCTCCAGCAGCGGCCCGTCGACGAAGTTGTCGGCGCTGTAGTCCTCGCGCAACACGCGGGCGGGATTGTGATGCCCGACCAGCTTGGCCGGGGTCAGGTCCGCGTTGCCCTCGACGAACACCAGCGGGATGCCCCATTCGGCGGTGATCGCGCGCAGCAGCGTGGACTTGCTCGTCCCGGGCGGTCCCTCCAGCAGCAGGTCACGGCCGGCGGCGACCGCCGCCAGGATCAGGTCGAGTTCCCGTTGCCGGCCCACCACGCGCGCCCGGACCCGATCGCGCACGCGCCTGACCTGCTCGGCGCTGTCCGCCGGGCCGCCGTGGCCGGCAATCAACGGATCGTGTTGCCGGCGTCGACGGTGAACTCCAGGCCGGTCACGTAGCGCGCCTCATCGGAGGCCAGGAAGAGCACGGCGTTGCTGATGTCGCGTGCATCCACGGTCTCTACCGGCAGCGTATTCATGAAGATCGGGCCCAGGTTGGCATCTTTTCCGAGCAGCGGCTCGAGCCCGCCGAGACCGGCCACCATCGGGGTGTCCACCCCGGTGGGATGCACCGTGTTGACCCGGATCTGGTACCGGGCGAGCTCGTTGGCCATCGTCTTGGCGATGCCGACCACGCCGTGCTTGGCGGCCACGTAGGGCGCCAGGAACGGCAGTCCCTTGATGCCGGCCGTGGAACTGGTGCAGATGATCGATCCGCCGCCCGCGGCGATGAGATGCGGTGCGGCCGCGACCATGGTGTTCCACACCCCGGTCAGGTTGGTGTCCAGCGTGTCCTGCCAGACAGCCGCGGTGACCTCGTCCCACGACTGCACGGTGCAGATACCGGCGTTGGCGCAGACGATATCCAGCCGCCCGAGCTGCGCGACGCCGTTATCGACGGCGGCCTTCAGCGCCGCGACATCGCGCACGTCCGCCTGGCTGGCGACGATCCGGCGGTCCAGCGCCTCGACCGCCTTGACCGTCTCGGCCAGGTCAGCCTCGGTGGCCAGGGCGTAGCCGACCGTCGGGTAGTCGTGGCAGACGTCCACCGCGATGATGTCCGCGCCCTCCTCGGCCAGCCTGATCGCGTGACTGCGCCCTTGCCCTCGGGCCGCCCCGGTGATGAACGCGACCTTTCCTTCTACCCGCCCTGCCATAGTCAGTCCTCTCATTTTTTGTTGGTAAAGCCGGTGCGCCCTCCTGCGCCAGCCTGATCGCGTGACTGCGGCCCTGCCCGCGCGCCGCCCCGGTGATGAACGCGACCTTGCCCTCGAGCTTCCCCATGACCTGCCTTCCTCCGCGGACGGAACGCACCCGGGCCCGGTCGGAATGCCCGGCTGCTAGCCATCGCATCGCCCGGGAGACTACGTCAGCCCATGACGTAATGTCCGACAATGTTAATGTCATGAGATGACATAATCAATACCTGGTGTACTTGAACGGCACGATCCTCGGTCTGTTTAGGCGGCACAGGTGACCCTGCCCGGCGCGGTCGAGGCGGACGGTCCGCGGCGGGGCCGGCCGCCCCGGACGAGCGCCCGCGAGCTGGAGCTGATCGCGCTGCGCCTGTTCACCGAGTGCGGCTTCGACACCACGACGATCGAGCAGATCACCACCGAGGCCGGCGTGAGCGAGCGGACGTTCTTCCGGTATTTCGGCACGAAGTCGAGCGTGCTGTGGAGTGAGTTCGACACCGAAGTAGACGTCATCCGGACCGCCCTGGCCCGGACCCCGGCCGACGTGTCGACGATGGAGGCCATCCGCCGGGCCGTGGTCTCGGCCAATCACTACCGGGCCGACGACGTCCCTGAGCTGCGCATGCGGATGAACCTGATCGGCACGGTACCCGCCCTGCAGTCCAGCGCCGCCACGCACTATGACGCCTGGGAACGAGTCATCAGCGAGTTCGCCGCGGCCCGGCTGGGCCAGCCCGCCGACTCGCTCTACCCGCTGGCCATCGGCCGGGCTACCCTGGCCGCCTGCCGGGCCGCTTATGACCGCTGGGCAACGCGGGCCGACAACGACCTCACCGTCTACCTGGACGCCGCGCTGACCGCCCTGGCCGCGGGCTTCGCGCCGCATGCGCTCCGCTGGCCCGCCCCGGCCTAGGACTAGCTGGCCGGCCGCCCGAGAGCGTCTGCCAGCGCTTCGGCGCCTTGGGGAAGAAGCAAGGCTGACTTCCCGGTAAGACAGACCTAACTAATTGG
>PLDT01000421.1:0-9525 GCA_003136255.1 Actinomycetota bacterium
TCAGTCGTCTTCGGGCTCTCCAGCCTCGCAATGGCAGCCGTCAGCCTGCTCGCCACCAGACGGCTGATACCCAGGGCAAAGCGAGCTGGAAACTTCTCCCGCGGCCTTCCAGCCAGAAAGCTGAATATCGCCTTCGCGTCGGTCTCGATTGGTGCCTACTCAGGGCAGCTCGGCCTCGCCATAGCGCTCCTGGCGAACACCCAGAGTGCCGCGCTGCAACGTGCTTTGGTCCTCGTCATTGTGGCTTTGTATTGCAGCGCCCTTGGTCGGACATGGCAGGTCACCGGGATAACCCGGCGGGCAACATAAGGAGCGCCGGAGGCCACCGCCGTCGCCGGTGTCCTAGCCTTGCTCCTCTCACTCAGGTGATCTCGGCGAAATTGCCTAGGACGGCGGGGGTTCGGGCTGGCCGGGCGCGGCAGTTAGTTTGCGCCGTAGGCGGCGAGAAACGCCCGGGTTCCGGCGTCGGCGTAGCGGTCGAGGTCGGTTTGGTCGGGCAGTTCGGCGTCGCCGCAGAGCATGACCCGGTTGAGCGGGGCTGCCATGATCAGCCAGTTGAAGTGCTCGGCGGCGAGCCGCGGGTCCTGCAGGCGGAGCGTGCCGCGGGCGGCGAGGCTTTCGAAAGTGGCGGCCAGGGTGTCGATGGTGCGCCCGGGACCGCTGTCGTAGAACAGGCGGCCCAGTTCCGGGAAGCGGCCCGCTTCGCCGATGACCAGGCGGCGCAGCTGCATCATCCGGGGCTGGATGACCTGGGTCAGCAGCGCGCGGGCCAGGCCGCGCAGGCCGGCCGCCAGGTCAGTGTCGTCCCGCAGGCTGGCGACCTGCTCGGCGACGGGATCGCTGACCTCGGCGACGGTGCCGGTGACGATCTCGCGGAACAGGCTTTGCTTGTCGGCGAACTGCTTGTAGACGGTCTGTTTGGACACCGAGGCCGCGGCGGCGATCTGGTCCATGCTGGTGGCCAGGTACCCCTCGCGCAGGAACAACGTGGTGGCCGCGTCCAGGATGGCCCGGCGCTTGCGCGCCGTCCGGGTCTCGCCGCGGTCTTGCGTGCTGGCCGTGGTCGTCTCGCCCATGGACAAATAGTACTGGACAGTCTAGTCTGATGGAACTAGAGTACTGGACAGTCCAGTTTGATACGCCGCCGGGCGTGCTGGCCCGGCACTCTCGAGGAGGACGGCGATGCGGGAACTTACCGCGGACATGTTCGTGTCGCTGGACGGCTTCGCCGCCGGGGCCGACGGCGGCCAGTCGTGGACGTTCGGCTACTTCGGCCCGGAGTTCGCCGCCTACGCGCAGCGGATCCTGGCTGAGCCGCAGGTCATGATCATGGGGCGAACGACCTACGAGATCATGGCGCGCTCCTGGCCATCTTCTCCCGGCCCGCTCGCCGGGCCGATGAACAGCCACCCGAAGCTGGTGTTCTCCGCCACCCTGGCCGAGCCGCTCACCTGGAACAACGCCCAACTGGCCAAGCACGAGCCCGTTGCGGAGATCCGCACGCTCAAGAGCCAGCCCGGTGACCCGCTGCGCAGCATCGGCAGCATCACCCTCGTCCGCCACCTGATGGCAGCGGGCCTGGTCGACCGGCTCCGCCTGATCGTGTTCCCGCACGTGCTCGGCCAGGCCGGCCACGAACCAGTCTTCACCGGCTACCCCGAAACCAGCCTCACCCTGGCCAGCACAGCCGTCCTCGACTCACGCCTGGTGGTCTGCGAGTACCGCCCGAACACCCCGGCCTGAGGCTGGCGCGGCTAGGATCGGGCCTTCCGCCTGGGGGCCTTGGTCCAGATGTTGAACTCTTCGGGATGATCGCGCCGGGCAAGTGATTCGGCCATCAGCCGGTCGCCGTCGGCTTGGGTCCTCCGGTCGCGGACGCGGCCCAGGTGGGTCTTCTCACCTATGTACCTCGCGACCAGGGCGGGCGGGTCGAGCGGGTCGGTCCCCGCGGGCTGCGAGCAGACCCGGCATTCCCACTGCAGAGGTGGCGTCACAGTGCAGATGAACGGTATGAGGGTCTGATGCTGGTTCGCGCAGTGATAAAGCACGGAGATTTTGCCTACGGGCAATCCACGGTCATAAGGTTCACCCGCAGGACCGGCCCCTACCCTCGTCGCCTGCAGTGGGCCGCTGTTAACAGTCCGCATAAATGCCTCCGTTAATTCTCATTCTACAGGCAGTTCGCGTGGTTTTGACCGTTAGCGCCGGATCGCGACATCCCTGAAGGGCGGTCCAGAGGTTAACCCGGTGGATCGGGCAGCCTGATCAGGCCTTCCGCCTAGGCGACGGCCCGGCCGTCCAGACGTCCCTGAACTCCTCCGGACGTCCCTGCGGTGGATTAATTTCGGCCAGCAAACGGTCGCCGTCGGCCTGTTGCGCCGGTCCCTGACGTGCTCCAGGTGTCGTTTTTCCTCGGCCGACTTGATTATTCGGAACTCATTTGGGCGTGGGGATTCACCGGGTCTCCCGGGCGGGATCGATTGACCGGACCGCACCCGGTTCTCCAAGGCGCGTGCCCGTACGTCAACGCCTAGATACACGGACTGGCCCATCAACGGGGCAGGCTTGTCCTCGCGCTGCTAGTACTACGCAGACGTCCGCCGCTTGAGCCAGCGGCGTAGGGTCTCGCGCAACTTCGGCCTTTGAATACCGAGCTGAGTGCGGCGGGCGGCAGCGTCTTTCAAGTCCGCGTAGCGCTCATCGCTAACCTGCTTGGCCCGCCCAAGATCTTGCTGAACGTTTTGCCCGTACACGACGGCCTCTTGTTCTGCGCCGTAAAAAACTCTGACGACGCGATTGCACTGAGTACAGTGCTGAACTCTCAATGTAACACGCCCATCGGCTACGCCTCGTCAGTTCGGCCGACGGTCCGAAGGTAGCCATTAATAAGCCAGTCCAGCCTGGGTGAGCTCCGGGTTGCGCAGCTCGATCCGGCCGGGCCCGGCCAGGAAGACGCCGAACGCGACGGTGTTGGCGTCGTCCGGGATCGGCGCGGTGACCTCGTGGGTGGTCCAGTCGCTTGGACCTTGGAGGGTGACGATGTGGTTGGCCGGGTCGGCCAGGGCGGCCTGCGCGGTGGGTGGCCCGTGGAGGGTGCGCGGCTTCATGACCCGCAGGAACAGCCCGCAGAGGCCTGTGCCCTCCGGGGCACGGAACTGGCCGCGGAAGGTGAGCGCGGCGCCCCGGTAGTCATCGGCGTAGATCTCCTGGGCCAGCCAGGCGAACCCTCCTGGCTGCGCCGCGGCCGCGGAGAGCACCGCGGTCCCGTGGTCGGCGGCGGCGGAGTAGTCCAGCCAGTGGGACTGCAAGGTGTTCTCGGTGAAGCTGCCGCCGAGCACCCAGTGGTCCAGGCCGCCGGCCAAGGTCAGGTTGCGCGGTTCGTACCGCGGCCGCAGGTCGATGCTCAGGTCACGCGCGGTCTGCTCGGGCATCGGGCCGCCCTGGCCGGCCCCGGTCGGCACGGCCAGCCGGTCCATGACCGCGTCGGCGACCCGGATCGGCGCGCCCGAGATGATGGCCACGGCCAGGCCGTCAAGCAGCCGCGCGGTCACGTGCTCGGGACCGGCCACGGTGGTCAGCTCGACCCGGGCCACGGTGACCTCCGGGCCCAGCTCGTCGACGTCCACGGCGGTCACGCGGGCCCCGGCCGCGCGCAGCAGCCGGTCGGTCAGCTCGTCCGGGCTTGGCCCGGGACGCGCGTCGTCGGCGAACCGGTGGCTGTCCTGGCCGAGCAGCCAGATCGGCAGGTCTCGGCGGCCGGCGTCGTCGGCCAGCACCATGACGTGAGTGGGGGACCGGTCCGGTACCGGACCGGGCGGGATGCGGCGCTCGATGCGCGCGACGCGGACGGTGGTCATGTGCGTCCTCCCGGAGGCGGGAACGAGGTCGGGGCGGTGCTCGGTGAGGTAGGCGCGCAGCCGGAGCCGGGCCTTGTGCAGGCTGGCCCGGGCCGCGCCGGGTGCCTCGGCGACCTGACCAGCGGGCACGTCGGCGTAGTAGTGCAGGGTCACGGCGCGCCGCTGCCCGGCGGGCAGGCTGGCCACGGCCGCGCGCAGCGCGTCGGCCCGGTCCAGGTCCTCGGCCGAGGGCAGGCCGCCGGCCGATGTCGGGTGCAGCGGCTCGGGCCAGTCGGCCAGCAGCGTGAGCGGGGCGCGGCGGTGCAGGCTGCGGCAGACGTTGAGCACGATGCCGGACAGCCAGCCGGCGAACCGGTCCGGATCCCGCAGCCGGTCCAGGGCCAGGAACGCCTGCAGGAACGATTCCTGCACGATGTCGTCCACGTCGCCGGGATCTGGGGTCAGCTGCCGGGCTCGGGCGCGGACCATCGGCTGGTGCCGCTCGATCAGCAGGTGGAACGCCACCGGGTCACCGCCGCGGGCCAGCCGGGCCAGTTCGCCGTCGGGGACGTCCGCGCTCACGGCGTTCCGGCGCCCGGCTCAGCGTCGGCTTGGGGATCAGCGTCGGCTTGGGGATCAGCGTCGGCTTGGGGATCAGCGCGCAGGTTCGGGTTCCGCAGCGCGATCCGGCCCGTGCCGGTCAGCGCGATGCCGAACCGGATCTGGTCGGCGTCCGCGGGGATCCGCGCCGTGATCTCGTACCTGGTCCAGGCGCTGCGGCCGGAGATGGTGAGGCCGTGGTCCTCTCCGGCCCGCCCCAGGCGCCACCACTGCCGGATGATCTCCAGGCGGAGTCCCGCCTGCCCGGTGAGGGGATCGGCGCGGATCTCGGCGCTGAAGGTGACGGTAGCGCCGCGGTAGTCGTCGGCGAAGATGGCCTGGAGCAGGGCGGCGGACCCGGCGGGCCGCGGGACCGAGGAAGACAGGACCGCCGAGTCCGCCTCGACGGCGGCCGCGTAGTCCGGCTCGCGGTCCGCCGCCGAGCCCGGCCCGGCGTCGAGGTCCCAGCGGTCCAGGCCCGCGGCGAAGTCCAGGTTGCGGGGCTCGTAGCGGGGGCGGCGGCCGGGCAGAATGGCCATCGGCCAGCCCGGCAGCCCGTGGCCGGGCTGGGCCCGGGCGACGGGCGGCACGCGGTCCAGGAACGGGGTGAGCAGGTCGTCGCCCGGCACCGGGACGGCCAGCCGGTCCATCACCGCGTCGGCCATCCGGACCGGGGCGCCCGCGGCGGCGGCCAGGGCCAGGCCCAGGCCGAGGCCCGCGGTGACCTGCCGGGTTCCGGCCGGGCCGGCCAGCCCGATCCGCGCCACGGTGACCTCCGGGCTCAGCTCGGCGGCGCCGGCTTCGGTCATGTCGATGTCCACCCCGGTCACCCGGGCGCGGGCCGCGCCGAGCAGCCGGATGGTGAGTTCCTGCGGCACATCGGCGGCGATGACCTGATCAGCGGGCAGGCCGGCCAGTTCGAGGAGATGCGACAGGTCCTCGGCATCCGGGTCGCCTCGCATCCAGATCGGTACGGCCCGGTGACCCGCGTCGTCGGCCAGCACGACCAGATGACCGCGGGTTTGGAATTCGCCGTTGGCCAGCCTCCCGGGCCGGGGCTCAGCGTGCGCGATTCGGACAGTAGTCACACTCTCTAGTGTCCGCCGCGCGGCCCGGTGTTACCCGGTCCGGCTACCGACGCGAGACCGGTGGCGGGGTCGAAGGGGGCGGATGCGTGTTCGTGCGCGCGCTGGACCCGACCGCCGCGCTGGCCCGGCTGGCTCGCCCCCGCGGCGCTCTCACATCGGGACCGGCGCCAGCCCGAGACGCAGGGTATGAGTGAGCTCGTTGGCCAGTTCGCCGTCGACTCCAAGTGAGATGGTTCCGGTCTGCGTGATTGCGAAGGAGATGTCGACGATGCCTGCCGACAGGAGCCAGGGATCGTCGCCCTCTGCGGCCTTGGTCATCACGTCGCGGATCGTGCTGATCGCGTTCACCAAGACGTCCTGAACTTCCCCGCCGCGAACCTGACGGGTGTCCCGGTCCTTGGGCGGCACCAGGGTGATATCAATCGTGTGTGTGTCCTTCTTGGTGACCTTGGTCCCCACGCGGAGCTTCATTCCTATGAAAGGGACGCAGAACTCCACCCCGCCTCCAGCCGTCTTGCTGGCCACCACGTCAAGAATCAGCTTGACCGAAGCTACCTGCAGGTCCCGGGTCTGCGAGGCGCGGGACACGCCAGCGCGTTTGACCGAGTCTTTAATGACGCCGATCAGGGCATCCACGGGCACGCCCTCGTCGGTGACCTTCACGGCACCCTCCTCACCGGTCGGGAGCTGCGTTCACCGTTGCTGCTGGGTCGCCGTAGAACGTGTAGGCGAGCCAGGTGGGGTCGCCGGGGTTATCGCGGATGGCGTCGCGGGCCCGCCGCGCCGCCTCGCCCAGAGTGTCCCCGCCGATCGCCGCCTGGTAGAACTCCTGGGCGTAGGTGCTGGCCGAGGTGTCCACCACTTCCCACAGCGAGCCGATGAAGGCGCCCGCACCGGCCCGCAGGAAGCTGGCTGCCCATCCCTCGACCGTGGTGTAAAGGGGAGCCTGTCCGTCGGTGCGGCAGGCATTCAAGAACACCAGCGGGGCCGTGAACCGCCCGGCGTGCTGCTCGAGGAAGACCGGCTCGAACGGCTGGTTCTGTAGCAGAATCCGGCAGGTGTTCGGGGCGCCGCGGGCGAAGGCGTTGTGACAGCTGAAGTGCAGCAGCCCGAGGTTGCCCCGCTGGAAGGCCTGCAGCAGGCCGGGCAGGTCGCCGATGCGATGCGCCGCCAGCCCCCAGCCGCGCAGCAGCCCATCCAGGGCCGCGATCTCAGCCGGGGCGGCTGCGAGCGAGCTTTCCCCGGACAGCACCAAGTCGACCGCTCCCAGGTCGAGGCGGCTAGGGGGCGGCGGCCCGTAGCGCCGCCGCGCGACCGGGAACTGGTCGATCAGGAAGCCAGCGTCCCAGCCGCCCGGGGCGAACGGGTACAGCAGCTCCCAGGGAACAGGGTCTCCCTGGGACACGATGGTCATCCGGGTGATCTTGTCACGGCGACGCCAGAACTCCCGCTGCAGAGCCTGCGGGATGAAGCTGTTCCACAGCGTGATCCCCTGGCCCTTCAGCCAGTCCTTGGTGGTCGCGGCGTCCCACGCCGCCTGGCCCCGGGCAACCGCGTTGAGCTCGGCCACCAGCTGCTCAATCGCCTCCCCGGGCGGCTGCAGCAGCCGATCCGAGGTCGACTCCTCAGAGTAGTAGCCGCTCGAGTCGACCAGCCGGTAGCGGTACACCTGCTGGACGGAATCGAAAGAAAGCAGCAGTGACACCTCCCCCGGGTCGGCCGCCGCGACCCTGGCGGGGCTGATCCGCTCCCTCAGCGGCCCAGTCGACGCCACCGCATCCACGCTGACCTGCACCGCCAGGCCACCCAGTCCGGAACCGCCGGCGAAGGCCTCCACCCGCAAGGTGTGCACCCCTTCGCGGGTCGCCTGCAGCTCGAACCCAGCCCAGTTCGAGTCCAGCCGCGGGACGACCTGAACCACCGCCCGCTCCGGGCTGCGCAAGGTGAACCCGGGACTTTCCACCAGCAGCAGCACGACCTCCAGCCCGCCCTCGGGCACCGTCAGCGGCCGCAGCGCGGCCTCCAGCGGCTTGCCGGGCTGCAGTCCCAGCCGCACCAGCAGCGACACCTCCTCACCCAGCCGGACCCGCTCCGGGAACCTGCCCTGCAGGAAACGCTGCTCAGCCGCCGGCGGATGCTGACCCGGCCCTCCCGGCGGAGCAATGCCCGCGGGGGCGGGTTTCTCGACAGCGCCGCGATCATTCGCGTCGGGTGGTGCAGCACCGAGCGGCAGCGGATCACGCTGGGGTATGGAAGTGAAGTCCTGCCATGGGGAACTGTCGTCTGGGCCGGGTTCCGGCGGGGCAGGCTGGGCGGCGTAGAGGTCAGATGCCGGCGGGGCGGCCTGGCCGCGTACCGCCTGTCCTGCGGCGTCAGCGCCGGACGGCTGGTCTAGGTGGCGATGTGAGTCGTATCCGATCGCGTACTCGCCGCCTAGGCGGATCTGCGCACCGGCCACAAGCGGGGCTCGGACGCCTGGCTCCAGCCTGATGGGGGCGTTTTCCCCGGGCCAGAGAATCTGGGTGCCGTTGACGGAATCGAGGTCGGAGATAAAGACCTGCCAGCCGTCCAGTTCCACGCGGGCGTGGATGCGGGACACCAGCCCAGAGGCGTCAGTGAGCCGCAGCGGCCGGGCCCGGCCGTCGACCACCGAACTAGCCATCGTCGGTTCGCGGCCCAGCACGTAGTCGGCGTCAAGCTGGCACACGGAGCCGTCGGCCAGGACGAGGACGCCGAGCGGCGGCCGCCTGCCCATCTGTCGGACCTTGGTCGGCTGACCCATGCTCACGCCGCAGACGGCGCAGTACCGCGCCGCCGGATCGTTAAAGTGCCTGTTCTTGCAGTAGACGCCCTCGACCATCTCGACGATGCCGGGATCCCTCGGATCGGGAGATTTCGCGCCGAGCGGCCGCGGATCACGCTCTTCGTTCACACTGGCCTCCCGCGGTGCAACCGCACCCCCAACCATCAGACCGGGACCAACACGGACTCTACGCCCCTGACGCTCGTCCCGCATCCGGGATGTAGCGGCCCGATTGCGCAACGGCACAGCAGGCTCACCGACCCGCGGCATCGCTGGGTTCGGTCCATCGCCTGACCCCGCCCCACCGCCCGCACAACAGCCGTCCGCCTGCTGGCGAGCTTAAGCCTTACTGCGCTGTTGGCCGACCGGCGAAGACATCCAGCTCGGCGAGCAGGTCAGCGACCTCGGCTGCCCCGATCCGCTGGAAGATCTCTAGTGCCTGCCGCAACAGGGCCTCGGCCTGCGCAGCATGGCCGGCGGCCATGGCGCACCGGCCCAGCCCGGCCAGCGCGTGCGCCTCCTGCCAGGGGCTGGCGGAAGCGCGGGCCAAGTCCAGGGCCTGCTGGTGACACGCCTGGGCCTGCGCGAGGTCACCGCTGACCCGGTGCAGCGTCCCTCGCTCGTTGAGCACCTCGGCCTCGTCGCCCTGGTCGCCGAGGTCATGGTAGAGGCCGACCGCCTGGTCCAGGGCCTGGGCCGCGGCCGGGTAATCACCCGTCAGCCGCCGGACGATCCCGAGGTAGCCGAGGGTGCCGGCCTGGCCGAACGGTTCGTCGAGGTCGCGGTAGATGCCCAGTGCCTGCTCCAGGTCCTCGACCGCGGCCGGGTAATCACCCGTCAGCCGCAACGCGTCCCCGAGGTAGCTGAGGGCGTTGGCCTGCCCGAGCCGGTCACCGAGACCGCGGTAGACGCCCAGTGCCTGCCCCAGGTCTTGGACCGCGCTTGGGTAATCACCGGTCAACCGCCGCACGTCCCCGAGGCGCAGCAGGGCGTTGGCCTCGCCGAGCCGATCACCGAGACCGCGGTAGATGCCCAGGGTCTGTTCCAGGTCGTAGACCGCGCCCGGGAAATCACTCGTCAGCCGCCGAACGACCCCCAGGCGAAGCAGGGCATTGGCCTGCCCGCGCCCGTAACCGATGTCGCGGTAGATATCCAGAGCCTGTTCCAGGTCCTGGACCGCGCCCGGGTAATCACCCGT
>PLDT01000421.1:9565-16045 GCA_003136255.1 Actinomycetota bacterium
GAACGTCCCCCAGGTCGTTGAGGGCGTTGGCCTCGTCCAGCCGGTCACCGAGCTGCTGTGCGGCCCAGATCGCCGCCGTGTGCCGGGTGATGGCCTGCGCCCAAGGGCCGTCGCTGCGCAAGAGCCCGGCGAGCCCGGCGGTAAGGGCGATGACGCGAGCGTGCTGGCCGGCCCGGGTGGCGCGGTCCAGGCAGGCGAGCAGGCTGGCCCGCTCGGCGCGGGCCCAGACCAGCGCCTGCGCCCGGTCGGCCAGGGCGGGAACCGCGGCCGGGATCGCGCCGTCCGCGGCGGCGAGGGCGGGGCGGACCTGGCGGGCGATGAGGGCGTCGGCGCGGGCGGCGGCGTACTGGTAGAAATCCAGCAGCCGGGCGGTGGCCTCGTCCCGGTCCCGGTCCGGGTCAACGCGATCGGCCAGGGCGCGGGCGTGCTCGCGGATCAGATCATGCAGCCGGTATCTGCCCTCGGCCGGCTCGGTGAGTAGGTACTGGTCGTACAGCGCCTCCAGGGCCCGGCGGGCCGTGCCCAAGTCGGTACCGTCAAGCGCGGCCGCGGCATAAACGTCGATATCAGTGCTGGGGTGCAGGCCAAGCCGGCGGAACATCCGCTGCTGGTCCTCGGTCAGATCGGCGTAGGACAGATTGAACGCGGCGGCCACCGACAGGTTCTCCGTCGCCATGAGCTCCAGCCGGTCCACCGCCGACGCCATCTCGGCGGCACGGCCGGCCGTGGTCCAGGCTGGGTGATGGTGCAGCTGCCGGGCCACCATCCCGATCGCCAGCGGCAAGAATCCGCACAACGCGGTGATCTCGGCCACCGCCGGGTCCTCCGGGCTCAGCCCAGCTCGGCCTGCCAGCCGGACCAGCAGCGCGGCCGCCTCCCCGGGCGGCAGCGTGTCCAGGCTGACCGCGGTCGCGTCGTCCAGCGCGGACAGGTGCCGGCGGCTGGTCACCAGCACCAGGCTCCCGCCCGTACCGGGCAGCAGCGGCCGGACCTGCTCACTGCTGGCCGCGTCATCCAGCACCAGCAGCAACTGCCGTTCGGCCAGCCGGTCCCGCCACAGCGCCATCCGCGCCTCCACTCCGGGCGGGATCTGTCCGGCCGGAACCCCAATGGTCAGCAGCAGGCTCGCCAGCGCATCACCCGAGTCGACCGGCTGCTGCCCAGGCGTGTGCCCGTGCAGCGGCAAGAAGATCTGCCCGCCGGGGAACCGGTCCGCCAGCCGGTACGCGGCATGGACCGCGAACGCGGTCTTGCCCACCCCGGCCATCCCGCCGATCGCGTGGATGCCCACCACGCCGCCCGCCCCCGCCGCCGCCTCGACCAGTTCGGCCAGCTCTTGCTGCCGACCAGTGAACGAGGCGATGTCACGGGGCAGCGTCCGCATGGCCGCCGCCGCGCCGCTGACTGGCGCGGCAGGCACCTGCCGGCCCCGGGCGACTGCTTCGAACTCCGCCCGGCCCGGGCCGGGGAGGTGTAGCGCGTCGGCTAGCAGCCGGACCGTCTCCCGGCGCGGCGTGCTGGCGATCCCTCGCTCCAGGTCGCTAACCGACCGCGGGCTCAGCCCAGCCGCCTCGGCCAGTTCTTCCTGGGTCAACCGGGCCTCGGTGCGCAGTTTCCGCAGCAAGCCGGCGAACGTAACCGGCGGCTCGGCCACAGCCTCTCCCCTTCGCCCATGNNGCCAATTAGCGTTATTGGTAGCGGAAGAACCCCGCAAGACCCCGATTGAAGAAGGAGCCCACAATGAGCGAGAAGTCCTCCATCGTCGATCGCATTCCGGCGGCCGGCATCGTGCTCGTGCGGCGCAGCAGGCTGGTGACGTCGCGGCGATCGCCGGCCCGCACCCGCGCATCGTCCATGACAGCGAGCATGCCCTCGGCGTGGCTGGCCAGGACCGTCCCATCACCAAGCTGCGCCCGCTCACGGCACGCTGTCATAGTGCTATTTCAATACCTGCGCATGCGCCTGCCCTGAACGTGGTATGTTAGGTATTGGCACCGGCAAGGAAGTGCCGTTATCGCGTTCTGTATCGGATAACGGCCTGCACATTCTGCTTGTTCCCCATTGCAGGTGTGACCTTTCTCTTTAATTCCTTCCTTCCGTAGCGGCTTTGCTGCCTGCATACTCGTGGTTCGTGACAGATACACACATCATCCTGGAAACGCCGCGGCTGGCCCTGCGCCAGTTCACCGAGGACGACCTAGACAAGCTGTTCGACCTGAACAGCGACCCGGCGGTAGTGCGCTACCTTACCGGCGGCAGGCCGACACCCCGCGAGGAGATCCGGGACGACATCCTCCCCTTCCATCTGGCCGTCTACGACCGGTTCGACAGGCTCGGCACCTGGGCGGCCGAATCCGCCGCCACCGGGGAGTTCCTCGGCTGGTTCCACCTCCGTGCCGGCTCCGGCACCGATATCACCAACGTCGAGCTGGGCTACCGGCTGCGCCGGCCCGCGTGGAACCATGGCTACGCGACCGAGGGGTCGCGTGCCCTGATCAGCCTGGGATTCACCGACCTGGGCGTCGAGCGGGTGTTCGCGCACACGATGACGGTCAACACCGCGTCCCGGCACGTCCTGGAGAAGTGCGGCCTGACCCTGGTGCGCACCACCCCGTACGAGGGACCCGACGTCATCGCAGGCGCCGAGCACGGCGAGGTCGAGTACGCGATCATCAAGCCCGAATGGGAAACGCGCACGGCTGGCGAGGCCCGCGACTAACGGCGTCTTCTACCAGGTCCACGGCCTGAGGGTTGTGCATGGATCGAATCAGAGGGGGTAGCGGGCGATGACCTTTCCCTCGAACCGCAGGGTCGGCGTCGTCCAAGGATCAGCGCTGGCTGCGACTGGTCCCGAGCCCAGCTCCGGCGTCGGCCCTGCTTGGCAATCTCGACGAACCCGGAACCTCCGCTGCGATTACCGGGCCTCTTTAGGCGCTGGGTAAGGCCGCCCGGAGGTGAAAATAGGGCATTTGCCTGATGCGGCCGCAGCGGGCTTACCACGAGTCTTAGACGTGACGGGGCGATCCGCATCGGCACGGGGTGAACGAGGCGCAGGCGGACCGCTACCACTTACCGTCTACGAGGGATCGCCTGGGAGGCGATGATGGTCAATTCCTACTACGGCATCTACCAGGCCGAACGCGGCAAGACCGCGGCCGAGATCCGGGCGGCCGATACCCAGCTCGGCGGGTTGGCCGCCGTGCTCGGTCAGGTCCGCTCGGCGCTCGCCGACCAGGCCCGCGCGGTACGCCGGTCGCTGCAGGACGGAAAAACGGGAAACGGGGAACGGGGAACAAGAGATGATGACACCGATGCAGTGGCGCGGGGCCACCGTCGGCGGGCAGGACACCACGGGGCTGAGCCTGGTTCTGCCGTGCACCGAGGATCCGGAGCTGTTCTTCGCCGAGTCTCCGCAGGACGTGGAGCTGGCGAAGGCGATGTGCCGGGGATGCCGGGCCAGGCTAGCCTGCCTGGCCGGCGCGCTGGATCGCAGGGAGCCCTGGGGCGTCTGGGGCGGCGAGTTGCTAATGAGCGGCGCGATCATGCCGCGTAAGCGCCCCCGCGGCCGTCCTCGCAAGGAGGTCGTGATGGCTGGTTTATTACCCCCACTGGTTTATTACCCCCACTGGCCGGGCTGGTAGTCGCCGGCTGGCTGCTGGGTGATGACGTTCAGGCGGTTCCAGGCGTTGATACCAGCGATGAGGCACACCAGGGCTCCGAGCTGGTCCTCGTCGTAGTGCTTGGCGGCATTCGCCCATGCCTCGTCGGTCACCCCGCCGGCCGTGTCGGCGATGCGGGTACCCTGCTCGGCTAGTTCCAGGGCGGCCCGTTCGGCCTCGGTGAAGACCGTGGCCTCCCGCCAGGTCGCGACCAGGTTGAGGCGCACCGAGGTTTCCCCGGCGTGCGCGGCGTCCTTGGTGTGCATGTCGAGGCAGACGGCGCAGCCGTTGATCTGGCTGGCCCGGATCTCCACCAGCTGCTGCGTCGCGGCCGGCAAGGCCGAGTCCGACACGACCTTGCCCGCCGAGACGAGGTACTTCACGAACTTCGTCGCAACGCCGTTGCCGTGGTAGTTCAAACGTGGGTCCATGGTGATCTCCTTGCCTTGAGCTGTCGTACCTTCTGACGCAGCAGCCCGGCACGATGTGACAGCTCTCCCGGCATCGTGAGTGCCGAGCGGCCGGCCTCGCCCCTGGTAACCCTTAGCTGGCCTTCGGCAACGTGGTCTGCTGGTGCTCGAAGAGACCGATAATCTCCTCGACCGACAGGTTCTTGGTCTCGGGCAGGAACTTCCAGATGAACACGATGGCCAGCGCGGCCAGCCCGGCGAAGACCACCAGGACACCGCTCAGGCTGATGGCGTTCTGCGTCACCGGGAACGCCTCGATGAGCGCGAAGTTGGCCAGCCAGTCGATCATCGCGCAGAACGCGGCCGCCTGCCCGCGAACCGCGGTGGGGAACACCTCGCCCTGCAGCGTCCAGCCGGTCCCGCCGACGCCGATCGCGAACGAAGCGATGAAGAAGTCCAGGCCGATCATGATGACGACCAGCCGGAACGTGCCGTGCGTGAGGGTCAGGCCGGCCGCCGCGACCAGGGCGAAGACGATCATCCCGGTGTATCCGCCCATAGACAGCTTGCGCCGGCCGAACTTGTCGATCCAGCGGAAGCCCAGGTAGGTGGAGGCCACGTTGACGGCGGTCATGATGGAGGTGACCTCGACCCCAGCCACGGTGGTCTGTACCAGCGTGGCGTGCGCGCCGGAGAAGATCGGCCCGAGCAGGTGCGGCCCGTAGTAGAGCGGCACGTTGATGCCAGTGATCTGCTGGAAGATGAAGAACACCGACACCACGATCAGCGCCCGGCGCACCCCCGGGGTCCAGGCCTGGCGGCGCTGCTCGCGACTTCCACCTTCGACCTGTTCGATGACCGTCGCGGCGCGTTTGACGTCCTCCATGCTGGCCTCGGTACCGAGCGCGGCCATCGCCTTCTGCACGTCCTCGTAACGCCCGTGCCGCAGCAGCCACCGGGGCGATTCCGGCATCTGGGTGCGCAGCGCCAGCCCGATCAGCGCCGGGACGGCGCCCAGGCCCAGGACCAGCCGCCAGCCGACCGTGGCCGCGCTGCCCGGGAAGGCGCTGAAGATGATCAGCGCGACGATGTAGGAGATGAGAATCCCGACGGTGATCATCCACTGCTGCAGCATGGTCAGCGACCCGCGCCGGTTCTTCGGCGCGTACTCGGCGATGTAGGCGGTCGCGATGGCGGAGTCCGCGCCGATGGCCAGCCCGATCAGCGTCCGCGCGACGAGCAGCACGGCGGCGTCCGGCGTCACCGCGGACAAGATCGCGCCGACGGCGTAGATGCCCGCGTCCACGACCAGCAGCTTCTTTCGGCCGAAATGATCCGAGATCGGGCCGGCCAGGATCGCGCCCGCCGCCGCGCCCAGCGACGCCCCGGACACCAGATAGCCAAGCGCCAGGCCGTGCAGGTGGTACGGCACGAAGTTCAGCGCGGAGCCGATGTTGGAGGTGTCGTAGCCGAACAGGAAACCGCCCAGCGTGGCCAGCAAGGTGAGCTGCCAGTAGAAAGCGGTGGGAACCCGGTCGTCAAGGGTGGTGAGGACGTTGCTGTCGCTCGTCGCGGGCTGGGCCATTGGGCGCTCCTTTGCTGCCGGTTCGCTCACCGCCTCTTCCCTGGCGAAATCAAAATGAACACGACAACCACAGGTCCCTTTGGCCGGTCCTTTCCTTAGCGACCTGACTCGGCCCGACCCGCTCGTCTAGGCCACCGGGCGAGCGCATCGTCGCACCGCTGAACCGGTGCCGGGTCGACGTCGTTTCAGAAGGTGGCGGTCGGACACCTGCCTCCCGCCGTCGTCCACGCTCGACCGATATGCGACTTACTGCGACACCTAACACACTTTCAGTAACGCCCTGTGCTCCGGGATGGCGGTGAGATCCAGTGGGAGCCGAACGGCCCGGTGATACCGATATGCCGCCCGATGATGACCCAGCTCGCCGGGACGACCAGGACGCCACCCGCGACCATGCCGCCCACCCCGGTAACGCCGAGGCCGAGACTCGCAACCGGCAGGAGTATTACTCCGAACTGCGCGTGAAGGTTTCCTCGGAAGAATCCGCTGCTGTGCAACAGGTCACCGCCGAAGAGCAGGCCGCAGCGGAGAAGTGGCAGGTAAAAGTAGCAGAGTCCCGCTGGATGTGGAGCGAGTACCAAAGCAAGTGGCCGCCCGCGGAACGCTCGTCGCCCGATAGATCAACCGGCTCGCCGGGCTCGTGGCACGGCGACGGCAACAGGCTCCTCGAGGCCCCCGAGAACAGCCGAGTCGAAGCCGAATGCGACCGCATCGCCAAACGCGAGGAAGACCGAATCTCCCCCGCGATGCGCTCCATCGAAAGCCAAGACCCCCACCGCCACCTCATCGGCTTCGAGCACCGCCTCAAAGGCCGCGACCGCATCAA
>PLDT01000190.1:0-12972 GCA_003136255.1 Actinomycetota bacterium
CCCGCCTTCTCCAGCGCCGCCAGCCCCTCGCCGACGAGGGCCAGCGCCCCTGCGGGATCCCCCTCATCCAGCGCGGTCAGCGCCCGATCCCGCGCTAGCAGCGCCTCATCGGCCACGCCAGGGGTGGCCGCAACAGCTTCGGAACCGGGAGTCGCCATCCCGCTCGCCCGGTTAGGCGCGACCCGCAGCNNGGGCCACGGCCCGGGAGTGGTTGTTGGCAAGGGCGCGGGCCGGGGCCCGGTGAGGGTGCTGATGCTTCGGCTGCACGGTCATGACTCCATCCATTCGGTGGGCCGACGGGACGTCGGCTATCTCACGTCAGTTAGAACGAGCCACTAGGTACTGAGGTTCACCAGGTGGGGAAATTCTTGATAGATAGCTGATCAAGCCGTTCAGTGACGGCATCTGGAACGAGCGCAGGTTGAGGTAGAGTCAGTTTCATATGCTGCTTAACAACTAACGAAGCTAGGAGTCAGCGATGGCTGAGGGCGCTGGGCTGTTCCCGCCGGGATGGCTGCGCGCCGCGGGCGGCGAGCCAGCGGACGATCTGGAACTCGCCGTCCTGCTGGTCAACTCCTACGACGAACTGGCCGACCCGCCCGACCGGCTCGCCACCCTTGACTGGTACGCCGCCGTCCTGCACGCGGTCGGCCATCCCCAGCACGCGAACGCGCTCGGGCCAGGGGACCTGGGCCTCCTGCGGGCCCTACGCGGCGGCCTGCACGCGGCCTTCACCGCAGCCACACCACAAGCCGCCGCACTGGCCCTCAACCCCCTCCTCCTGACGACCGCCGCAGTGCCCGTTCTGGTCCCGGCCCCCGACGGCCGGGCCCGGCTCAGCGTCGCTCCCGGCGCCACCGGCCTCCCGGCCCTGGCCGCCCGGCTACCCACGGCGCTCGCCGCCCACATCGCACGCTACGGCCTGACCCGCCTTGGTTCTTGTGCCGCTCATCCCTGCACCTGCGTCTACGTCGACCGGACCAGAGCCGGCCACCGCCGTTACTGCTGCGACCTGTGCAACGACCGCGCCGCTGCCGCCGCCTACCGCAGCCGCCACCACCCAATCGGCAAGAAGCAGGCTGATGCGGACACGCCTGGGGTCAGCACCACATCCGGAAACGAACTGACGAACCGGAAATAAGCGACATATAGCCAAGATGGCGTGTTACCACAGAGCGGCCCCACGCACGATCTACTCAGCTACCGCACAAACCGGCCAGACCGTCGCTGGCCTGTATAAACGCGGATTAGAACGCTACTTGAGCAGCTGGCGGGCCATGACCATGCGCTGGATCTGGTTGGTGCCCTCGTAGATCTGGGTGATCTTGGCGTCGCGCATCATGCGTTCGACCGGGTAGTCGTTTACGTAGCCGTAGCCGCCGAGGAGCTGCACCGCGTCGGTGGTGACCGACATGGCCACGTCGGAGGCCAGGCACTTGCAGGCCGAGGAGAAGAAGGTCAGGTCGTCGACCCGCTCCCCGGCCATGGCCCGGTCGGACCGGGCCGCCGCCGCGTAGGTGAGCTGGCGGGCCGCCTCGAGCTTCATCGCCATGTCGGCGATCATGAACTGCAGGCCCTGGAACTCGGCGATCGCGCGGCCGAACTGCTTGCGCTCCTTGACGTACCCGAGGGCGTAGTCCAGGGCGCCCTGGGCGATGCCGAGCGCCTGCGCGGCAATCGTGATCCGCGTGTGGTCCAGGGTGCTCAGCGCGATCCTGAATCCGTTCCCTTCCTCGCCGATCAGGCGAGAGGCGGGGATCACGCAGTCGTCGAAGTACAGCTCCCGGGTCGGGGAGCCCTTGATGCCGAGCTTGTGCTCGGGGGCCCCGAACGTGAACCCGGGGTCCCCGTCCTCCAGCACGAACGCCGAGATCCCGGCCGGCCCCGCGGACGGCTCGGTGACCGCCATCACCGTGTAGTACTTCGACACCCCGGCGTTGGTGATCCACCGCTTCACGCCGTTGAGCACGTAACCGTCCGCCGAGCGCACCGCCCGGGTCTTCATGGCCGCGGCGTCCGAACCCGCCTCGGGCTCGGACAGCGCGTAGGAGAACATCGCCTCCCCGCGCGCGACCGGGGCCAGGTACCTGGCCTTGACCTCCTCGGAGGCGGCGAGCAGCAGGGGCACGGTGCCCAGCTTGTTCACGGCCGGGATGAGCGAGGACGACGAGCAGGCGCGGGCCACCTCCTCGATGACGATCACGGTGGCGATCGCGTCGGCACCCGCGCCGCCGTAGGCCTCGGGGATGTGCACCGCCTGCAGGTCGGCCTTAACCAGAGCCTCGTACACGTCCCAGGGGAACTCGCTGGTCCGGTCGACCTCGGCGGCCCGGGGGGCGATCTTGTCGTCGGCCAGGGCGCGAACCGACTCGCGGAGCGCCTCGTGCTCTTCGGACAGGGCAAACGCGGGGAAATCAAGGCTCATGGACACGATGGTAAGTCGCGTTCCGCACCCGCGGCATCGGCCCGGATCGAGCAGGGTCTTAGCGCTGGCCCTGGACCGTGATCCGGTAGACGTTGACCTGATAGGTGCCGGCCGGGTCGGGCGGCAGCTTGGTGAACCAGACGAGCAGGTAGCGGGCGTGAACCGGGGTGCCGAGCCGTAGCGTCAGCGTGCCGCTGGCGCTCGAGGAGGCCACCGGCGCCAGGTCGGCCAGCACCGGCTGGCTTCCGGCCCGCAGCTGGAGGCTGGCGCCCGCGGCGCCGCCGAGCGAGAGCCGCACCGAGGAGATCGTGACCGGACGGCCCATGTCGAGCAGCAGGCCGGTGCCCGCCTGCATGTCCCCGAAGTCCGCGGTGGCGTACCAGTCGCTGTACCAGGGCGTGGCCGGGTCGCCCGCGATCGCGAACGAGGCCCGCTGCGGGTCGTCACCGTCGGCGGTCCCGGCCGGGCCGAAGGCGGTCACCTGGGCCGGGGTCAGGGCCCGGACCACCACCGGGCTGGCCGACGGGGTCGCGGTCGGACTGGCCTGCGCGCCGCTGGCCTTCGCGATGCCGGCCTGGACGCTGGGCGTGGTGACCGCGGCCGCCACGGGCTGGCCGGCGTGGGTCGGCCGCTGGCCGGCGGCGTCGGCCGCGCGCTGGGTCTTGCCGACTCCGGAGGCGAACTTGTAGCCGGCGAAGCCGATCACGGCCAGCACCAGGACGGCCAGGGCGGCCGTCCACCGGACCCGGCGCCGCTCGCGCTTCCTGACCGGCAGGACGGGCTGGAAGGCCTCGGCCGCGGTCATCTCCTGGGCGGACCGCCACGTCTGGTCGAACTCCTCGATCAGCGACGCGGGACCGGTGCCCACCGCCTCGGCGATGGCGCGGATATGACCCCGGGCGTAGAAGTCACCGCCGCAGGCCGCGTAGTCGTCCTGCTCGATGCCCTCGATGATGTTCTCCCGGACCCGGGTGCGCGCGCTGACCTCGGCGATGGACAGACCGGCATGGCGACGGGCCGCGGCCAGTGTCGCGCCGATGCTCACGCCCGCCTCCCAGGCTGACCGACCGATTCCCCTTCCGGCAAAGGGCTGCCGAGGGAGCATGCCCGGATCCGGCGGATTCTAAGCCGGTTCACCCGGCAGCCCGGCGATCACGCAGCGCGGCGCCCTTGGCCCGGGCCTGGTCGGCCAGGTGCGCGGCGAACGAGACGAGCCGGGCACGCAGCGCCGCGGCGGCCGGGTCCTCGGCGGCGGCGAGGATGCGGACGGCGAGCAGGCCGGCGTTGCGCGCGCCGCCGATCGCGACGGTCGCGACCGGGATCCCGGCTGGCATCTGGACGATCGACAGCAGCGAGTCCAGGCCGTCCAGGGTGGCCAGCGGAACGGGGACGCCGATGACGGGCAGCGGCGTGACCGAGGCCAGCATGCCCGGCAGGTGCGCGGCGCCGCCCGCGCCCGCGATGATCACCCGCAGGCCGCGGTCGGCCGCCGACGACCCGTACTCGATCATGTCCCGCGGCATCCGGTGCGCCGACACCACGTCCGCCTCGTACGGGACGGCGAACTCGTCAAGCGCCGCAGCCGCGGCCTGCATGACCGGCCAGTCCGAGTCGCTGCCCATGACGATCCCCACCACCGGGTTCACGGGCCGTCCTCCTGGCCCCAGCGCAGGTAGCTGGCGGCCCGGCGGGCCCGGTCCGCGAGTTCGGCCGGGTCGCGGTGGCTCCGGTCGGCGGTCACCGTGACGTGGCCGATCTTGCGGCCGGGACGAACCGGCTTGCCGTACATGTGCACCTTGACCGCCGGGTCGCCGGCCATCACGTGGATATACCGGTCGTAGACATCGTCGTCGTCGCCGCCCAGCACGTTGGCCATTACGGTCACCGGCGCGGCCAGCGCCGGCGACCCGAGCGGCAGGTCCAGGACGGCCCGCAGGTGCTGCTCGAACTGGGAGGTGACCGCGCCCTCGATGGTCCAGTGGCCGCAGTTGTGCGGGCGCATGGCCAGTTCGTTGACCAGCAGCCCGCGTGAGGTCTGGAACAGCTCCACCGCGAGCAGCCCGGTCACGTCCAGCTCGGCGGCGATCCGCAGCGCCAGCTCCTGCGCTTGCACCGCCAGTTCGTCGGCCAGCCCCGGCGCGGGAGCGATCACCTCGCGGCAGATGCCGTCCCGCTGGACGGTCTGCACCACCGGGTACACCGCCCCCTGCCGGTGCGGCGAGCGGGCCGCGAGCACGGCCAGCTCGCGCTCGAACGCGACGTACTCCTCGGCGATCAGCGCCAGGCCGTGCGCGAGGACGGCCTGGGCTTCGTCCGCCGAGGCGCACACCCAGACGCCCTTGCCGTCGTAACCGCCGCTGACCGCCTTCAGCACCACCGGCCACGACCCGGCCGCGAACGCCTCCACCTCGGCGATCCCGTTCACCGGCGTGAACCGCGGGCAGTCGATGCCCAGGCCGGCCAGCCGCTCCCGCATGGCCAGCTTGTCCTGGGTGAAACGCAGCGCCGCGGCGGCGGGCCGGACCGGGACGCCCGCCTGCTCGAGGGCGGCCAGGTGCTCGCCTGGCACGTGTTCGTGGTCGAAGGTGAGCACGTCGCACCCGGCGGCGAAGTCGCGCAGGTCAGCCAGGGAGCGGTAGTCCCCGAGCTGCGTCCCGGCGGCCACCTGGGCGGCGCTGTCGGTCGCCGAGCCGGCCAGGACGCGGAATCCGACGCCCAGGCCGTTGGCCGCCTGGGCGGTCATCCGGGCCAGCTGGCCGGCGCCCACCATGCCGACCACGGGCACCACGGGGTCCCCGCCCCGGGTGGCGCGGGGCGGCGCGCCGGGTACTTCCAGGGAGCTGGTCACGGTCCGTACCCTACGTGACCGGTGGCACGCAGGTGAGGAGGACAGGAACCACGGGTCGTTCGGCATAAATATGGAGGCCTGGCGGGGCGAAAGTTAACTTCGGGGATACACCGGGCCGGGGTCGCGGATCTATGATCACGGCAACCGAAGGAGCAGGCTGATGGCAACACGCGACCAGGACGTTACCCACGGCAGCGGCGCGGAAGCGGGCGTGCTGGTCCGCGAGGGCAGTTACGGCAGCCAGGTCATGACCGTCGAGCCGGGCGGCGCGGAATTTATCCCGCTGAACGAGCGGCACGGCCGGCCGATCCAGCTGTTCTGGACCTGGACCTCGCCGAACATGGAGTTCGCCACGATCTTCGTCGGCGTGCTCGCGGTGTCGGTGTTCGGCATGGGCTTCTGGTCGGCGGCGCTGGCCCTCATCCTGGGTAGCGCGATCGGCGGCGTGACCCAGGGCATCTTGTCCCTGCGCGGCCCGAAGTACGGGGTGCCGCAGATGGTGCTGAGCCGCCTCGGGTTCGGCTACTGGGGCAACGCGCTGCCCGCCGGGCTGAACGCGGTCACCGCGGGCATCGGCTGGTTCGCGGTCAACAGCGTCAGCGGCGCGCTGGCGCTTAACGTGCTGACCCACCTGCCGCAGGTACTCTGCCTGCTCATCGTCGTGGCGCTGCAGGTGGTGGTCGCCTTCTTCGGCTACAACCTGGTGCACCTGTTCGAACGGTACGCCTTCCCTATCCTGACCGTGATCTTCCTTATCGCGTCCGGTGTCGTGCTGAGCAAGGCCCACCCCGGCGCCACCCACCACACGTTTCCGGGCGCGTTCCTGCTGACGTTCGGCGCGTCGTTCGGCTACGCGGTCGGCTGGAACCCGTACGCGGCGGACTACACCCGCTACTTCAGGCCGGATGCCAGCAGGCGCGGCATCGCCTGGTGGTCCGGGAGCGGGCTGTTCCTGTCCTGCGCGCTGCTCGAGATCGTGGGCGCGGCCGTCGGCACCGCGGTCAGCGCGGACAAGGCGACCGCCGGTCCCGGCGGCATGACCAGCCTGCTGGCCACCCCGCTGGCCGACCTGACGCTGCTGGCCATCGCGCTCGGCGCGGTCTCGGCCAACGTGCTCAACATCTACTCCGGCGCGCTGTCCTTCACCGCGATCGGCATCAAGCTGCCGCTGTCGCTGCGGCGGGCGATCGTCGCGCTGGGGTTCGGCATCATCGGGTTCTTCCTGGCCTGGTACGGGCTGTCCAATGTAAGCAAGTACGAGAACTTCCTGCTGATCATCGCGTACTGGATCGCGCCGTGGCTGGCCGTGTACTTCTGCGACCTGTGGCTGCGGCGCAACCCGGACGAGGCGCTGCTGTTCTGGACGCGGCGGACGAACTGGGCTGGGCCGGTGGCCATGCTCGTCGGCATGGGCATCTCGATCTGGCTGTTCTCCAACCAGACCGAGTACGTGGGCGTGGTGCCGACCCATGTGCCGTCGGTCGGAGACCTGACCTTTGAGGCCGGCTTCCTGATCACCGCGGTGGTGTACCTTGGCTGGCACGCCGTGGCCCGGACCGGGCGGGAGAACACGCTGGCGGGCTGAGCGCGGCGCGGGCTGAGCTCCGGGCGGTTTGAGAGGGGCGGCTCAGGGAAGAGTAAGCCGGCACCCAGGCGTAGCCGGTAGCATGTGCGGGTCTTGCTTGAAGCCTGCCGGGGGTTTGCGCAGGCCGCTCCTGACGTCGTACATGCCGAAAGGACCCTTTTCTATGCCCAGGATGGCAAGCCTCCGCAAGCGCTTGACCGACCTGATCCCGGAACTGGCAAGGTTCGGCGTGGTCGGGCTGATCGGGTCGGTCATCGACCTGGGCGGCGCGGACTACCTGCACATCCACATGGGCATCGGGCCCCTGGTGGCCAAGGCGGCCTCGATTGCCGCGGCCACGGTGATCACCTATCTGGGCAGCCGGTTCTGGACCTTCCGGCACCGGGTCAACCAGGCGCTGCTGCGCGAGGGCCTGCTGTTCGTAGTGCTGAACATCATCGGCCTGGCCATCGCCGAGGTCGTGATCGCGGCCACCACGTACGGGCTCGACATGAAGTCGGAGCTGGCCTACAACGGGGCCAGCGTGGTCGGCACCGGGCTGGCGACGATCTTCCGGTACTTCTCGTACAAGAAGTGGGTCTTCCTGGCGGGCGCACCCGGCACCGTGGTGGCGGCCGGAGAGGCGGCGGTGTCCGGGATCGTCGACTCGGCCGAGACGAGCCCGGTGGGTGTGGCGCTGACGGGTGCCGGTGACGGGCCGCCGTGGGAGGAGCTCGAGCCGCCCGGCTACTCCCCCGCTTGGGAGCACCTCGAGCCGGCCGACTCCGACGGCGGGCGCCGCTGACGCTTGTCAGCGCTCACTAGGCGGGGCCGCGGACCGGCTGGGTGCCGGGCCGCAGCGGGTGCCGGGGCAGGAACACCCCGAACGTGGCGGGATTGGCCTTGACCAGCACGACCCGGCCGCCGTCGGCGGCGGCCATGGTCCGGGCCAGCGCCAGGCCTAGCCCGGTGCCCTCGGGGCGGCCGCTGACGCTCCGCTCGAAGATGCGCGAAACCAGGTCCGGCGGGACGCCGTTACCCTCGTCCCGGACCTCGATCACCACCGACCGNNCCGCCGGGAGTGACGTGGGCCTGCAGGTCGCGCACGCCGATGACGACCAGCTTGCGCCGGGCCCGGCGGAACGCGGGCTCCCACTCCACGACCTGCTGTTGCACGATCTCGTCGATGCCGGTCAGCTCGGCCGAGGCCGCGGTCGCCCGGCGGGCCGGGCTGAGCAGCTGGGTGACGACGTCGGCGAGGCGTTCGGCCTGGGCCAGGGCGGCGCTGCCCTCTTCGCGCACCACGTCGGGGTCGTCCGCGGCGGCGATCATCTCCTCCAGCCGCATGGACAGCGCGGTCAGCGGGGTGCGCAGCTGGTGCGAGGCGTCCACGGCGAGCTCACCGCCCGCGGCGAGCAGGCTGGACAGGCGCCGGGCCGAGCTGTCCAGCCCGTCGGCCACCTGATCCAGATCGGCCACCCCGTACCGGCGGCCGAGCGGGCGCGGGTCCCCGGCGCCGAGCCGGGCGGCGGCTTCGGCGAGTTCCTCGACCGGCCGAGCCATCCGGCCCGCGAGCACCCCGGCCAGCCAGGCGGCCAGGGCCACCGCCCCGGCCATCAGCCCGGCCACGACGGCCAGCGCGCCCGCGCCGCGCCCGGTGACGATGACCAGCGCGGGCACGCCCACCACCAGGATCGCGGCCACCGCCACGGAGAAGATGGAGAACCATAGCCTCCTGCGCACGGCTCAGCCCGCAGTCGCCGCGAGGGCCCCGTCCGGGCTAGTCGCCGCGTTCAAAGCGGAACCCGACGCCGCGGACCGTGGTGATGTACCGGGGGCTGTGCGCGTCGTCGCCGAGCTTGCGGCGCAGCCAGGAGATGTGCATGTCGAGCGTCTTGGTGGAGGTCCACCACTTCGCGTCCCACACCTCGCGCATGATCTGCTCGCGGGTGACGACCTTGCCCGCGTCCCGCAGCAGGATCCACAGCAGGTCGAACTCCTTGGTGGTCAGGTCCAGCTCGACGTCGCCGTGCCAGGCCCGGCGCGCGTCGGGGTCGATCCGCACGCCGAGTACCGCGGAGCCCTCGGCCGTCCCGCGCCGCAGCAGGGCGCGGACCCTAGCCAGCAACTCGGCCAGCCGGAACGGCTTGGTCACGTAGTCGTCGGCGCCCGCATCCAGGCCCACCACGGTGTCCACCTCGTCGGCGCGGGCGGTGAGGATCAGCACCGGCACCGTGTAGCCGCTGGCCCGGACCCGCCGGCAGACCTCGAGCCCGTCGAGCTCGGGCAGGCCGATGTCGAGCAAGATCAGGTCGACGCCTTCGCCGAGGGCCCGGTCCAGCGTGGCCGGCCCGTCCGCGGTGACATCCACGTCGTACCCCTCGCGGCGCAGGGCCCGGGACAGGGGCTCGGAGATGGAGGCATCGTCCTCGGCGAGCAGCACGCGAGTCATACCTAAATAGTAAAGGAAAGGTAAAACGTTTGCCGCGTAAGCGGGGTTGGCCCTCACGCGGGGCTGATGCCGTGGCGGCGGCGGGGCGGGGTGCGGTCGCGGCCGCGGGCGACGGCGAACCGGCGGATCAGTTCGTCGCGCAGGTCCTCGGGCTCCACCACGTCGTCCACGACGAGTTCGGAGGCGAGCCGCAGGATGTCGATGTCCTGCTCGTAGTCGCGGCGGAGGCGGTCGGTCTCGGCGGCCCGCTCGGTCTCGTCGGCGATCTGCTCGAGCTTGTTCGCGTAGACGGCGTTCACCGCGGCCTCGGCGCCCATGACCGCGATCTTGGCCGTCGGCAGGGCGAGCGTCGCGTCCGGCTCGAAGCCGGGGCCCGCCATCGCGTACAGCCCGGCCCCGTAGGCCTTGCGGACCACGACGCAGATCTTGGGCACGGTGGCGTCGGACATGGCCGCGATCATCTTCGCGCCGTGCCGGATGATGCCCTGCCGCTCCACGGCGGTGCCGACCATGAAGCCCGGCACGTCGGCCAGGAACAGCAGCGGGATCCCGAACGCGTCGCAGGTCTGGATGAACCGGGCCGCCTTGTCCGCCGAGTCGACGAACAGCACCCCGCCCTTGAACATGGGGTTGTTCGCGATCACGCCGGTCACCCGGCCGTCCAGGCGGGCGAAGCCGGTGACGAGCTCCCGGGCCCACAGCGCGTGGATCTCGAAGAACGAGTCCTCGTCGGCCACGCCGCGGACGAACCGGCGCATGTCGAAGGCCTGGCGCTCGCTCTCGGGCACCAGCGCCCGCAGGTCAGTCGGCTTGGGGTCCCGCGCCGGGAACACAGGCAGCGGCGCGGACCAGTTCTGCGGCAGGTAAGACAGGTAAGCCCGGACCGCGTCCAGCGCTTCGGCCTCCGAGGACGCCAGGAGATGCCCGCTGCCGGACACGGTGCAGTGCAAGCGGGCACCGCCCATCTCCTCCAGCGTGGTCTTCTCGCTGACCACCATCTCGACCATCCGCGGGCTGCCCAGGTACATCGAGGCGTTGCCGTCCACCATCGCGGTGAAGTCGCAGAACGCCGGGATATACGCGCCGCCCGCCGCCGACGGGCCGAACAGCGCGCAGACCTGCGGGATCGAGCCGGAGGCGCGGATCTGGGTGCGGAAAATACGCCCGGCGCCGCGGCGGCCGGGGAACATGTCCACCTGGTCGGTGATCCGGGCCCCGGCCGAGTCGACCAGGTAGATCATCGGGATGGCGGTCTCGTAGGCCTGCTCGATGATCCGGATGATCTTCTCCACGGTGCGGGCGCCCCAGGACCCGGCCTTGACCGTGGAGTCGTTGGCCATCAGCGCGACCGGGCGGCCGTCTAGCAAGGCGGTGCCTGTGATCACGCCGTCCGCGGGCAGTCCGTCGGCCAGGGCGTTGGCGTACCGGCCGTCCTCGGTGAAACTGCCCTCGTCGGTCAGGACGGCGATCCGCTCGCGGGCGAACAGCTTGCCGCGCGCGGCGGCGGCCTCGTGGTAGCGGGTGGCGCCGCCGCGCTCGATGCTCTCGCGCAGCTTTCCGAAGTCAGTCATGGAGCGATTGTCCTGGTGCGGGGGCCGGCCCGCAGCACCTGGGAGGGCAGGGTGCGACCGACGATGCTCTCCGCCTCGGCGGCCGCGGCGATCATCGCCTCCAGGTCGATCCCGGTGGCCACTCCCATGTCCTGCACCATGTGCACGAGTTCCTCGGTGGCGATGTTGCCCGTCGCGCCCGGCGCGTAGGGGCAGCCGCCCAGGCCGCCGACCGAGGCGTCGAAGTCGGACACGCCGAGCTCCAGCGCAGCCAGCACGTTGGCCAGCCCGGTGCCGCGCGTGTTGTGGAAGTGCAGGTTCAGGGCGGTGTCCGGATGGGCCGAACGAAACGCCCCGACCAGCGCCCGGACCCGGGTCGGCGTGGCCATGCCGGTCGTGTCGCCGAAGGAGGCCGAGTCGGCCCCGTCGGCCAGGGCCCGCCCGGCCACCGACACCACCCGGCTGACCGGCACGTCGCCCTCGTACGGGCAGCCCCAGGCGGTGGACACGATGACCTGCACGGTCGCGCCGCGGTCGTGGGCGACCGAGATGATCTCGGCGATCTCCTCCAGCGACTGCCCGGTGGACCGGTTCACGTTCTTGCGGTTGTGCGTCTCGGAGGCCGAGACGACCGCCTCGAGTTCGGTGCAGCCGACGTCGAGGGCGCGCAGGGCACCACGGAGGTTCGGCACCAGGGCCGAGTACCTGACCGACGGGGCCCGGACCGCGCGCTTCCACACCTCTTCGGCGTCGGCCATCTGCGGGATCGCCGACGGCCGCACGAACGACACCGCCTCGATCCGCTGCACGCCGGTGCCGGACAGCCGGTCCAGCAGCGCCACCTTCGCGTCAGTCGGCACCGGGTCCTCGTTCTGCAGCCCGTCCCTCGGCCCGACCTCGCGCACCGAGATCCGGTCCGGCAGTTCCCAGCTCATGCTCTGTCTCCCCGCTCGCCTGCAAACCAAGGCTCGCTCANNCAGGCTAACCGGCCGCGGGAGTTAGCCGGCCGGGCGAGCGGGCGTTCAGCGGGCCTTATTGCGGCTCGGAGAAAATTCAGGAACTTCTCCATGGCTACTCCCAGGTCAGCCGCTATAACTACAGGTGAGGGGGTACAGAGATGGCTGCAGATGGCTTGACCCGCCGGCAACTGCTGGGGCGGGGCGCAGTGGTGACGGCGAGCGTGGGCGGGCTGGCCGCGGCGGGCGGGGCCGGTTACGCGTGGCCGCGGCCCGCGGCGGCGGCCACCACGAGCGGGCGTGCCCCGGCGGCCACGCCCGACGACACGCGCGGGGTCCTGCGCTTTGTGAGCCGGCCGGACCTGACCCCGCCCGCGCTGACCATCGCCCATCACGGCCGAACTGCGACCGCGGCCTCGGACCCTCCCTACTTCATCCTGACGCCGTCCGGGTATCCCCTCATCGGGCCCGGCACGCCGGGGCTGATGATCCTGGACCGGCACGGCGGCATCGTCTGGTACGCCCCGAACACCGGGTTCCCGGCCAGCAAGGGCATGGGCCGGGTCGACCTCAAGGTCCAGAACTACCGGGGCCACCCCGTGCTCACCTGGTGGCAGGGGCAGGTCATCAAGGGCACCGGCGAGGGCCGGGCGATCATCGCCGACACCTCCTACCGCACCATCGCCACGATCAACGCGGGTGACGGGCTCCAGGTCGACCTGCATGAGTTCGTGATCAGCCCGCAGGACACCGCGCTGCTCACCGCCGTCCGGCCGGTGAGCACCGACCTGTCCGCAGTGGGCGGCGCGGCACAGGGGGTGGCCCTGGCCGGCGTGGTCCAGGAGATCGACATCCCGTCCGGCCGGGTGCTGTTCGAGTGGAGCAGCATCGACCACGTGCCGGTGACCGACACCTACGTCCCGTTCTCCGGCGGGACCACGGCTGCGCCGTTCGACTACTTCCACGTCAACTCGATCTCGATCGCACCGGACGGCAACCTGCTGGTCTCGGCCCGGAACACCAGCACGATCTACAAGGTGTCCCGGACCACCGGACAGGTCGCCTGGCAACTCGGCGGGAAGCGGTCCGATTTCGCGATGGGTCCGGGCGCGACGTTCTGGTTCCAGCACCATGTCAACCCGCAGGGCCAGGACACGCTGAGCATCTTCGACGACGG
>PLDT01000080.1:0-3150 GCA_003136255.1 Actinomycetota bacterium
GAGCGGGCCACGGCCAGGTAGCCGCGCTGGATGTCGAACATGTCGAAGTCGTTGACGAACCGCCCGCCCGCGTGCAGCAGCCGGCAGGCCTGGGCGATGCGCGGGATGTTCTGCTCGGCGGCGACGTCGGTGCTGCCGAGCGTGCGGCCCTCGATGTAACCCAGAACCAGCAGGTGGTCCTGGGGACGATATTCGATGACCGGCGCCCCGACCCCGGCGGCGGCCGCGGTCACCGAGTTCTGGTACTCGCAGTCCCGGTCGATGGCCAGCAGCTCGGTGCCGTCCGAGGTGATGCGCGCGACGAAGGTCCCGTCCGGCGTGCTCACCTTGTAGTTGCGGTTGGTCAGCCCGCCGGGTAGCTCCTGGACGGTCCGTGGCCGGGCGGCCAGGTGATCGGTCTGATCCAGGAGGGCGTCGAGTTCTGGTCTAGACCCTGAGAGCGTCACGGGGCCACGGTAATGCTTGTGCGGTTAATGGGTCTAGACAGTAAAGGGTTGCGGCCGTACATTTAGCGCTCAAATGGCGGTCCGTCGGTCGCAAAGGGGAGGTCCCCTAGATGAGCACTGGCACCGAGGTTTCCGGCGGGCAGGAGCGGGATTCCGCTGACCTGGCCGGGTTCGGCTACAACCAAGAACTCAAGCGCTCGCTCGGGCTGTTCAGCTCGTTCGCGGTCGCGTTCAGCTACATCTCGCCGTCGACCGGCATCTTCACCCTGTTCGCGCTGGGCCTGACCACCATCGGCGGAGTGTTCATCTGGACCTGGCCGGTCGTCGCGCTCGGGCAGTTCATCGTGGCGCTCAACTTCGCCGAGGTGTCCAGCCACTACCCGGTGGCGGGCTCGGTGTTCCAGTGGACCAAATACCTGGCCAACCGGAGCTACTCCTGGTTCACCGGCTGGATCTACCTGTTCGCCGGGATCTTGACCGTGACCGCGGTGGTGGCCACCCTGCCGCTGGCGCTGATCCCGGCGCTGAACGGGCTCGGCTGGCACAGCCTGGGCGCGGGCAACAGCCAGACCGCGCTGAACACCGAGCTGGTGATCGCGGCAATCACGCTGGTCGTCGTCACCGTGCTGAACATCTACGGGGTCAGGCTGGTCTCGATCATCAACAACACCGGCGTGGTGTTCGAGATCCTCGGCATGTTCGTGTTCGCGATCATCCTGCTGGCGTTCCACAACCACCAGGGCTTCCACGTGGTGACCAACAGCGCGGGCTTCCGGGTCGAGCCGGCCTCGTTCCTGGCCGCGATGTTCATGAGCCTGTTCGTCATCTACGGCTTCGACACCGCCTCCACGCTGTCCGAGGAGACCAAGGATCCGCGCCGCCAGGCGCCCAAGGCGGTGCTGTACTCGGTGATCGGCGCGTTCATCATCGGCGGGGTGTTCCTGCTGGGCGTGCTGGTGGCGATCCCGAACCTGCACACCGCCACGTCGGGCCTCGGCTGGAACCCGGCGCAGGTCATCACGGCCAACTTCCCGTCGGCCTTCGCCACGCTCTACCTGTTCGTGGTCTCCGCGGCGATCTTCGTCTGCTGCCTGTCGATCATGGCCGCCACGATCCGGCTGTGCTTCGGCATGTCGCGGGATAACCAGCTGCCGGGGTCCAAGTTCCTGTCCCGGGTGTCGCCCAGCCTGCACACCCCGGTGTGGAGCTGCATCGTGGTCATGGCGATCGCCGCGATCCCCTTCATCCAGTTCTCGGGCGCCGCGATCGTCGCCATCGCGGCCACCGGCATGATCTACCTGAGCTACTTCCTGGGGAACCTCGTCATCCTGCGGGCGCGGGCCCGCGGCTGGCCCAGGAGGCCTGCGCCGTTCAAGCTGGGCCGGTGGGGCATGCTGGTCAACATCGTGGCGCTGCTATACGGCGGGGCGATGCTGGTCAACTTCGCCTGGCCACGGGCGGCCAGCAATCCCAAGCCGAACCAAGAAGGCGGGCTGCTCCACCTGAACTTCCTGGACGGGGTCCCGATCCTGTGGACGGTGGTGGTGTTCATCGCGCTCGTCGGGGCCATCTACTACCTGATCGTCGGCCGGACCAAGACGTTCGCGCCGGTGACCGTGCCGTCCGAGGACGAACCGATCGGGCAGCCCGCGGGCGGTTCCGGGGCGGTTGCTTAGCCCGGACGTGGCTCCGCAGCCGGGGACTGGGCAGCCGGGGACCGGGCGGCGGCGGATCCGGCCGGCGCTGCGGACTAGCTCCCGGCAGCCTCCGGAACTCGTGCGCGGGTCCGGTACCACCGTGCACGGGCAGATCGAGGACTGGCTGGCGGGCCAGATCGCGACTGGCGCGCTGGTGCCGGGCGACCGGCTGCCGACCGAGCATGACCTAGCCGCCTGGTTCGGGGTCAGCCGGATGACCCTGCGGCACGCGCTGGCCGAACTGGCCCGGCGCGGCCTGGTGACCACGGCCACGGGGCGGCACGGCGGGACCTTCGTGGCCGCGCCCAAGCTGGAGCAGGACCTCACCACGCTGGCCGGGTTCTCCGAGCAGCTGCGCCGGCACGGGATGGTGCCCGGGGCCCGGGTGCTGTCCGCCACCCTGCGCCCGGCGGGGCCGGCCGCCGGAACGGCCCTGCAGATCGGCGAGGCCGGCCAGGCGTACGAGATCCGGCGGATCAGGCTGGCCGACGGCCGGCCGATCGTACTGGAGCGCTCGCTGTTCCCGGCCGAGCGGTTCCCCGGCCTGCTGGAGGGCCGGCTGGACGGCTCGCTGTACGAGGTGCTCGAGGTCAGGTACGGGCTGCGACCGCACCGGGCCCGGGAGAGCCTGGAGCCGGTCACCGCCGGGGTGCGCGAGGCCGAGGCGCTGGAGGTCGCCGAGGGCGCTCCGCTGATGCTGGTCGAGCGCACCGCCTACGCCCGGTCCGGCGAGCCGCTGGAGTTCGCGCGGGACCTGTTCCGCGGCGACCGGACCCGGGTCGTGGTGTGGACCTCCGAACTGGGCGGCGGGATCTGAGTGATGCCGCCGAGGTCTTGCCTGATGGCCGGGCAGGACGCAGCATTAGGGGTATGGAGCCTGGGCCCGTCATTCCGCCGCCGCCCAGCACCACGCTGTCCGGCACGAAGATCCCGCCGCCGCCCAGCACGGAGGTCTTGTGCTCGGCCATCCCGCCGCCGCCGGATACGGCGCTGCTGTGCACCGCGAT
>PLDT01000080.1:3214-8751 GCA_003136255.1 Actinomycetota bacterium
TCACCCATCCCGCCACCGCCAGCGTGGCGCCCCGCGGGGGCGTCCCGCGGGGCGGAGGAGTAGAACCACGGTCGTTCGGTCAAATGTCTTTAGAGGGTCTCACGGTCCTGGTGAGGGCGGTGGTGGCCGATGGTGCCGGTGACGAACAACAGGGCCACGCCCAGGAACGCCACCCACAGCCAGGGCAGGGTCGCCCACAGCACCGCGTGCGCGGTCGCCATGATGAACAGGACGAGCAGCACCAAGAGCAGCACCGGGTGACGGCGACGGCGGAGCGGGTGGCCCGGGACTGCCGGAGCCCCAGTTTCCGGCAGGTCCGAGAACAGGCCGCTCAGGTCCGCCCTGGTCTTGGCGCTCATGGCCCGCCCGAGCCGGTCGTCGAACTCGGCCTGGTCCAGCCGGCCCTCGGCGAAGTGCTCGGCCAGGCGGTCGGCCACGGCCTGGCGCTCGGCGTCCGAGACGCGCAGGTGCTGATCGGAGTACGGGCCGCCGAACAGCGGCGAGAACCCGAGGTTCCGGAACGGGCCGGTCCGGGGATCGCTGCCCTGGGAGTAATTGCGCTGCGTGGACATGATGGGTGTCTCCTGCCTACCGCGACCGGGCTTGAAGGGACTCGATGAGGGAGCCGGCGATGGACTGGTCGCTGCCCTCTTCGGGGATCAGCAGCAGGCCGGCCAGGTAGAGCGGGATGCCCGCGCCGCCGACGAGGGTCAGGACCACGAAGGCGATCCGGACGATCATCGTGTCGACGCCGAAGTAACGGGCCAGGCCGCCGGCCACGCCGCCCAGCATGCGGTCCTGGTAGGACCGGCGCAGGAGGCCGTGCTCCGGTGCGGGGTGGGTGTTCCGCTCGGATTCGGTGGTGGTGTCTTCTGGGTTCACGGTGTTGGTGTTCATGGCTCTACATTGCGTCCGCGGGGCGGGCCCGCGCATCGGGGAAGATCCTGGCCCGACCCTGACCCCGGGGACGGGGAGTCAGGGTCGGATCAGGGTTGGTCCCTATACCCACACACGCGCGAGGGGAGCGATGATGGGGAGCGTGGAAGATCCGGCACGCTGGCAGCGCGGCCCAGACCCGTGGGGACACTGGCACCGCGGGCCGTTCTGGCTGCGGAACCGGGGTAACGGCGGGCCGCTACGGCGTGACCCCGCCGAGCGGCTGGCCGGCGGGGTAGCCGCCGGAGTGGCGGCCTGGAAGGGCATCAACGTCACCACGGTGCGGATCGTGTTCGTGCTGATCGCCCTGATCAGCGGCGGTTTCTGCGTGCCGTTCTACGTAGTGGGCTGGCTGCTGATCCCGGCCGCGGGCGAGGACACGAGCATCGGCAGCCGGGCCCGGTCGGACGCGGCCGGCATCGCGCTGGCGGCCGGCCTGGCCTCGCTGCTGGCGTTCGTGCTGTTCGTGGGCGGCGTGTTCAACGACGGCTGGATCGCCAGCTGGGCGTGGCCGCAGACGGTGACCGTCGCCGGGCTGGCGCTGATCTGGCGGAACGCCTCGCCGGACGAGCAGGCCACGCTGCGGCGGCTGGTCGAGCCGCTGGGCGCGGCGGGCCCGTCCCGGCCTGGCCGGCCTGGCCGTCGGTCGGTGATCCGGCTCACGATCGCGGGCCTGCTGGTGTTGGGCGGCGCGAGCTGGCTGGCCCGCGGCCGGGAGAGCATGGCCCTGCTGCGGCCGCTCGGCGGGGTGGTGCTGGTCATCGCGGGCATCGTGCTGCTTCTTGGCCCGTGGTGGCTGCGGATTGCCCGCGACCTGGTGCTGGAGCGCCAGGCCAAGGTCAGGGCCGAGGAACGGGCCGACATCTCGGCTCGGGTCCACGACTCCGTGCTGCAGACCCTGGCCCTGATCCAGCGGCGCGCGGACGACCCGCAGAAGGTCGTGTGGCTGGCGCGGATGCAGGAACGGGAGCTGCGATCCTGGCTGTTCGAGGGGAGAGCGCCGGGCGAGCCGGAGTCCGAGATGACGTTCGCGGGCGGGGTTCGGCAGATTCAGCAGGACGTGGAGGCCCGGTACGGGGTGCCGGTCGAGGCGGTGATGGTCGGGGACTGCGAGCTTAACGAGAACCTGAACGCCCTGCTGGCCGCGGCCCGGGAGGCGACGGTGAACGCGGCGAAGTGGTCCGGGGCCAGCGTGATCTCGCTGTTCGCCGAGGTCGAGCCGGACTCGGTGTCTCTGGTCGTGCGCGACCGGGGCCAGGGATTCGATCCGTCAGCGGTCCCCAAGGACCGCAAGGGCCTGGCCGAGTCGGTGCACGGCCGGATGGCCCGGCGGGGCGGGACGGCGGACGTGGTGAGCGCGGACGGGGAGGGAACCAAGGTGACGCTGAAGATGCCGCGGCCTGCTACTGCTACGGCTGCGGCTTCCGCGCCGGGGGGCCGGCCTCCGGAGGGCCGGCCGTGAGCGGGGTGCCGCGGGTGGTGCTGGTGGATGACCACGGGCTGTTCCGCTCGGGGGTGCGGGCCGAGCTGGGCCGGCAGGTCGAGGTGGTCGGCGAGGCGGACGACGTGCAGCCGGCGATCGACCTGATCGCGTCGGTACGGCCCGACGTGGTGCTGCTCGACGTGCACCTGCCCGGCGGCGGCGGCCAGGATGTGATCGAGGCGATCAAGCCGGTTTGCCCGGAGGTGCGGTTTCTCGCGCTGTCCGCGTCGGACGCGCCCGAGGACGTGATCGCGGTGATCCGGGCGGGCGCGCGAGGGTACGTGACCAAGACGATCTCCACTCTTGAGCTCACCGATGCTATTCGGCGGGTGGCGGCGGGCGACGCGGTATTCTCGCACCGGCTGGCCGGGTTCGTGCTGGACGCGTTCGCGGCTTCGCCGGCTCCGGGTTCGGTGAAGCCGTCCTTCGATCCGGAGCTGGACCAGCTGACCTCGCGCGAGCGGGAGGTGCTGCGGCTGATCGCGCAGGGCTACACGTACAAGGAGATCGCCCGCGAGCTGTACATCTCGGTGAAGACCGTGGAGAGCCACGTGTCGTCGGTGCTGCGCAAACTGCAGCTGTCCTCGCGGCACCAGCTGACCCGGTGGGCCGCCGAGCGACGGCTGACCTGATTCTGGGTATCGTTACCGGGTCCCGTCCTAGGCGGGTTCCCGGGGTTCCCGAGGTTCCCGGGATTGCTGGGGGTTGCCAGGGGGTTGCAGATTGCCGGCAACGGGCTGACCATAAGGGTGGATAGGCTGACAACAGAGGTGACGATGCCGGTCGGGGCGATCGAGCGCGAGATCCACGACGCCTGCATCCGGTTGGCCGAATCGGCTGCCACGGCGCGCCGCTGCCACGAGCACTACCTGGACGGGCTCGACGGGCCTGCTGGCCAGGGCCGGGGCGGTCGGGACTTGGCGGGCGGGGTCGGCCGGGATCTGGCGGGCGCGCTGAGTGGCGCTCATCCGTGGGCGCTGGGCGGCTTCGGTGACCAGGCCTGGGACGGTTACCAGCCGGATCTGCACGCCTCGCCGCCGGACGGGCTGCGCGTGGGTCTGCTGCGGACTCCGGGCGGGCCTTCAGCGCCGGCGCTGCCGGCGGTGGCCCGGTTCGCTCGGCACGGGCACGTGCTGATCAGCGAGCGCGGCTTCGCCGACGGGGCCCGGTCGCTGCTCCAGGCGCTGGTGCTGCGGCTCGCCACCGCCACGGGGCCGGGCACCGTCCGGTTCGCGCTCGCCGACCCCGTCGGGCAGGGCCGGCACCTGAGCGCATTCCTGCGACTGCCCGCGCAGCTTCGGGTGGGCACCGGGGTCGCGGCCAGGCCGGCGGAGATCGCGGCCCTACTGACAACGCTGACCGACCACGTGGTCGAGGTCACCCAGCACCGGCTGACCAACGTGTACGACTCGGTGGAGGCCTACAACGCGGCGACGACCGGGGTGATGGTTCCGTACCACGTCCTGGTCCTGGCCGGGTTCCCGGCGGGCCTCGACGACCAGGCTGCGCAGTTGCTCGGCAGCCTGGCCCGGCACGGCCCACGAGCCGGGCTGTACATCCTGGCCACGCTGGATCCCGGCCTCCCGATGCCCAGGGGCCTCGAGCTGGCCGAGCTGACCGCGCTGAGCACGAACCTGGGCCTGGACTCTCGCGGCGATCTCACCTGGGATGACCCGGAATTCGGGCGGAGCGTGATCGAGCCGGATCAGATGCCCGCGGCGGCCCGGGCCAACCCGTGGCTGGACGCGGTCGGCGCCGCCGCCAACTCGGCCGCGCGGGATCTGCCCTTCGGCCGGATCGCGGTCACTTCGCCGCGGCGCTGGTCCGGCGTCACCACCGACGGCCTGGACGTGCAGATCGGCATGGACGGCAAGGGCGAGCCGCAGCGCTTCGTCATGGGCGTCCGCGGGGTACACCACGGCCTGGTCGGCGGCGACGTCCGGATGGGGAAGACCAACCTGCTGCACGTGCTGATCAGCCAGCTCGCCCTCCAGTACCCGCCGGAGGAGCTTGAGCTGTACCTGCTCGACTTCAAGGAGGTGGAGTTCGACGCCTACCTCACCGAACGGCTGCCGCACGCCCGCGCGATCACCTCCCGCACCGACCGCGAGTTCGGGCTGAGCATGCTGCGCCGCTTCCACGACGAGATCAACCGGCGGGCCCGGCTGTGCCGCGAGGCCAGGGTGACCGACCTGCCCGACTACCGGCGCGAGACCGGGCAGGTGCTACCCCGGGCCCTGGTGATCATGGATGAGTTCCAGGTGCTGTTCAGCGAGGAGGACCGGCTGGCTCGGGAAGCCGGGCGGCTGCTGGCTGACATCGCCAAACGCGGCGCGGCGTTCGGGCTCCATCTGCTGCTGGCCACCCAGTCGCCCGGCGGACCGCTCGCCGCGTACCTGCGGCCCGTCTACGAGCAGATGGCGCTGCGGATCGCCCTGGGCTGCACGCAGCCTTCGGTGTCCCAGGCGATTCTCGGGGAGGGCAACGACGCCGCGACGAGGCTCGTCCAGGCCGGGGACGCCATCTACAACGACCGTCGCGGCGAGGGCGACAACCCGGTGATGCGGATCGCGATGCTCCCGACCAGGGAACGGCTTTCGCTGATCAAGACGATCCGGGAGCTCGGCGCCGGCCGGGAGTACCCGCCGCCAGCCAGTTTCGACCCCGACGCGCCCGCGGACTTCGGCGCCCACCCGCCGTGCCTGGCGTTCGCGGCCGGGCCGGAGGGCTGGCCGGCACTGGGGCGCTGGCCGGCGCCGGGCGCGACCGTGGCGGCGTGGCTGGGTGAGGCGATCGAGATCAAGCCCGCCACCACCGCGACGTTCGAACGCTACGTGCGGTCCAATCTGCTCATCGTGGGCAGCGAGGATCACGGCCACGCGTTGCTGCTGGCCACCGTGCTCAGCGTCGCGGTCCAGCGCTCCCCGGCCGATGTCTGCTTCACGATCGCCGAGTTCACCCGGCCATCGTCGCCGTCCCACGGCTTGTTCGACCCGCTGCGGAGCCTGCCGCATCAGGTGCGGATCGCCGACCGCCGGGCGGCCGGGGAGGCGCTGGACGAACTCCTCGACGACCTGGACGCCCGCCTCGCCGACTCCGACGGGGCGGCCCGGCCCGA
>PLDT01000080.1:8769-16198 GCA_003136255.1 Actinomycetota bacterium
GTGCTCCGCGTGCTGTCACCTGCGGAAAGCGACGCCCTGCTGGGCGTATCCGCCGCCGCCAGCCTGGACGACGACCGCGCCCTGTACCGGGATACCGAGTGGCCTGCCGAGCAGGTGGAGAAGTTCAAGCCGTACTCGGCCGCCTCGCTGTCTTCCTTCGCCCGGACCGCCTTCGGGAGCCCGGCCTTCGGGAGCCCGGCATGACCACGCAGGAAAGGATTGTCGAGCCCGTCATGGCCCCGTCCCCTACTCCCCCATCCGTCTCCCCCTACCTGTCCCTCCGGCAGGTCGTCCGGCCGGCCATCTTCGCTCACTTCCTACTGGCCGAAGACCAGGAACGGGCGGGGCATCTGGCCGCGGAGTGCGAGGATCTGCTCTTCTTGACCCGGGAACTGCTGAAGGCAGCCGGGCTGTCCCGCCTCCTCGGTGCGGAACCTGCTGGCCCGGCCTCGGCGGAGGAGGACGGCGGTGACCGGCAGGAGCAGTTGCTCGGCGCTTACGCGGAGGCCGGCCTGCTCTGGGCCAAGGTGGTCGGCAGCACCATGGCGCTGGCCAGTGCCCTGCTGGACCAGGGGGACTGGGGCGGGGTTCGCCGGCTGGCCAGCTTCTTGGCGGACGCCGGGGAAGACAGCACTGCGGCGGAACTGAAGATCCAGCTCGGGAAGGCGGTCTGGGGCACCTACCACGAGCAGCTTCAGGGCATCAGCAACGCCATGCGGCCCGCGGCCATCGGGGAGGCCATCGACGCGCTGCGGGCCGTGCTGCGCGAGGTCCCCGAAGACGTCCCCGACCGGAATAGGGAGGTCAATCGCTTCCTGGCGCCGCTGGCCGCGTCCGTCCACGCGATCATGCGGGAACAGGAAATGGACATACCGTACAGTAGCCGGGTTGAGCACATCGCCGTCGGCGGGGTCGCGAGATACCCGGACATCGTGAAGCTGAGCCTCGACGAGATTGCCGCCGAATTCGAAGCGTCTGCCAGCGGCCTGGTAATCAATAAACAGGAGAACAGGCATGTCCGGGGTTATCAACGATCTTGACGCGCTGACGGAGTTCAGGGCCCACCTGATGCAGTTCAACCACGACCTGGCGGAGAACTTCGCGACCATGCGGGGCCACTGGCGAGAGCTCGGGGACGTGTGGCGAGATGACATGTACCGGCTGTTCGGCGAGGCGCTCGACGAGGTCACGCCGGGCATCACGGTGTACCTGTCGGCCACCCAAGAGCACGAGGCGCATCTCGCCGCCCTGATCGAACGGCTCCGCGGCTACCTCGAGACGGGTCTGGGCGCGAGCGCGGGCGCGGGCGCGGGGACGAGCCGGACCGAGACGGACCGCGGTAAGTCGGCGTGACCTGGGTTGGATCCGGGGGGACAAACAGAGTCCACGCGGACATCGACGCCTTGAAGGGGTTCCATGAGGCGCTGGTCCGGTTCCGGTACGCCCAGCGGGCCGTGGCCGAGCGCGGCGACGACGAGATCGAGATGACCCGTGCGTCGCTGGCGGCCAAGGCCAGCCACTGGCAAGCCCAGCTGGAGCAGCGCCAGGCCGATCTCGACGCCTGCCGGGCANNCGAGCGGCTGGAGCACGTCCGCCGGTGGCAGCAGCGGGTCGACACCGAAGCCAGCGAGTTCGGCGGCACCGCTAGCGCGTTCCTGGATCTGCTGGAAAACGACGTGCCCCGCGCCGAGCGCCAGCTGCTGGCCCTCATCGCGAGCCTGGAGGCGGCCCGCCGCGTCCAGGCCGGCGGCGGCCTCCCAGTATGAACACGCGGCCGGACCGCGATGGTGATGAGCAGCTCCGCCTGCTCGACGCCGCCTGGGAGGAGGCGGCCAGGTACTGGCGGGACGAGGTAGCCCGCCAGTTCGCTGCCGACCACTGGACGCCGCTGGCCCAGCAGGCCCGCGCCTACCTCGAGGCTCTGCGGGCCCTGATGGACATGCTCGAAACCGCCGAACGCGAAACGGATTTCTAGCGCGACACCGATATCTAGCGGCCGCGGGCGCGCTCGGCCAGCCCGGCATCGGCCGGTGTCTGCGCGCCCAGGGCCGCCAGGCAGGCGGCCGGCTCGACGGCGGCCAGGACCAGGTCCCCGAATACGGGCCGTTCGGCCGACACGCTGAGCAGGTGAGGGCGAATGGGTTTCCCGGTGGCCCGGTCGGTGGTGCTGACGTACCCGGTGAACGACACGGCCTGCACCACGTCGGGTGCATCGGCGCTTGCGGTGGCGCTGAAGATCTCGTGCAGTGTGCGCAGGGCGACGCAGGCGATCAGTCGTTCGTAGCGTTGCCTGATCTCGTGTTCCGGACGCGGCACTGGCTCGACGGCGCCACGCGCCTGTACGTAGCGGTAGGTGCGGACCGACGGCACGACGCGCTGCGGGGGCAGCTCGAAGTCGATCGCAACCTTCCGGTCCCCCGGATGGTAGGCAACCTCGTATGCGCGGGGAAAGCCGTCAGGGTACCGGGACGCCTTGAGCACACAGCGGGCGAACCACGCCACCGACTCGGCGTCGCCCGCGCCGAACGCCGACTCGCGGCGGGCGATGTAGGCGTTCCGCGCCACCGCCCGGGCGCGCTCTTCGGTGACCTTGCCGTGGTACTTGGCCTTGGCCACGGCCAGCTCCTGGTGCCGCTGTGACTCGTGCTCCCGGTGTTCGGCCGTCGCGGCCTCAAACCGGCCCTGCGCCTGCGCCGTCTGCCGCTTGTGGCGGGCGGCCCCGCCCAAGAGAAGGCGCAGCAGGCCAGGTCGGGGCGGCGCGAAGTCGCTCCAGTCTGGAGCGGGAAGAGGCACGCCCAGCGGGCCAGGGTCGAAGGGAGGCGTCCGCGGGGTGGCCATGAGCCGGTCGAAGCTCACCGGCGGGAGGGCCAGCACGCTCGTCAGCACCTCATCGAGGCTCTTGATCTGCTCCTGCACCGCGGCGGTCTGCTCCTGCGCGTCCTGCTGCGCGGACTCGACCCTCTCTTGCTGGCGGGCCTGCTCCTGTTCCCTTTCCTGCCGCTTGTGCTCTCGCGCCAGCCGCTCGTCTTCCCGGCGTCGCGCGGCCAGGCGCTGTTCCAATTCGGAGAGACTCCCGCGGCGGGACATGTCTGCTGCGCTCCGGATCCTCGGTGCCGCTCTTGGTGACGACGGCTGCTGATTGACGATAGCCGCGTTTGGGGCGTGGCCCAAGATCTGACCAAGCGAAATGGTGTGGTTCGCCATTGATCCGCCCTGCGGGCTATGCCAGCGTCGGCGGTGCGGACCTGCGTAAAGAGGAGGGTGTCATGGAGAGATTCCCGCTCCCATCGGAGATCGCCGACGCGCCCGGGGCCGAGGACTGGCGGTCCATGTACCCATACTTCACCCGCTTCCAGCCCGAGGACGACCAGCGCTTCTGGTTCTACAACTCCATGCACTTCCCGGAGCCGATGCCGGCCTTCGACACGATCACCGCGGAGGTGCCGTACAGCGCGATCGGGGCGAACACGGCCCGGGTGTTCGTCTTCCCGACCACGCTCGGCATCGAGCACCGGATCGTCAACGGACGCGTCTACATCACGGCCATCCCGGTCACCGACCCCGCGGAGATCGGGCGCCGGGCGGCGATCTTCGGTGAACGGGCCAGCTACTACTACGAGAACTGGGACGCGCTGTACGAGGGCTGGAAGGTCCGGATGCGGGCTTTGATCGCGCAGATCGAGTCGATCGAGGTCCCGCAGTTGCCGGAATTCGAGGATCCCGCGGTGGTCTTCGAGTCGACCGGCATCGCGCAGAACCACTTCGTGCGGGAGAACTTCCACCGGTGCATCGACCTGTTCTCGGTGATGTGGCACCACCACACCGAGATGCTGATGCTCGGCTACGGCGCGTACGTGGTGTTCTTCCAGTTCTGCAAGCAGGCCTGGCCGGAGATCAGCGACCAGACCGCGGCCCGGATGGTGGCCGGCATCGACGTGATCATGTACCGGCCCGACGACGAGCTGCGGGGCCTGGCCAGGCTGGCGGTCGAGGCCGGAGTGGACGACCTGTTCACCGAGGGCTGCTCGCCGTCTGTTGTCTTGGTTGCGCTGGCCGACCGCGGCGAGGGCGGTAAGCGGTGGCTGTCCGCTTTCGAAGAGGCCCGCGAACCCTGGTTCAACGTCTCCACCGGCGACGGCTTCTACCATCATCACCGCAGTTGGGCCGATGACCTGACCGTCCCGTTCACGGCGCTGCCCCGGTACGTGGCCCAGGTGCGGTCCGGGACTCTGACTGCGCGTCCCACCGAGGAGCTGCGGGTCGAGCGGGAACGGATCGCGTCGTCGTACCGTTCGCTGCTGTCTTCTCCGGAAGAGCAGGCGGCGTTTGACCAGATGCTGGGGCTGTGCCGCCGGGTGTTCCCGTTCGTGGAGGACCACAAGTTCTACTGTGAGCACTGGTTCACCTCGCAGTTCTTCGGCAAGATCCGCGAGTTCGGCGCGCTGCTGGCCCGGTTCGGGGTGCTGGCCGAGGCCGAGGACGTGTTCCAGCTGCACCACACCGAGGTCGACCAGGCGCTGTCGGACGTCATGCTGGCCTGGGCCGCGGGCGGGCCGCCGCTGGGCGGCGTTTACTGGAAGCCGATCGTGGCCTCGCGCAAAAAGATGCTGGCCGCCATGAAGGACTGGTCGCCGCCGCCCGCGCTCGGGCCGGTGCCTGAGGCGCTGAACGACCCGGCCGTGCGCATGCTCTGGGGCGTGACTCAGGAGCGGATCGAGGCGTGGCTCTCGCCGGCCTCGGACGAGGTGCGGGGCTTCGGCGCGTCGTCCGGGGTGGTCGAGGGGCCGGCCCGGGTGCTGACGGACGTGAACCAGATCGGTGAGATCCGCGACGGGGAGATCCTGGTCTGCCCGGTGACCGCGCCGAGCTGGGCGCCGGTGTTCGGCAAGATCAAGGCGGCGGTCTCGGACATCGGCGGCTCGATGTCGCACGCAGCGATCGTGGCTCGCGAGTACGGCCTGCCGGCCGTGGTCGGCACCGGCGACGCGACTAAGCGGATCACCACCGGCCAGTGGATACGCGTCGACGGCGACCGCGGGATCGTCCAGGTCATCGGGTGACACCCTTTGTCCGGGGCCTCGTCGATGTGGGCGTGGCGGACACGGCGTCGGCGGGCGGCAAGGCGGCCGGCCTGGGCGAGCTGATCCGGGCCGGGATACCGGTGCCGCCTGGCTGGGTGGTGACGGCATCGGCGTTCGGCCAGATGCTGGCTGCGGCGGATCCATCTGGGTCGCTGGCGGGCTCGGTCGCGGACCTGCCTGCCGCGGACGTCCCGGCGATTGCGCGGGTGGCGGCCGGGGTACGCGAACGGATCACTTCGGTAGCGATGCCGCCGGAAATCGCGGCGCAGATCACGGCGGCGTATGAGGCGCTGGGCGGACCCGCGGTGGCGGTCGCGGTGCGGTCGAGTGCCACCATGGAGGATTCCGCGACGGCCAGCTTCGCCGGGCTGCAGGACACCTATCTGGGCGTGCACGGTACGGCCGCGGTCCTCGACGCGGTGCGCCGCTGCTGGGCCAGCCTGTACAACGACGAGTCGGTCGCCTACCGGCGCCGTCTCGGGTGGCCCGAGGACGGCCTGGCCATGGGCGTGGTCGTCCAGCGCATGCTCCGCCCGCGCGCAGCCGGCGTAATGTTCACCCGCAGCCCGGTCACCGGTGACCGCTCGGTGGTGGCCATCGAGGGCACCTGGGGTCTCGGCTCCGCCCTGGTCGCCGGGGAGGTGACCCCGGACTCCTTCACGATCAGCAAGGTGACCGGCGAGATCACCGGCCGACGGACCGGGACCAAGCTCAGGCTGCATTCTTTTCGGCCGAACGACCCGGGAATCTCCGCCTCGGCCATGCCCGCCAGCCTGCGGGGGCGGCCCTGCCTCACCGACGACGAGGCCCGCGCGCTGGCCTGCACCGGACGGCGCGTCGAGGAGCACTACGGCATGGCGCAGGACATCGAGTGGGCGCTGCTCGGCGACGACCCGGCCTGCCCGCCGATGCACGGCGATCCCGCGGACCGGATCAGGGTGCTGCAGAGCCGCCCGGAGACGGTCTGGGCGGCCCGCGAGCCAGCCTCGGTCGCCACCCCGAAACCCCGCGCCAGCGATCACGTCCTGGCCTGGCTGGAGAAGCCGCTGTGATGGACCTGACCAATGAGGACGTCATGGACATCCTCGCGCTCCTCGACTCGCTGCCCTACGACGAACTCGACCTGCAAACACCCCGCTTCCGGCTCACCCTCCGGCGCACCCCAGACGGCTGGACCCAGTCCCTCGAGTCCCGGTCCGCGCCGAACGTGCTTGACACCGCCCCGCGCCCGGCTCCCACCCCGCGCCCGGCCGCCACGCCGCGCCCGGATGCTGGCGGGATTGGTGAGGTGGAAGGTGCCATTGGGGTTTCGGCCGGGGCGATAGAGGCTAGGGGCGGCGGGCAGGACGCGAGGGAAGGGGCCAGCGAGGTTGATGCGAAGCTAGTGGCGGTACGGGCGCCACTGCCCGGGACGTTCTACCGGGCACCGCGGCCGGGGGCGGCGCCGTTCGTGGAAGTGGGCAGCAGGGTCGGCGCGGACACCGTGGTCGGGATCGTGGAGACCATGAAACTGTTCAACTCGGTGATCGCGGGCGCGGCCGGCACGGTGGCCGACATCTGCCTGGGGAACGCCGAGTTCGCCGACCTCGGGGCCACGCTGCTGCGCATCAGGGCGGACTAGTGTCCCCCATCCGACGGGTGCTGATCGCCAACCGAGGCGAGATCGCTGTCCGGGTCATCCGCACCTGCGTGCGGCTCGGCATCGAGACCGTGCTTGCGGTATCGGAGCCGGACGCGGACTCGGTACCAGCCAGGATGGCCGACCACACGATCAGGATCGGGCCTGGAGGGCTGGCCGACACATACCTCAGCGTCGAGGCAGTCACGGGTGCCGCGGTCGCGGCGGGGGCGGACGCGATCCATCCCGGGTACGGGTTCCTGGCCGAGAACCCACGGCTCGCGCAAGCCTGCGAGGCGGCGGGGATCGTCTTCATCGGGCCCAGCGCGGAGGTGCTCGAGGCGGCCGGAAACAAGCTGGCCGCCCGGGCCCACGCGGTCGCGGCAGGACTGCCGGTGCTGCCCGGCGGGCCGGCCGATCCCGCCGACGCGGGCGTGCTGGCCGGGCGTCTCGGATATCCGGTGCTGGTCAAGGCGGTCGGCGGTGGCGGAGGCCGAGGGTTGCGGGTGGTCCGCGACGCCGGCGACCTCGAGGAAGCCGTCACGGTGGCCAGCGCCGAGGCGCAGGCGGCGTTCGGCGACCCGCGGGTCTACCTGGAGCGGTACGTCTCCCCCGCGCGGCACGTGGAAGTGCAGCTACTGGGAGACGGGCAGAACGTGATCCACCTCGGCGACCGGGACTGCTCGGTGCAGCGGCGGTATCAGAAACTGGTCGAGGAGGCGCCCGCGCC
>PLDT01000080.1:16356-16494 GCA_003136255.1 Actinomycetota bacterium
TGCCGGATCAACGCGGAAGACCCAACGAACGGCTTCCGGCCGAGCCCGGGGACGGTGACCAGCACGGTATTTCCGGCCGGACCCGGCATCCGGGTCGACACGCACATTCAGGCCCGCTCGGCCGTGCCGCCGCAGTAC
>PLDT01000081.1:0-28605 GCA_003136255.1 Actinomycetota bacterium
CGCGGGGCCACCGCTGGCGGCGGCGCTGCCCCCCGATGAGCACGGCTGGCGGGTGCTGACGCTGTCCTTCGAGCACGAACCGGCCGCCGTCCACCGGCTCGCTGGTTTCGGGGACCAGGTAGAGGTGCTGAGCCCGCCCTCGGTCCGGGCCGGGCTGGTGGCCACGGCCCGGCAGATCCTGGGACGCTACGATGCCGCAGACGGCTGATCGGAGAGGGCATGACAGGCGAACCGCTTGTGGGTGGTCCGGAGATAGTCGAGCTGAGCTCGGTCCCTGGCTTCGTGGTGTTCGACCTGCCCGGCGCGCCGGAGTCGGCCGGCGGCACCCGGCTGGCGCCGGATGTCAGCACGGCCGAGGTGGCGTTGCTGGCCCGGGCGATGACGTACAAGTTCGCCGCGCTGGGCGCGCAGACGGGCGGGGCCAAGGCGGGCGTACGCGGAGATCCGGCGGACCGCGCGGGCAAGGCGGTGCTGATGGCCCGGTTCTGCGCCGAGATCGCTCCACTGGCCGAGGCCGGCCGGCTGCTCACCGGGCCGGACATGGGCACGACCGAGGAGGATTTCGCGCCGTTGCGCAAGTACCGGGCCGCACCGGCCGCGATCGGCGCGGTCGTGGACGGCGTGCCGTTCGAGGACCTGCTGACCGGGTTCGGCGTGGCGGTGGCCGCCGAGGCGGCGCTGAGCGAGCGGTGGGGCGGCGGGTGGATCGGGCGTTCGGTGGCCATCGAGGGGTTCGGCAAGGTGGGCGGCGGGGTGGCGCGGGAGGTCACCCGCCGGGGCGGCCGGGTGGCCGCGGTGTCGACCGTGGCCGGGTGCCTGGCGGACCCGGCCGGGCTGGACGTCGAGCGGCTCCTCGCGCTGCGCCGCGCACACGGCGATGCCTGCGTCCGGCACTACGGGCTTCCAGCCGGGCCGGCCGGCGAGCTGTTCACCGCGGTGGACGCCGACGTCGTCGTCCCCGGTACCCGGCCCGGGGCGATCAGCGCCCGCAGCGCCGGATCGCTGCCGCCGGGCGTGCGGGTCATCGCGCCCGCCGCGAACGTGGCCTACACCGCGCTCGGGGCCGACGTGCTGGGTCAGCGCGGGATCGTGGCGCTGCCCGACTTCGTGTGCAATGCGGGCGCGGTCATCGGCTACCGGGCGGCGGTCGACGCGACCGCGGACCAGGTCCTGGCCGACGTCGAGGTCTCGATCACCGATCTCATCCGCGAGGCGCTTCGGCACCCGTCCGGCCCGCTGGCCGGGGCCTGCGAACGAGCCGGACAGTTCCTGCGCGGCTGGTGGGGCGAACCCCCGAGCCCGCCCTACGCACCCGAAGGCTGAGGTCGGCATGCAGACCTGGGAAGCGATCACGTCACGCCGTAACGTCCGGTCCTTTACCGACCGCCCGATACCAGCGGCCGACCTGGACCGGATCCTCGAGGCGGGCCGCCGGGCCCCGTCCTCGCAAAACTGGCAGCCGTGGGACTTCATCGTCGTCACCGACCGTGAGCAGCTCCGCGAGCTGGCCAAGGTCTGGCGCGGCGCCGGTCACGTTGCTGGCTCGGCCGCCACCATTGTGGTGATCGGACCCGCGGCCGACAACGAGTTCCACCGGGCCCAGCTCGACCTGGGCCAGGCGACAATGGCCATGCTGGTGGCCGCCGCCGACCTCGGCATCGGCAGTTGCCACGCCGGCGTGGCCGACCTGCCGCTGGCCCGCGAACTGCTGGGCTTTCCGCAGGACCGGCACTGGGCCTTCCTCATCTCGCTCGGCTATCCCGCTGACCGGCCCCTGGTCCCGGTCCGCAACCCGAACCGCCGACCGTTCAGCGAAGTCGTCCACCGCAGCCGCTGGTAAACCCGCTCCCGCCCCCCGCTCCCGCAGCCCGCTCCCGGAGAGCATGTACTACGGCACCATTGACCCGGAAACTAGCGCGCTCAGCGCTCACCGGTGCAGACCGTGGGGGTTTCTTGGGCCGAAGCGGTGCTTGGCGTGTAGGCGACGACGCAGTGAATTGAGCAGGACGACCGCCACCAGGGTAATCCCGGTGATCGCGAGCGGAGCAGGCATGCCGAGAATCAGGATCGCTAGCTGGAGCGCGGCCGCGCCGATGGCGCAGACCACTACCGCGGCGGCGGCGCAGAACAGTCCCCGTTGAAGCATTTCGCACCCCTTTGTGCGCTTTTTTTCCTATTGACAATTCAAGGCTAGGAATCAAGCGCTACGGGATCGTTACGGGGTACGCCACCACACGGGCCCGTGTGCTTTACGGGCCGTGAGCTGAGTCACAGGGCCGGATTCAAGCCGGCGGGTCGATTCGGGGGCCGGGGTCAGCCTCGGATTGGGACACCGTTCCGTCACAAATCCAACTCGACTCGCTACTGTGAGCTACTATGAGCGACGGCTTCCGACTCCCGTCGCAGGCCAGGCTTCGATGCACATGATCGATGTCATGAGCATTTGCACACTCAGATGCATTTGCATTTTGCTCTACAGGCTGCCCGGCGCAGACAGCGGACGCCTGACCATGGGTCCGGCCGCCCGGGGATTCTTTCCCACGAAATAAGAAGCAGGGAGAACGATGCAGTTCAACAACGGCATCCAGGCCGATCAGATCGTCTCCGCGGCCTGGCGCAAGAGCGCGGTCAGCAATCCCAACGGGAGCTGTGTCGAGGTCGCTGAGCTTCCCGACGGCGCGATCGCCGTCCGCAATTCCCGGCATCCTTCGGGTCCGGCGCTGATATACACACGGGCCGAGATCACCGCGTTCTTGACCGGGGTAAAAAACGGCGAGTTCGATGACTTGTACCCCGAACCCTTGTGGTAGTGTCACGTTATTACCCATAAGTTACTTATGGTCTTCCGACGATGCGGCAGCGCAATGGTATTGTGCTGCATGTGCATTCGCCGTTGCCGTTTGGTCTGCGGACGGCGGCACGGCGGTGGCCGGTCGGTCGTTAGGGCGAGCGGGCACTGGGCGTTAACCTACCGGCTCTCGGAGTGAGGATGAGCACGGACGGCGAGCCATCTGCCGACATATCGGGTCCCACCGTGCCGCGCATGATCCTCGGCAACCAGCTGCACCGCTTCCGCGAGGCGGCCGGCATCTCGCCGGACCGGGCGGGATACGAGATCCGGGCCTCCCGGTCCAAGATCAGCCGCATGGAGAATGGCCGCGTCGGGTTCAAGGAGCGTGACGTCGCCGATCTGCTGGACCTGTACGGAATCACCGACGAAGAGACCCGGGGCGGCCTGATGACGCTCGCCCGGCAGGCGAACGCCCCGGGCTGGTGGTCCAAGTACGGCGGCGACATCATGACCGACTGGTTCGAGGAGTATCTCGGGCTGGAGGCCGCCGCCTCGGTCATCCGCGCGTTCGAGCTGCAGTTCGTGCACGGTTTGTTCCAGACGGAGGCCTATGCCCGCGCCGTCACCCTGCTCGGCAACACCGTCGCGCCTGCCGAGGAAATCGACCGGCGGGTGAGCCTGCGGCTCAAGCGCCAGGATCTGCTTACCGGTCCCCGGCCCCCGCAGGTATGGGCGGTCCTGGACGAGGGGGCGCTGCGCCGCCCCTTCGGTGGCCGGGCGGTGATGCGCGGGCAGCTGAACCAGCTCATCGAGCTTTCCGAACTGCGTCACGTCACCATTCAGGCGGTGCCGTTCAGCCGGGGCGGGCACGCCGCGGCCGGCGGGTCGTTTAGCGTCCTGCGCTTCGGCGACGACGACGTGCCGGACGTGGTGTACATCGAACAGCTCACAAGCGCCCTGTACCTGGATAAACGCGAGGATGTCGATCATTACCTGGAGGTCATGAACCACCTGAGCACCGACGCTCTGACTCCCGCCGAGACCGCACAGTTCCTGGCCGAGATCATCAAGGAAACGTGAGGTCCAGACCCCGCTATCGAGGGATCCGCGGCCCCGCGGGCCGTCGGCCGTAAACCGTGACGGGATCAGGCCGCCGGATGCAGCCCGGGCAGCCGGTCGGTGGCGGCCACGGCGGCGACCACGCCGGCGGCGCACGCGGCCAGGCCGAGCTCGGGGATGGCCTTAGCCGCCAGGCCCAGCAGCGCGAGCAGGGCGACCCCGGCCACCCGGGGCCACGACACGTGGCCCCATACCACCCACTTGAACGCCGCGTGCCCGGCCAGGAACAGGCCCGGACCGCCGAGGATCATCCAGGCCGACGCCGTGCTCGCGGTGGCGCCCGGCTCGGACAGGACCTTCTGGTCGGCGGCCGCCACGACAATAATGCCCGCCACCATCACGGGATGGATCAGATGGTAGGCCGAACGACCCAGCCGGCCCGGATCGGCCGAGTGAGCGATCTTCTCGGCCGCGTCCTCGGCGCTCTGGTCGAAGTACAGCCACCACAGCGCCACCGAGCCCGCGAACGCGACCACGAAGGCCGCCACGTTCGCGGCCGCGACGGGCTTCTCGCTCAGGGTCGCCCCGATGATGACGATCGACTCGCCCAGCGCGATCAAGACGAACGCCTGGCAACGCTCGGCGAAGTGACCGCCCTCGATGGTCCAGTCCGAGGTGCGGGACCGGCCCAGGCCTGGCGTGTAGAAGCCGACCACCCCGCCCAGCAGGTCGACGCAGACCGCGCCGAGCCACAGCAGGGCCCGGGCGTTGCCGTGGGCCAGGCCGCCCGCGATGGCGAACGCGCTGCTGGCCACGCACCAGGCCAGGATGCGCTGGAAGTTGGCCTCCAGCGGGTGCCCGCGCAGCGCGATCATCATGAACACGGTGCGGCCGATCTGCTGAACCGCGTACGCCCCGCCGACCCACAGGCCCAGGTCTTCGAAGGCCCGCGGCAGTGACACCGACATGGCCAGGCTGGCCAGCATCAGCGCCACGAGCAGCAGGCGCACCGCCATCAGGTCCGGGTCGAGCCAGTTGGTGACCCAGGTCGTGTACGCCCAGACCAGCCAGACCATCAGCAGGAGCAGCCCGGCCCGCAGCGCGCCGCGCAGGTCGGCGTGGGCGAGCAGGTAATGCGACAGCTGGGTGATGGCGAAGACGTACACCAGGTCGAAGAACAGCTCGATGTTCGTGACCCGCTGCACGCCGGACCGGTGCCGCAGCAGTCCCGGCCGACGCGCCTCGGTAGTGCTGGCCAGGCTCACCAGGCGTAGTGCTCCGGCGCGGGGCGATAGCCGGGGAACAGCTCGTCGAGCCGCTTGAGCACGTCCTCATCCAGAGAGAGGGTCACCGCACGCTGCGCGTCATCGAGCTGGCCGAGGGTCCTCGGCCCGATGATCGGCCCGGTGACGCCGTCCTGGTGCAGCAGCCAGGCCAGCGCCACATTGGCTGGTTCCTCGCCGAGCTCCCCGCACAGGTCCTCGTAGCCCGCGATCTGCTCGCGGTACCGCTCCAGGGTCTGCCGGCCGCGCCCCGCCACGCGCCGGCGCCCCTCTCGCTCCTTGCGCAGCACGCCGCCGAGTATCCCGCCGTCCAGCGGGGACCACGGGATGACGCCGACGCCGTACTCAATCGCCGCGGGCAGCACCTCAAGCTCGATCTCTCTGACCAGCAGGTTATAGATGGACTGCTCGCTGACCAGCCCGAAGAAGCCACGCGCGGCCGCCGTGTCGTTAGCCTGGGCGATATGCCAGGCTGCGAAGTTCGACGAGCCGACATAGATGATCTTGCCCTGGGCGACGAGCACCTCCATCGCCTGCCAGATCTCGTCCCACATGGTGTCCCGGTCGACATGGTGCATCTGGTACAGGTCGATGTGGTCGGTGCGGAGCCGGCGCAGCGACGCGTCGCAGGCGCGCCGGATGTTCAGCGCGGAAAGCTTGCCCTCGTTGGGCCAGTCCCCCATGGCCCCGTACAGCTTGGTGGCCAGCACGGTCCGCTCCCGCCGGCCGCGGCCGCCCGCGAACCAGTCACCGATGATCTCCTCGGTCCAGCCCGAATGCGCTTCGTCGTCTTGGCCGACCTGCCCGGGCGGGGTGGTCGGCCCGCCGTAGCGGTTGGCGGTGTCGAAGAAGTTGATGCCGATCTCGTGGGCGTGATCCATGATCGCGTGCGCTTCGGCGGGCGGGGTCAGCGGCCCGAAGTTCATCGTGCCGAGGCACAGCCGGCTTACCGAAAGGCCCGAACGGCCCAGGTTGATGTATTCCATATTGCTAGCCTTTCACGGCGGCGCCGCGGTTCACCTGGCGGCGTAGCGGGCCTGGCGGTCCGCGGCCGTAACGTATTTTTGTGAACTCCAGTCACACGCCATGGCGAGCGCTGTGGAAGTACCTGGGCGGCACCTCGACGTCCCGGGCCGGCGACGAGATGACGGGTCCGGCGCTGCTGCTGCTCGGATTCGCGGTAACCGGCAGGCCGGCCGTCGGCTCCGCGCTGCTGGCGGGCTTGACTATCGCCGCGGCCGTGGGCGGCCCGGTGTTCGGTGCGCTGCTGGACCGCAGCCCGCGTCCGGACCGGGTGCTCGCCCTGACCCTGTCCGCCTACGCGCTGGGGGTCATCGCGGTCGCGGCCGCGGTGGGCCGGCTGCCGGTGCCGCTGGTGGTGCTGATCGCGGTGGCCGCCGGGCTGTTCAACCCGGCGGTGGCGGGCGGCTGGACCTCGCAGTTGCCGCGCATCGTGACCGGGCCTGAACTGGCCCGCGGCTTCGCGCTCGACGCGATGACCTACAGCGCGGCCAGCCTGGTCGGCCCGGCCCTGGCCGCCGTGATCGCCGCCGGGCTCGGCGCCCGGACGGCCGTCATCACCTCCGCGGCCCTGGTCGCCCTCGCCATTCCCGCGGCCCGCTCGCTGTCGCGTTACCCGCCGGGGCCGGCCAGCGGGCCGCGGTCGGCCCCGCACCGGCAGGTGGCCGCGGGATTCGCGGCCATCGTCACCCGGCGCCCGCTGCTGCGGGCCACCGCGACCTCCGTGCTGTCCTACGTCGGGATCGGGATGCTCCTGGTGTGCTGCCCCCTGCTCGGCGCGCAGCGGCTGGGCGGATCGGCCCGCGGCGCGCTGCTGATCAGCGCGATCGCGGCCGCCTCGCTCACCGCCAACTGGATCCTGGCCCGCCGGGCACCGCGTGGCCAGCCGGACGTCCGCGTGCTGGTCAGCACGCTGGTAATCGGGGTCAGCATGGCCGTGGCGGCGGCCGCGCCGGGCTGGCTTATCGTGCCGGCGGTCGCGCTGGGCGGGGTCGGGGAGGGACCGCAGCTGACCGCGCTGTTCGCGGTGCGGCACCGGGAGTCCCCCGAGCACATGCGCGGCCAGATCTTCACCACGGCGGCGAGCCTGAAGATCGGCGGGCTGGCCGCCGGAGCGGCACTCGCGGGCCCGCTGGCTGGCCGGTCGGTGACCGCCTGCCTGCTCATCGCGGCCGGGTTCGAGGCGTGTGCCGCGGCGGCCTACGCGCTGATCAGCCCGCCGCCGAAGGCGGCCAGACCAGCATCACGGTTGCGGTCGGCGGCACGAACCGGCCCGCAGACGGATACCACGGCCCGTTCGGAAGGAGGCCCGCAGACGGGTACCACGGNNTACCACGGCCCGTTCGGAAGAAAGCTTGTTATAGTTACGGGGTGCGATACGTATCGGGTGCCCAGTGGTGGCCGGCCGGTTAGGACGGCTCACCTTCACCCGTGTTCGAGGCCGTCCGGATGGGCGGCCTTTCTCGTTCTTCCTGGGCCGTTGCCTGTCCGGCCGGCCGTAAAGGAGGACGATGACCATGAGTACGGGGCTCGCGCGGCGGCGTTCGGCCGAGCTCGAGGAACTGATTGACCGGGACGCTTCGCGGTTCCGGATCCTGACCGGGGACCGGCCGACCGGTCAGCTGCACCTGGGTCACTACTTCGGGACCCTGCGAAACCGGGTCACGCTGCAGGACCTCGGCGCCGAGGTGTTCGTGCTGATCGCGGACTACCAGGTGCTGACCGACCGCGACAACGCCGAGCACCTCGACGAGTACGTGACCGGGCTGGTGCTGGACTACCTGGCCATCGGGCTGGACCCGGCGCGGACCGTGGTATTCGCGCACAGCGCGGTGCCGGCGCTCAACCAGCTGCTGCTGCCGTTCCTGAGCCTCGTCTCGGTCCCGGAGCTGCAGCGCAATCCCACGGTCAAGGACGAGATCGCGCACTCGCGCCAGTCGGCGGTCAGTGGCCTGATGCTCACCTACCCGGTGCACCAGGCGGCCGACATCTTGTTCTGCAAGGCGAACCTGGTTCCGGTCGGGCAGGACCAGCTGCCGCACCTGGAGATCACCCGGCTTATCGCGCGCCGGTTCAACAGCCGGTACGACACGCCGGTGTTCCCGGTGCCCGACGCGCTGCTGTCGGCGGCGCCGCTGCTGCTCGGCACCGACGGCACCAAGATGAGCAAGAGCCGCGGCAACGCCATCGCGCTGGCGGCCACTGCCGACGAGACGGCCCGGCTCATCCGCGGCGCGAAGACCGACGCCGAACGGTACATCAGCTACGACCCGGAGCGCCGGCCGGAGGTCTCCAACCTCGTGCTGCTGGCCGCGCTGGCCCTCGGGCGCAGCCCGCAGGACGTGGTCGCTGACCTCGGGACCGGCGGCGCCGCGGCGCTCAAGGACACGGTCACGATGGCGGTCAACGAGCTGCTGGCCCCGATCCGGGCCCGCCGCGCCGAGTACGCGCGCGACCTAGGCTACGTCCGCCAGATCCTGAGGCGGGGCAACGAGCGCGCCGACGCCATCGCCGCGGCCACCTTGGACGAGGTCCGGGCGGCCATGGGCATGAGCTACTGAGGCTCGCCGATGGCTACCGGCGTGTCCAGGACCCGGTCGGTGCCGGCCGGGCGTTCGGCGCCGTAGAGCGTGAACGACCCGTGCAGGACCAGGCGATCCGAGGCTCCGCCGACCGCGACCCGGATCTCGCCCGGCTCGACCACGCGGGCGCCGTCGCGGCCGCAGAACGCCGTGCGGTCCGCGTGCAGCCCGAAGGTGACCTGGCGGGCCTGGCCCGGCTCNNGTCGGCCACGGGCTCGGCGGATCGGATGACGAGATCGGCGTACTCGAACGTGGTGTAGGAAAGCCCGTGCCCGAACGCGAACAGCGGGTCCGGATCGACCGAACTACCCGGATGGCGGCCGGCCAGCCGCGGGCGCAGGTACCAGGACGGCTGGCCGCCCGGCAGCCTGGGCAGTTCGACCGGCAGCCGGCCGCTGGGCACCATCCGGCCCGACAGCACCCCGGCGATCGCGCGGCCGCCCTCCTCACCGGGGAAGAACGCCTGCACGGCCGCGGCGAGCTCCCCGGCCAGCGGTCCGATCGCGTAGGGCCGGCCGGTCACCAGGACCAGCACGACCGGTTTGCCCGCGGCGACCAGGACGCGCAGCAGGTCCTCCTGGACGCCGGGCAGCCGCAGGTCGGAGACGTCGCAGCCCTCGCCGGAGGTACCCCGGCCGAACAGGCCGGCCTGATCTCCGAGCACGGCCACCACCAGGTCGGCCTCCCGGGCGTGGGCGGCGGCGTGCGCGAAGTCCGAGCGGTCCGGCGCGCGGACGTCGCAGCCGCGCGCGTGCGAGATCGTCGCGCTGGGTAGTTCGGCCGCCAGCGCGTCCAGCAGCGTGGTGACGTGCACGCCGTCGGCGGCTTCGGGATACCGATAGCCCAGGTGACGGGCCATGCTGTAGCAGCCGAAGAAGGCCAGCGGATCGGTGGCCAGCGGCCCGATCACGGCGATGTTCGCGTCCGGCCGGAGCGGGAGGATCGCGCCGGCGTTGGCCAGCAGCACCACGGATTCCTCGGCCAGCCGCCGGGCCAGTGCCCGGTGCGCGGGAGGGTCGAGGTCCACCGACGCGCCCGGGTCGCCCGCGTCGGCCGGGTCGCCCCCGTCGGCCGGGNNCTCGGCCTGGACTAGGCCGTCACGCACCGCGCCGGTCAGCTCGGGACCGTAGCACCGGACGCTGGGCAGCTCCACGTCCATCCCCGCGTCCAGGGCCAGCGCCGCGGCCTGCGCGGGTGTCCCGGCCACGCCGTGCTGGGTCTGCAGGAAGGAGATCGCGAAGTAGTCCGAGACCACCACCCCGTCGAAGCCGAGCTCGTCCCGCAGCAGCCTGGTCAGCAGCGAGCGGTCCCCGCTGACCGGAACGCCGTCCACGTCGGTGTAGGACGGCATCACCGAGCGGGCTCCGCCGAGCCGCAGCGCCATCTCGAACGGCACCAGCATCACGTCGGCGAACTCCCGTGGCCCCATGCTCACCGGGGCCAGGTTGCGGCCGGTACGCGACGCGGAGTAGCCGGCGAAGTGCTTCAAGGTGGCCCAGATCCCGGCCGACTGCAGGCCGCGGACGTAGGCGGTACCGATGGACCCGACCAGGTAGGGGTCTTCGCCGATGGTTTCCTCGGTCCGGCCCCAGCGCATGTCCCGGGCCACGTCGAGGACCGGGGCCAGGCCCTGGTGGATGCCTACCGAGCGCATGCTGGCCCCAATGGCCCCGGCCATCTCGTGCACCAGATCGGGATCGAACGACGCGCCCCAGGCCAGCGGGGTCGGAAACACCGTGGCCGTCCAGGCGGCGAAGCCGGTTAGGCACTCCTCGTGTGCGACCGCGGGGATGCCGAACCGGTTCGCCCCGGCGATCTGGGCCTGCAGCTCGCGAAGCGTGCTCAGCGCCGCGGCGGGCGGCAGCGGTCGGGTGCCGAACACCCGGGTGAGTTGCCCGAGGCCGTCGCGGATGAGCTCGGCCAGCGGCGGCGGGGTTACGCTCATCTCGCCCTGCATGGGGGCGACGTCGGCGTCGCGTGACTGGTCGCCAATCCAGACGCTGGTCAGCTGGGCAACCTTCTCCTCCAGCGTCATCCGGCCGAGCAGATCCTCGACTCGCTCCGCGGCCGACCGCGCGGAGTCACGCCAGATCTCCGCCGTGGCTGTGCTTATTCTGTCTGGGTCCGGCCCGACGCGCAGGCGGCTCACCTGGCCGTCCCGGGGACCGGTCCGGTAGATTCCCGCATGATCAGCTCGGTAGACAGTTCGACCCGCCTGCTACGCAGCGGCCGGTCCTCGAGGATCTCGCCCAGCATCTGCGCCGCCGCTCGGCCCATCTCGGCCAGCGGCTGGCGCACCGTGGTCAGCGGCGGCGAGACCCAGCGGGCGACCGGGAGATCGTCGAAGCCGACCACGCTCAGGTCCTGCGGGATGCGCAGGCCGCGCTGCCGGGCTGCCTCGTAAACGCCCAGCGCCTGCTGGTCGCTGCCCGCGAAGATCGCAGTGGGACGTTCGGCCAGGTCCAGGAGTTCGCCGCCGCGCCGGAAGCCGCCCTCGTGCTGGAAGTCGCCGTGCCGGACCAGCGCCGGATCGAAGCCGATGCCAGCCCGCTCGAGCGCCGACCGGTAGCCGTCGATCCTGGCCCTGCTGCACAGGTAGTCCTCCGGCCCGGCGATGGCGGCGATCCGACGGTGCCGGAAGTTCAGCAGGTGCTCGGTGGCCGCCAGTCCCCCGGCCCAGTTGGTGGCACCCACGCTGGCCAGCTCGGGCGGCGGCGGGTTCACCGGGTCGACCACCACCAGCGGGATGCCGCCGCTGCGCACCTGCTCCAGCTGCTCCTGGGTGAGCTCGGAGGTCACCAGGATCACCCCGTCCGTATCGTGGCTGGCCAGCGTGCTGGTCCAGCTGGTCGGCCGCGCGTTGCCGTGCCGCACGGCCGAAACCGCCACGCCCGTCTCGTGGCTCGCGCCCCACTCCTCGACCCCGCGCAGGATCTCCACCGCCCACGGGCTGTCCAGGCCGTTGAACACCAGGTCGATCAGGCCCGACCGGCGCTGCCTGCGGTTCCCCGAGCGCAGGTAGTGATGCTGGTCCAGCAGCCGCTCTACCTTGGCGCGGGTGGCGGCCGCGACGTCAGGGCGCCGGTTGACCACCTTGGACACGGTGGGCAGCGATACTCCCGCCTCGGCCGCGATGATGGCCAGCGTGATGCGTCGCCCCGACGCATCCTCCCGACCGGTAAGCGGCACAGTAGGCACAGTAATAGCCCGGTCGGGCGTACGCTCCCTGCTGGACGCCACTGCGTCACCCTTCCCACCCGTATTCGAAACTATTTCGATTATGGTATCGTAACCCATCACGGCGCGCTCGTCACCTACTAAAGCCTGCATAAGGCCGAGTTTCATGACGTTTAACCAGCCCGAAACAGAAGCCTTGACCGGCGGCACGCCGAAATCTGGTAGGGCGATCACGGTCGAAATGTTCTAGAAAATTTCGGAACGTCTCTCGCGGCGCGGCCGTCTCGGTCTCAGTCTCGGTGCTGGTCGGTCCGTGACAAGGTGGGTGCGTGGACCTCGTGACGTCGTTGCGTCAGGCCGGAGTGGCCCGCGGCGACCTCGTGGGGCTGGTTATCTCTCCCGGCCTGGGCCTCGGCGTGGCGACCGCGCAACGCGCCTGGCTTGTCGCCCCCGGCCCCGGAGCTCAGCCGGCGGCCGCCTGGGCCACGGAGGTGGTGCAGGCGGATGAGGCGCTGCGGCCGCGGTGGGCGCTCTGGTCGGGTCAAACCGCGGCGCACCTGGTAGCCTACGGCGCACGCCTGACCACGTGCTGGGACATCGCGGCGGCGCACCGGCTGCTGTTCGGCGGCTGGCGGGCCGACCCTGGCTGGGCCTGGGCCCTGGTCAGCGGCCTGGACACGCAGGCACTGCGCGGCGACGGCCCGCTGGACCTGTTCGGGATGACCGGCCCCGACGACGGAGACGACGACGATCCGGTGGCGCCGGACGGGTACCTGCGACCCGAGTGGGTCAGTGGCGGATGGTCGGACCGCGCCGATCGCCTGCCCCGGTGGGCCGAGCTGGCCCGGGCCCTGGCCGGGCTCCAGCAGGCGGCGCTCGCCGCGCTGCCCGGCCGGCCGATGGCGCTGCCCACGGCTCGCTCCGAGTCCACCACCGAGCTGCTGTGCGCCGAACTGTCCGCGGACGGCCTGCCGATGGACCGCGCGCTCGCCGAGCAGGTGCTGGCTTCCTTCGTCGGCCCCCGGCCGCGCAGCGACGCCGAGGCCGCCGCCACCCGGGCCGCGCGCGACGCGGAGGTGCTGCGGCACGCGCCCGCCGGGGTCGCCGTCGACTTGCGCAGCCCGGCCCAGGTCAAGTCGCTGCTGGCCCGGATTGGCGTCGACGTGCCGGACACCCGGGCGTGGCGGCTGCGGGAGTTGCGCGACGCCCATCCGCTGATCGCGGCCCTGCTGCAGTGGCGCAAGGCGGAGCGGATCGCGACCACCTACGGGTACGCGTGGCTGGACGAGAGCCTCGGGGCTGACGGCCGGCTGCGCGGCGCCTGGACCGGGTGTGACGGCGCCGCGGGCCGGATGACCGCGTCGGCTGGGCTGCACAACATGCCGACCGCGATGCGCCGGGCGGTGGTGGCCGCCGACGGGTACGTCTTCGTCCGGGCCGACCTGGGCCAGATCGAGCCGCGGGTACTGGCCGCGGTGGCCGCGGATCAGGCCCTGGTCGTCGCGGCACGGGCCGACGACCTGTACGCGCCGGTCGCCGCGCAGCTCGGGGTGGACCGGCCGACGGCCAAGGTGGCGGTGCTCGGCGCGATGTACGGGCAGACCACCGGATTCGGGGCGCAGGCTCTACGCCGCCTCAACGTCGCCTACCCGGTCGCGATGGCCTACCTGGACGCGGCCGACCGGGCCGGGCGGGCCGGGCGTGACCTGCGGACCTACGGCGGCCGCCTGATCGTGCTGACTCCCTCCGCACCACGCAGCCCCAGCCGGGCCGCGGCCTACGGCCGGTACGCGCGCAACGCGATGATCCAGGGCGCGGCGGCGGAGCTGTTCAAGATGTGGGCGGTCACGGTCCGGGCCCGGTGCGGTCACCTGGACGCTCGCGTCGTGCTGTGCCTGCACGACGAGCTGCTCGTGCACTGCCCGGTCTCCCGCGGCGAGGAGGTGGCCCAGATCGTCGAGGACGGCCTGCGCGAAGCCGCTCAGCGCTGGGCGCCCGGCTCCGGGGTCCGGTTCATCTCCGACACCACGATCGTCCGCTGCTGGTCCGACGCCAAGGCCGCGCCCGTTCCCCCGCCGTAGCGCGCGGCCGACGCGCCACAATGGCCTGAACCGCTCAGTCCGCCGTTTGGTGATGGAGAAGGCCACGTACGCGCTATGAAATGGCTGGCTGAGTGCTCTGTTGCGGCGCTGCGTGAGGCACTGGGGGCCGTCGCACCGGAGCTGAGCGGGTATCCGGTCACAGTTCCCGGGCGGACCGGCCAGGCGGACCCGCTGTACCACTCGGGCTGCGTGCCGGTTGGTGACGGGTTCTTCGTGAAGTTCGCCTGGTCACGTCCGGCGGCGCTCCGGCTGGCGCGGGAGATCGGCGTCCTGGCCGCGCTCGCCCGAGAACCGCAGGTCCCGTTCTTGCCCGAGGTGGTAGCCAGCAGCACCGACCCGCTGCTGATGATCACCAGGCGGGTGCCGGGGACATCCCTGTTCGAGGTGGCGGGCTCGATCGACCCGGACCACGCGGCCAGGCAGCTGGTGCGGTTCCTGGCCGCCTTGCACGACCCGGCCGCCCGCCAGCGCGCCGAGGCCGCCGTCGGTACGCTCACCGGCGCGCAGCTGCCGCCGGTCACGACCAGGACCTTGCGGGACCGGCTGGGGACCTGGGTCCGGCCGGATCAGCTCCGGACCGTCGCCGGATGGTGCGACTGGGCCGACGCCGTGCTCGCCTCGCCCGGCCCGGCCGTCCTCGTGCACGGTGACCTGCACGGCGACAACCAGGTGTGGGACCGCGCCGAGCTCCGGCTGGTGGTGGACTTCGAGAACATCGGGGCCGCCGAGCCCGAATATGAGCTCCGCGCCTTTCCCGGTCCGGGGATGGGTCCCGGCCTGGAACTGCTGACCGCGATCATGCGCCACTACCAGCGGGTCACCGGACGGCAGCTGTCGCCTGCCCGGGTGATGGCCTGGCATCTGCGCCAGGCCCTCGGCGACGTGCTGTGGCGCAGCGAAGCCGGCCTCCCGCTGGCGGATCACCGGACACCACCACAGTGGGTCCAGGACCTGGCCGCGCGCTTCAGCGCACTGCGCATCGACCCCGAAGCGTAAGGCGATGGCGGCGGTGATGGCGGCGGCGTAGGCGTCCGCGGCCTCCAGCGGTGAAAAGTGACCGGCGCCGTCGAGCCAGGTCAGCGTGGCCGCGGCGAAGAACTCGCCGATCCGGTCGGACCATTCGCGAGGAAACAGCGGGTCGTAATCCGGCCACAGCACCGTGGTGGGCACCGCGATCTTGTGCCCGGGAACCTGCTCAGCCAGGGAGGCCGCGACCGAGCCCGCGCCCGCCCGGTACCAGGCGATCGAGGCGGTGAACGCGCCGGGCCGCCCGTAGACGGACATCAGGTGGTCCAGGTGCTGGCTGGTCGGTTCGTAGCCCGGGCCGGACCAGTGCGACCAGAAGTGCCGCAGGTAGGCGCGGACCGCGTCGGGCTGGCCGTCGATCAGCTCGGTGCACAGCTGGAGCTGGTGGAACGCCTGATACCAGAACTCCTGCTGGGCCCGCGGCTGCAAGATCCGGGCGCCGATCCCCGGCAGCGGCGGCGCGATGACCAGCGCGCGGACCAGGTCGGGCCGGTCCCGGCCGATCGCCTGGGCGATCCGGCTGCCGATGTCGTAGCCGACCAGTACGGGCCGGACCAGGCCGAGCTCCTCGATCAGCGCGATCAGGCTCCGGGCCTGGGCGGCGGCGGTGTACTGCTGAGCCGGGTCCGCCTCGTGCTTGTCCGACTCCCCGAACCCGCGCAGGTCCGGCACCACCACGTCGGCCACGGCCGATACCGGTGGCGCGAGCGCGCGGTAGTCGGTCCGGTCCCCCGGCCACCCGTGCAGCATCAGCACGGCCGGCTTGCCGGGTCCCGGCCCGATCCGCTCGTAGGCCAGCCGGAACCCGTCGACCGCTGTCTCCTGGCGCATGGGCATCAGTATCGTTACTCCTGGTCCAGGGCGGCGGCGTAAATGATGGCGTCCCGGCCGCCGTGCACCACCGCCCGCTTCTCCGGGCGCAGTCCGATCTTCTCCGCGACCCGCTGCGACGGCCGGTTATCCGGATGGATGATCGCGACGAGCCGTTTGGCGCCGAGCACGTCGCGGGCGAAGTCACGGGAGGCGGCCGCCGCCTCGGTGGCGTAGCCGCGGCCCTGAAGCGCGGGCAGCACGCGGTAACCGACCTCCAGCTCGGTCACGCCGTCCACCTCCTGCGGCGTGAGGCCGCAGTCACCCACGAAGCCGTCATCGGGCGTGCTCAGCAGCCACAGGCCGTGACCACGCATCTGGTACAGACCGCGGTTCCACTCGATCCACCGGGCGGCTTCATCCCGGGTTTTCGGCCGCGGGTAGTAGGTCATGACCTCGGGGTCACCGAGCAAGACGGCCATGTCGTCCAGGTCAGCACGGGTCATCTCACGGAACGTCAGCCGAGCGGATTGCGGGTGCATTCCAACGACGGTAGCCCAGTCAAAGCCAGCTACGAACTGACCCCGATGCTGCTGCGCGCCAGCGTCCGCCCGCGGAGCAAGGGCTGGAATCCGTGAACTCCCTAGTCATCTCTCGGCTGCGCCAGCAGCCGAAGGGGCGATGAAGCCCCTCGACTGCCGGATTAGAGGAGGTTAGGTGACTACTGTCACCGTGGCCAGGCGGCGGGCAGCGGTGGCACGGCATTGGCCCGCACGACATCGGAGTAGAACCGGGCGCTGGACTTGGGGATCCGGCGCTGGGTCCCGAAGTCGACAAAGACGACGCCGAACCGTTTCTGGTAGCCCCAGGCCCACTCGAAGTTGTCCAGCAGCGACCAGACGAAGTAGCCGGCCAGGTTCGCCCCGTCATTGATGGCGCGTGCGGCGGCCTCCAGGTGCGTGTGCAGGTACCTGACCCGCTCGATGTCGTCGACCTCGCCCTGCGGGTTCACGTAGTCCTCGGCCGCGCGGCCGTTTTCGGTCACGTACAGCGGCAGCCCGGGAGCCTGCTTGGACACGTCCAGCAGCAGGTCGCGCAACCCACTGGCGTCAACGAGCCAGTCCATCGTGGTCCGCTCCAGCCAGTCCGGCAGGTACTCGACGACGCCCGGGACCGCGCTGCGGGCCCGCTCTTGGTTCCGCCGCAGGTCGTCCGGATCGCCGGCCCCCAGGAAGATCGGGGAGTAGTAGTTGACGCCGAGGAAGTCCAGCGGCTGATGGATGATCTCCAGGTCTGTATCGCCGACGAGCGCGGGGGGCGGAAGCAGGGCCTCGGGCGCGTGCACCGGGTACCGGCCATGCAGCACCGGGTCGAGGAAGATGCCGTTCACCATCGCGTCGGTGATCAGCCGGGCGCTCTCCACGGCATCCCGGCCGTCGCCGAGCACGCGGATCGGGTGCAGGTCCAGGGTGATGCCGACCTCGGCCGTGCTAAGGCCGCGCAGCGCCTGGGTAGCGAGTCCGTGGCCGAGCAGCAGGTGATGGGTGGCGGCGGCGGCGGCGGCATCGTCGCGCAGCCCCGGCGCGTGCTGGCCGTGACGGTAGCCGTTGTTGGCCACGACCTGCGGCTCGTTCACCGTGATCCAGCGGGTCACCCGGTCACCGAAGGCCTCGCCGCAGATCGCGGCGTATTCGGCGAACCGCTGCGCGGTATCGCGTACCGCCCAGCCGCCGTCGTCCTGGAGTTCCTGAGGCAGGTCCCAGTGGTAGAGGGTGACCGTGGGCGCGATGCCGTGCTCGCCGAGTTCGTCCAGCAGNNGAGGCCATCAGCGCGACATCCTCGCGGTACCGATGGTAGGAGTCACAGGCGATATCGCCGGTGTCGCCGCCACGGACGTTGCCCGGCGCGTGGCTGAAGGTATCCCATACGGACGGGCCCTTGCCGTCGATGCTCGCCGCCCCCTCGATCTGGTAGGCGGCCGTCGACGCTCCCCAGACGAACCCGTCGGGGAAAGCCAGGACACCGTCAGCACCTGGCGCCGGTTCAGTCATCAGCCTCTCCTTTTTACACGACTTTTACATGACCACGGACCTTGACCGGCCCTGTGCTGAGGGTTAGTGTAAGCGCTTAGATTTCGGATGTAAACGTTTACATGACGTTTATACAAGGGATCTACAACCGTGATGCAAGGGATCTATGGCGATGCTGCTGGTCGGTCAGACACTTACAGCCATGTCACTGATCGAGAAGACGTGGTAACACTTTATGACGTCGCGCGCCTGGCCGGCGTCTCCACGGCCACGGTCTCGAGGGTAGTACACGGCCAGGATCGGGTTCGCGAGGAAACCAGGATCCGGGTCAGGCAGGCCATCGAGCAGCTCGGCTACGTCCCCGACGGGGCCGCCCAGAGCCTGTCTCGCCGCCGCAAGGACGTCATCGGCCTGGTGTGCAAGGAGCGTGAGGTAGATGACGCTCTGGAGAACGCCGGGCTACTCTACTACGACCAGGTGCTACGCGGCGTCGAGGAGCACATCCGCTACCACGACTGGTCGCTCCTGATCACCTTCCTGCAGTCAGATGACATGGGCGAGCCGGAAGTTACCCGGCTGCACGCGCTCTCGGGCAAGACCGACGGGATCCTCATCGGCGAAGGTTTCGTTGCCTCGTCTATCATCGAGCGCCTCGCCGCGCGGATGCCCGTGGTGGTCATAGCCGGGACACCCGGCGAACGTGCGGCCGACGTGGTGGCGGCCGACAACTTTTCCGGCTCGGCTGCGATCGTCACCCACCTCATCGCCGAGCACGGCATACGGCGGCTGTTCCACGTCGACGGGCCAGCGGATGCACCCGACGCCGTCGAGCGGCGGCTCGCCCTCCACCACGTGTTGCGCGGCAACCCGCAGTGCCAGCTCATCGGCTCGGTGCACGGCATCTTCAGCGTCCGCAGCGGCGAGCATGCCGGGGAAGAACTGCTCGTCAGGCACCGCGGGGACTTGCCCGAGGCGGTCGTGTGCGCCAACGACCAGATGGCCATCGGGGTACTGCGGGCCTTCAGTAAGGCTGGCGTGGCCGTTCCTGGGGACGTGGCCGTGGTCGGCTTCGACGATATCTATCCCGCCAGCTTGTTCGATCCCCCACTTACCACCATTCACCAGCCCACCCGCATGCTCGGTGAGCGGGGCTGCGCCCGCCTCCTCGACCGGATCGCCAGCCCCGGGCTGCCGCCCACCGTGGAACTGCTGCCGACCGTGCTCGTGCTGCGGTCAAGCTGCGGATGCCCGCCAGGCACCCTGACGCGGCGGCCCGTGGAGGCACTCGCGGCCTCCCGCATGTACCGGGCCCCCGCGGGGCAAGGGAACCATAATGCCCGCAAACCGGCCAGGTCCACCTCTGCCGCCCGCCCGGCAGCGAGGGGTTAGGGAGCCGCCATGTACTTCATCATCCGCCGCCTGATCTTCTACGTCATCACGGCCTGGGTGGCGCTGACCATCAACTTCTTCATCCCGCGCCTCATGCCGGGAAACGCGGTCCAGGCCATCCTGGCGAAGTTTCCCGACTTGCAGCCTTCGGCCTACCACGCGCTGGAGGCGATGCTCGGGGTGGGACATCCGGGTTCGATCTGGCACCAGTACGCGACATACGTCGTCGACGTCTCCCACTTCAACTTCGGCACCTCGGTCGCGGAGTACCCGGCGCAGGTCTCGACCCTGCTCGGCGAGACGCTGCCCTGGACGATCACCTTGGTGGGCACCGCGACCGTCATCGCCTTCGTGATAGGCACCGGCCTCGGCATCGTGGCCGGCTGGCGGCACGGCGGCAGCCTGGACCGGGTTCTGCCCGGGCTCATGTTCCTGCAGGCGATTCCCTACTTCTTCTTCGCGCTGATCTTGCTCGAACTGTTCGCCCTCAAGCTGCACGTCTTCCCGGTCGGCCAGGGCTATGGGCAGGGCCTGATTCCGGGATGGCACTGGGACTTCATCAGCAGCGCGATCTACCACTCACTGCTGCCCGCGCTCACCATCGTGCTCACCTCGATCGCCGGCTGGATGCTGCAGATGCGCAACGTCATGATCACGACCACCGGTGAGGACTACGTGGTCGCGGCCCAGGCCAAGGGCCTGCACGATCGCCGGGTCATCTTTACCTACGCCGCGCGCAACGCGATCCTGCCGCAGCTGCAGGGATTCGGCCTGGCGATCGGCTTCGTGGTGTCCGGCGCCCTGATCATGGAGATCGTCTTCTCCTACCCGGGGATCGGCCTGCTGCTGCTCAACGCGGTCACCTCCGAGGACTACCCGCTGATGCAGGCGATCTTCCTCGTGATCACCTTCGCCGTCCTGATCGCCAACCTGATCGTCGATCTCATCATCGTGTTCGTCGATCCCCGTGCACGGACCAGGGAGGCGCGATGACTGTCGCCCCGGCGATCAGGGTCGACTCGACCGCGGTCACCCAGGAAATCGCCTATCGCGGCCGCTGGCGCCGGATGCCGACCAAGGCGAAGGTCGGCGCCGTCGTGCTCGGGCTTTTCGTGCTCGCGGCCATCATCGGGCCGCAGGTTACCCCGTACGACCCGTCGTACGGGAATCCCTCCCCCGGCGCGTCGCTGAACGCGCCGAGCGCGGCCCATCTGCTCGGCACCACGCAGAGCGGGCAGGACGTGCTATCGCAGCTTCTGGTCGGGATCCGGCTCACCCTGGAGCTCGCGATCATCGTCGGCGTGGTGGCCACGGCGCTGGCCGTGATCGTGGGCGTAGCGGCCGCCTTCCTCGGCGGCTTCTGGGACGAGGTGCTGTCGCTGATTACCAACGTGTTCCTGGTGATCCCGCCGCTGCCCCTGCTCATCGTCCTGCTCGGCTACCCGTCGCTGAGGGGGCAGGCGCCCACGATCTTGGTGCTAGCCGGCCTGGGCTGGCCGTGGGGGGCGCGGGTGATCCGGGCCCAGACCCTGGCCATCCGTAACCGCGACTTCGTGGCCGCGTCCCGGGAGACGGGGGAGAAAAGCTGGCGGATCATCGCCTTCGAGATCATCCCCAACGAGGTGAGCCTGATCGCGGCGAGCTTCGTGAACACCGTGNNTGTACGCGATCGGGGCCTCGGTGGCCCTGGCTTTCATCGGCCTCGCCGACCTGAACAGCTGGAGCCTGGGCACCATTCTCTACTGGGCCGAGAGCCAGCAGGCCCTGCAGCTCGGAGCCTGGTGGTGGTTCGTACCGCCGGGCTTGGCCGTGGCGCTGATCGGTACCGCCCTGGTGCTGGTGAACACCGGGATCGACGAGCTGGGCAACCCGCGCCTGCGCGACGCGAGCAGCGCCAGCAGGATCGCCGGGCATTGGCTCCCGCCCGCCGACCCGACGCCCGTGCTGGCTCAGGTACGCCTCGGCGGCCGCGTCGCCCGGTTCCTGCACTCGTTCTCCCGAAGTTCCCTGCTCGACGACGTCACGGGAGGTGGACGCTGATGAGCACGGACCGGACCCTGGACCCGGCGATTCTGGCCACCGGCCGGGCCCGAGCTTCTTCCGCTGACCTCAGCCCGGATACCGTGCTCGACATCCGTGACCTGTCGGTCGCCTACCGGACACCGGGGGGTGACGTGCGGGCCGTGGACCGGGTAAACCTCGCCCTCGGCGCCGGCGAGGTCCTCGGCCTGGTCGGCGAGAGCGGGTCGGGCAAGTCGACGCTGGTCTACGGCGCGACCCGCCTGCTGCGCGCGCCCGCGCTCATCACGAACGGCAGCGTCATCTACCGGGGCCGCCGGCTGTCCAGGCCTGTCGACCTGCTCGAGATGGGACCCGAGGAGCTGCGGCGACTGCGCTGGCGCGAGATCGCCATCGTGTTCCAGAGCGCGATGAACGCGCTGAACCCGGTGTTGCGGGTCCGCGACCAGTTGGTTGACGCCATCCACGCCCACCTGAAGATGCCGCGGGACGAAGCGCGGGAGAAGGCCGCGTCCCTGCTCGATCTGGTCGGCATCCCGCGGTCCCGGTTGCGCAGCTACCCCCATGAGCTGTCCGGCGGCATGCGCCAGCGGGTGATGATCGCCATGGCGCTGGCTACCGAACCGGAAGTCGTCATCATGGACGAGCCGACCACCGCGCTCGATGTCGTGGTGCAGCGCGACATCCTGGCTCAGATCGTGGAGCTGAAGGAGCGCCTCGGCTTCTCGATCTTGTTCATCACGCATGACCTGTCGCTCCTGCTCGAGCTGGCCGACCGGATCGCGGTCATGTACGCGGGCCAGCTCTTGGAGGTCGGCACGGCGGAGGAGATCCAACACGAGACCTCGCACCCCTATACCAAGGGTCTGCTGAACTCCTTCCCGTCGCTGCACGGTCCCCGCCGCGAGCTCGCGGGCATCCCAGGTTCCCCGCCTGACCTGCGCTATCCGCCTCCTGGCTGCCCGTTCCTGCCGCGCTGCCCGTACGGGACCACGGCGTGCGAGGAGGTCGACATGCAGCTGTTGCCGGTGATCACGTCCTCCGATCCGGCGCACGTGACAGCCTGCCCGTTCGTCCTGCCGGATACCCCGGTACCGGAGATCCGGACACCACCCGGGGCCTCCGAGGCCGGGGATCTGAGCACCGTCGCGGAGCTGGGGCCATGACCGAACTGACCGTGACGTCCGCGGCCGCCGAACGCGGGCCGCTGGCCATGGAAGCGATCTCGATCGGCAAGGACTTCCGGATCGGCCGCGGCCAGATCCTGCACGCGGTGCGCGATGTCTCCTTCAATCTGTACCGCGGTGCCGTCGTCGCGCTGGTTGGCGAGAGCGGATCAGGCAAGTCAACGGCCGCGCGGCTGCTGGCCGGGCAGGAACGGCTGACCTCAGGCCGGATCCAGCTGGACGGCAAACCGGTCAAGGTAGCAAGCCGAGGGGACTTCCGGAGGTACAAGAGCGAGGTCCAGCTGGTCTTCCAGGATCCGTTCTCCTCGCTGAACCCGGTGCATACCGTGCGCTACCATCTCGAGCGCCCGGTGAAGCTGCACCAGCCGGACGCGAACGTGAGCCAGGAAGTCGCGGCGCTGCTGGACCAGGTCCGGCTCACGCCCGCGCAGCAATTCCTGCCCAAGTACCCGCACGAGCTGTCCGGCGGCCAGCGCCAGAGAGTCTCCTTCGCCCGGGCCCTGGCCGCCCGCCCGGCGGTGCTGTTGGCCGACGAACCAGTCTCCATGCTGGACGTCTCCATCCGGCTTGAGATGCTCGCCCTGCTCGACGATCTTCGCCAGCGGTTTCGGCTCGCCATGCTCTACATCACCCACGACATCGCCTCCGCGCGCTACTTCGCCGACGAGGTGCTGGTCATGTACGCCGGGGAGATCGTGGAACGCGGCCCGGCCGAGGAGATCACCCAGCACCCGGCGCATCCCTACACCCAGCTGCTCGTCGCATCGGCACCGGACCCTGACAACCTCGGCAGCGCGCTGCGCGGCAGCGCGCGGCGCGCCCAGGGAAGCCAAAGCGCCTCGGCGCGCCGGAACCCCGAGGGCGTCCCGGCGGTTGGCTGCCCGTTCAGTCCCAGGTGCCCGTTCGCCGACGACCGCTGCCGGCAGGACGATCCCCCCCTCATGCAGATCTCGCCCACCCGGGGCGCCGCCTGCTGGCACCTGGACATCGCCGCGCCCGAAGTGGTCGCCGCGCCGTGAGGAGGTAAAGGCGCGACGGCCAGCTACCTCATAAATCAAGAGAAACCCGAGAGAAGGAGAAGATGAGGAGATTGAATCATCCAAGACAGTTCTTGGCCCTGTCGGCCGCGGTCCTGCTCGCGGCCGGAGTCGCCGCTTGTTCGTCGAGCACGAGTTCGAGCACGAATGCAAGCTCTGGCTCGACCGGCAGCGCCACCACGACCGGAAAGACCCTGGTCATGGAGAGCTCCCCGGAGACCTCTATCACCCAGGCGTTCAACCCGTTCGTGACCACCCAGGCGGCCTACGGCATGGGCTCCGACGGGCTCATCTACGAGCCGCTGCTCCAGTTCGACGTGGCCGCGCCCCCGACGTACTACCCGTGGCTCGCTACGTCCTACGCGTGGTCCAACGGCGGCAAGGCGATTACCTTCACGATCCGCCAGGGCGTGAAGTGGAACAACGGCACGCCGCTGACGCCAGCCGACGTCGCCTTCACCTTCAACCTGCTCAAGAGCAACGCGGCGATCAACCTCGACGGCCTAACCATGACCAACGTGAGCACATCCGGCAACACCGTCACGCTCACGTTCCCCACCGCTCAGTACGCCAACCTGCAGAACATCGCAGGCACCGCGATCGTGCCGCAGGCGATCTGGAGCACGGTCGGCAACCCGGCGACCTACGCGGACCCGAACCCAGTCGGCACCGGGCCATTCATGCTGAGCACCTTCACGCCGCAGGGCTTCACCCTGAAGAAGAACCCCAACTACTGGCAGGCCTCCAAGGTCCATGTCCCGAACGTCTACTTCCCGGCCTACCCCTCCAACACCGGCGCGCTCAGCGCCTTGTTCGCCGGGGAGATCGACTGGACCGGGAACTTCATCCCCGGCCTGCAGAAGGACTTCGTCGACACCAACCCGTCCGAACACGGTTTCTGGGAGGCGCCCGGCGGCACCAACAGCCTGATGCCGAACCTGAACAAGTGGCCGACCAACCAGCTGGCCGTCCGCCAGGCGATCAGCGCGGCGATCAACCGTACCCTGATCGCCTCCGAGGGTGAGGCAGGCCTGGAGGATCCGGTGCTCAACGCGACCGGCCTCACGCTGCCCACTTACAACGCGTGGGCGGGGCCGGTCTCCAGCCTGACGGTCTCGGCCACCGGTAGCGCGGCCGCGGCCGAGCAGATCCTGACCAAGGCCGGTTACACGAAGGGGAGCAACGGTTTCTTCGCCAAGAACGGCCAGACCGTCGCGCTCACCATCACCGACCCGGCCGCCTACACCGACTACGCCGAGGACGACTCCATCGTCGCCCAAGAACTGCGGGCAGCCGGTATCGACGCCACGTTCCAGGGCATAGCTACCACCGCTTGGAACTCCGACGTCGCCGACGGTGACTTCCAGCTGACCTCGCACTGGTCGAACAGCGGCCTCACCCCCTACAACATGTACGACGGCTGGCTGGACAGCTCGCTGGCCAGCGGCTCGGCCGCGACCGGTGACTACGAGCGGCTGAACAGCCCGGCGATCGACTCCGACCTGGCCGCGCTGGCCGCGGCCTCGACGACCGCCGCGCAGACCACGGCGCTCGTACCGCTCGAGCAGTACGTGGCGGCCAACCTGCCGATCATCCCGACCACGACCGCGTCGGACTGGTTCGAGTACAACTCGCAGAACTACACCGGCTGGCCGACCCAGTCGAATCCGTACGAGAGCGGCCAGCCCTCCGGGTCGAACAACGGCAACTCCACCGGCACCGACGAGGTGGTCATCCTGCACTTGCTTCCGCGGACCTGATCCCCCCGGATCCGAGGAGCAAGCGGGCCCGTTCCCGGCCGTCTCGCACGGTCGGGAACGGGCCACACCCCACGTTCACATTAGCCCAGCTAGTCTCAAAGGATTCATGAAGGTAATCCCCGTTATCCGCGTCCCATGATTCGCAGCGCGGATCCGCTGTCGCGCGTCGCCTTCAGCACGCTGGCGTTCCCCGACGCCACCTTGGCCTCGGCCGTGTCGCTCGGCCGCCGGTGGGGCTACCGCGGCGTTGAGCTCCGGCTCATCGACGGTGAGCTCATCGACCCGTCGATGCCCGCCGCGGAGCGCGCCCAGGTCAAGCGGGCCTTGGCCGGCCTGCCGGTCGTCGCCGTGGACAGCTCCATCCGGCTGACCGACAGCGACCCCGGTCCGCAGCTGCGGCGTTTCCTCGAGTTGGCCAGCGACTGGGAGGCGCCGGTGGTGCGCGTGTTCGGCGGCGCGCTGGCTGCCTCCGGCCCGGCCCGCCGTGGTCAGCTCCGCGCCGCGGCCCGGGTCCTCGAGTCGAGTGTGCCGCTGGCCCGGCGGCTCGGCGTCGCCATCGGCGTCGAGACCCACGACGACTTCTCTTCCTCGTCGGTGGTGGCGCAGCTGCTGGAGGAGACCGACCCGGAGTGGGTGGGCGCGGTGTGGGACAGCCATCACCCGCACCGCATGGGCGAGTCGCCCGCTGACGTCTACGCCAACCTCGGCGGGCGTATCCTGCTCGCGCAGGTCAAGGACGCCCGCCGGACCGTGGGGGACGACGGCGATGACTGGGAGCTGGTGCTGCTCGGCGAGGGTGAGGTGCCGGTCAAGGAGATGCTCCGGCTGCTCGCGGCGGGCGGGTACCCGAACTGGATCTCGGTGGAGTGGGAGAAGCGCTGGCATCCCGAGATCGCCGAGCCCGAGGTGGCCCTGCCGCAGTACCGCAGCGTCCTCGCCGAGTGGATGGAGGTGAGCCCGTGACCCGCGGTTTCGGGATCGTCGGCACCGGGGTGATCGCGGCTATTCACGCCGAGGCCATCGCCCTGCTTTCGAAAACGGGGCGGCCGGACGCCCTGCTGGTGGCGGTGACCGACGTGGCGGCCGGCGCCGCCGCGGCCTTCGCCGCCGCCCACGGCTGCCGGGCCGAGCCGGATTTGGGCACATTGCTGGCCCGGAGCGACGTCGAGGTGGTCTGCGTGTGCGTGCCGACCGGCCTGCACGCGCAGATCGGGATCCAGGCGGCCCAGGCGGGCAAGCACGTGGTCGTGGAAAAGCCGATCGACGTGAGCCTGGACGCCGCGGACCGGCTCATCAACGCGACCCAGGCGGCCGGCGTGGCCCTGACCGTGATCTCTCAGCACCGGTTCGACGCGGGCCTGGTCGAGCTGAAACGCCTGCTCGACGATGGTGCGCTCGGCCGCCTCGTGCTGGGGGAAGCCAGCACGAAGTGGTACCGCGCTCAAGGCTATTACGACAGCGCTGCCTGGCGCGGCACCTACGCGATGGACGGCGGGTCGCTGATGAACCAGGGCGTCCACTACGTCGACCTGCTGCGCTGGTGCCTGGGCCCGCCCGCCGAGGTCACCGCGGTGTGCACCACGCAGGCGCACCAGATCGAGGTGGAGGACACCGCGCTGGCGATCGTCAGGTTCGCCTCGGGTGCCGTCGGCACCATCTTGTCCAGCACCGCGGCCTGGCCCGGCTTCCCGCAGCGCCTGGAGATCACCGGCACCGAAGGCACGGTGACCGTGCAGGATGGCCAGATCGTCCGCCGCGCGCTCACCGGCGAGGCCGCCCCGGCCCCGGCGGCGGACACCGGCCTGTCGGGCGCCGCCGACCCGGCCGCCGTGGATATCGCCAGCCACGCCGCCCAGCTCGCCGACCTGCTCGACGCGGTCGATACCGGGCGGGAGCCCGCGGTCAGCGGCCGCAGCGGCCGCGACGCGCTGGAGATCATCCTGGCCGTATACGAGTCCTCCAGGACCGGTCGGCCGGTGAGGCTGAGCTCATGACCGTCACCCTCAGCGGGTTCGCCGACGAGATCTCGCCCGATCCGCGGGCCCAGCTCGCGACGCTGGCCGCCGAGTCGATCTCGCATCTCGAGCTGCGCAGCGCCTGGTCGGTGAACGTCGCCGATTTCACCGATGAGCAGCTGACCGGGTTCCGGGCCGCGGTGGACGCCGCCGGGGTACGGGTCTCCGCGATCGGCTCCCCCATCGGCAAGATTCCGGTCGCCGCGCCGCTGGCCCGCGAGCTGGACCGGATGCGCCGCGTCGCCGATGTCGCAGGCGAACTCGGCACCGCGATCGTGCGCGTGTTTTCCTTCTTCATCCCCGCGGGTGAGCCGCCGGAGCGATACCGGGGGCAGGTCATCGACCGCATGGGCGCCCTGGCCCAGATCGCCGAGGAGCGCGGCCTGGTCCTCGCGCACGAGAACGAGAAAGAGATCTACGGAGACGTCCCGGACCGGTGCGCCGACCTGATCACCGCCGTGGCCTCCCCGGCCCTGCGCGCGACCTTCGACCCGGCGAACTTCGTGCAGTGCGGCGTCCGGCCGTTCTCCGACGCTTACGCACTGCTCCGGCCCCACCTGGTCTACCTGCAGGTCAAGGACGCGCTAGCCGCGACCGGCGAGGTCGTACCCGCCGGCCAGGGCGACGGCGAGCTGCGCCAGACGCTGACCGCGCTACGGGAGGACGGCTTCGCGGGCTTCATGTCGCTGGAGCCGCACCTGGCCCAGGCCGGGCGCTTCGGCGGCTTCAGCGGCCCGGAGGGATTCCGCCGGGCCGCCGCGGCCTTGAAATTCCTGCTGAACGAAGCGTCGATCTCCTGGCAGTGACTCCTGGCCCGCTCCTCGTGATCAGACCGTGCCGGTCAGGCCCCAGCGCCGCCTGATGGCCCGATCGCCCAGGCCGAACAGCATATCGACGATAATGCCCAGGATCAGGATCACGATGATGATCGCGGTGGCGCCCTGCATGTCGGCCTGGTCCTGGTCGTTCGACAGCAGCACGCCCAGGGACGGCTGGCCCGCGATGGCGACCAGTAGCTCGCCGGCCACCAGGCTCCGCCAGGCGAACGCCCAGCCCTGCTTCAGCCCGGCCACGAACGCCGGCAGCGAGGCCGGCAGGATCAGGTGCCGGTATAGGGAGAGCCTGCGCAAGCCCATCATCTTGCCGGCTCGCAGCAGGAGCGGCGGGGTGTAGTCCACGCCTGCGATCAGGCCGTTGGCGACCGACGGGGCCGCGCCCAGCACGATGACGAACAGGATGGTGGTGGTGCTGATACCGAACAGGATGATCGCGAACGGGAACCAGGCGATCGACGGCATCGTCTGCAGCCCGGTGATCA
>PLDT01000588.1:0-1299 GCA_003136255.1 Actinomycetota bacterium
CGGCACTACTCGGCGGTCTCGGCCGGCGCGAACGGCAACTTCGGCATCGACCCGGTGGTGGTGGTCGCGCCGGCCCTGGCCCTGGCGGGCGGCACCGTCCTCGCGCTGCGCCTGCTGCCCGCGGGCGGCAAGGCCGGCGACCGGCTGGCCGCCCGTGGCCGGCGGCTGACCGCCGCGCTGGCCAGCTGGCAGATCAGCCGGCAGCCGATCCGGCAGGGCGGCGCGGCGCTGCTGATCGTGCTGGCCGTGGCGACCGGGACGCTGGCCCTGTCGCAGCGGCAGAGCTGGACGCGCTCCGACCATGACCAGGCCGCGTTCAGCACGGGCGCCGACGTCCGCGTCGACACCAGCCAGCCGCTGTCGGCGGCCCAGGCCGCCGCCGTGGTCGGGCTGCCCGGGGTGCGGGACGCGATGCCGGTCGCGGTGTTCCCGCAGACGAGCGACAACAGCGAGCTGCTGGCGGTCAACTCGGGCCAGGCCGCGGACGTGGCGCTGCTGCGCGCCGACCAGTTGCCGGTGAACGCGGCCGCGCTGTTCGGGAAGATCGCGCGCACCGGGCCGCCGCCGGGCGTGGCCCTGCCCGGCCACGGGACCGAGGTGCAGCTGACCGCCCGGCTCGGCCCGGCGTCGCTGGGACTGGCCCCGGCCACGGTGACCGTGTCCGTCGAGGATGCCGACCACAACGTCTACCAGCTCGACGCCGGCCTGCTGCCCGCCGACGGCCAGGACCACACCCTGACCGTCACCCTGGCCAACCAGGCGGGCGGGGCTTCGGGCAGCGCGGGCGGGGCTTCGGGGAGCGCGGGCGCGACTCCTGGCAGCGCGGGCGGGGCTATTTACCCGCTGCGGCTGACCTCGGTCAGCCTGGACTACACGCTGCCCGCCAAACGGGCCCGCGAGTCGGCCACCTTCATCGTGGACAGCTTCTCCGCCGGGCCGGGCACGAGCCAGCTGCCCGGCACCGCGCTCGGGACCTGGCCGGCCGTCGGCTCGTCCACCGAGCTGGCCGGCGTCCGCCAGACCAACGGCACCGCCGGGCCGTCGGGCATGCCCGCGGTGACCGCCAAGGGCCCGTCGGGCAGCGCGCTCTCGGTGACCCTCGAACCCGGCTACGGGCAGTCGCTCGGCAGTTTTGCCGGGGAGGCCCCCATCCCGGTGGGCGGCGAGCTGACCCTGACCGGGACCCCGCCAGTGAAGACGCTGCCCGGCATCGCGACCAAGGCGTTCCTGGCCGCCAGCAACGTGAGGGTCGGATCCCTGGTGCAGGTCAACGTCAACGGCGCGATCCTGTCCGTGCGG
>PLDT01000588.1:1323-3004 GCA_003136255.1 Actinomycetota bacterium
CCGGACTGGCCGGCGACCTGCCGCCGGGATCGACCATCACCTCCGCGGCCGGGGTGGCGGCCGGGTTGCTCAGCGACCCGCTGTCGACCGTGCCGCAGCAGGCGCTGCTGGTCGTGGCGATCGCGGCCGCGATCTTGGCCATTACCGGCTTCTGCGTCAGCATCGCGGCCGGCGTCCGGCAGCGCCGCGCGGAGAACGCGCTGCTGGCCGCGCTGGGCGTGCCGGCGCGCGCGGCGGCCGGGCAGCTGTGCCTGGAGAAGCTCATGCTCAGCCTGCCGTCGGCGGTGGCCGGGCTGATCCTGGGCGTGATTCTCGCCGAGCTGCTGGTCCCGGCGATCACCCTGACCTCGTCGGCGACCGCGCCGGTGCCGCCGGTGCTCATCCAGTTCGGCTGGGCCCAGACGCTCCCGCTGGCCCTGGCGGTGGCGGTGCTGCCCGTGCTCGCCGCCGCCCTCACCGTGGCCCGGCGCCCGGACGCCGCGGCCGCGCTGCGCGCCGCGGAGGCAGCATGAGCGCGAGGTCCGGCCGGGGGCTGGGGCGCCGCACCGGCCGGGGGCCGGGGCGGCGGCGAGCGGGGAGATACAGCTTGAAGCGGGCGGTGGGGACGGCGGTGGCGAGCACGCTGGCCCTGGGCCTGCTGGTGGCCGGGTGCGTGTTCGCCGCGATGGCCGGGCCCGCGCTCAGCCTGCACGCCCGGTCCCAGGCGCTGCACCAGACCACGGCCAAGCTCGCGCCCACGATCAAGACCGTACAGGTCAGCGCGAGCTGGACCAATTTCGTCGATGACCTGATCAGCTTCTCCGGGGGCCCCCAGAACGTCTCCGTGGCCAACCAGGAGCTGACCGCGAGCCAGCTGGCCCTGACCGCGCGGGAGATCAAGACCAGCCTGGCCGCGCTGCCGCTCCCGCTCGGCCCCGGCGCCTGGTACGGCCTGAGCGCGGAACCGGCGCTGGTGGCTTCGGGCACAGCGCCCAGCGCGGTGATCAGCAGTACCCAGCCCAAGCTGGAGGTGCTCTACCGCGCCTCGCTGACCAGCAACGCCACGCTGGTCGCGGGCAGTTACTCGGCCGGGCCGCAGCGGCCAGGCACCGTGGCGGTGGCGGTCACCCCGCAGACCGCGGCCCGGTTCGGGGTGCACCCGGGGAGCCGGGTGACGCTGGTCAGCCCGACGGGCATCATTGCGCTGGCCGTCACCGCGATCGTCCGGCCGCAGCAGGCCGGTTCGGTCTTCTGGGCCCAGGACCCGCTCGCCAGCCAGCCCTCGATCGTCACCCCGGCCCGGGCACCCAAGTACTGGGCGGGCGGGGTGTTCGCGGATCCCGGTCAGCTGGCCGCGATGCAGACCGCGTTCACCGGCCCCGGCCTGGAGATGAACTGGGAGTNNAACCGGGCCACCACGGTCACGCTGGGGCTGACCGGATCGCTGGAGCCGGGCGCGGACGACCTGGACGTCACCTCGCCGCTGATCGCTGACCTGACCTTGTTCCTCAGCATCCAGGCCGGGATCGAGACCGTGCTGTTGCTGCTGTCGGTCAGCCTGATCGTGATCGCGGCGGCGGTGATCTTGCTCGCGGCCCGGATGATGGCGGCCCGCCGGGCGGAGGAGCTGGCCATGCTGCGAGCCCGGGGCGGGTCGCTGCGGCAGGTCACGGGGCTGATGGCGGGCGGCGCGGCGGTCGCG
>PLDT01000442.1:0-4503 GCA_003136255.1 Actinomycetota bacterium
ACGTCGGCCTGATCCACCCGATCCACCTGCACATCATCGAAGAGCAGACCCGCATCTTGTCCGACGCCGACGCGGCCAAGGCCGATCAGATCCTCGCGGCGGCCGCACCGGGCATGACCTACGGCGAGCTGCGTTACGCCGCCCGCAAGCTAGTCCTCACGCTGGACCCCGAGGCGGTCCGCAAGCAGAAAGAAGCCGCCAAACGCGACACCCACGTCCGCCGGTTCCGCGAGNNAATCCGGCCACGGCGGCATGATCGCCCGCGAGCTCCCCAGTGATGAAGTCCTGGCCTCGTGGCAGCACATCGAGCAACGCGCCCTAGACCTGCGCGCCGCCGGCCTGGACGGCACCCTAGAAGAACTAAGAGTCCGTGCCTTCCTCGACCTACTCCAAGGCCGCGACACCCTTCCCGAGCCCGCCCCCGACCCCGCGACCCCTGATTCCGCGACCACCGATCCCGCGCTCCCCGACCTGGCCAATGCCGGCCCAGAGCAGCCGCCCCTAGNNGAGCCCGGCACCCGGCCCGAGCCTGGCCGCCCTGGTCACCCTCACCATCCCCCTAGCCACCTACTTGGGCCAGTCCGAGGCTCCCGGCGACGCCGACGCCTACGGCGCGCTCGACGGCGACGACGCCCGCGACCTGGCCGCCGCCGCAGCCCGACATCCCCGCACCCGCTGGTGCGTCACCGCGCTCGACCCCGACGGCACCGCCGCCGCCCACGCCTGCCTGCGCGGCCGTCACCCCCCATCCGGCATCGGTCCGCCCGGCACCGGACCGCCGATCACCATCACCGCACCGCTGACCCCGATCGCTCGCGGTCCGTGCGACCACGCCCACGGCGAGGTCGGATACCACCCCAGCCGCAAGCTCACCCACCTGATCCGCGCCCGCAACAACCGGTGCACCGCGCCGGGCTGCACCCGGCCCGCCGCCCGCTGCGACCTGGACCATACGGTGCCCTGGGACCAGGGCGGCCGGACCTGCGAATGCGGGCTCGCCCCGTTGTGCCGTCACCATCACCGCGCCAAGCAAGCCCAAGGCTGGCACTTGGACCAGCCCGAACCGGGCGTCCTGATCTGGCGCACCCCCTCCGGCCGCACCTACACCAAAACCCCCACCGCCTACTCGTTGTAGCGGCTGCCCGCAGCTCAGGGCCCGACGGCGAGATCGTCAGAGCGTCCGGTGTCGAGTCGCGGCCACTGGGCGATGGGGCGTCCGCCCGGCCACACCGACACTGGTGGCCATTCGGGTGAGCCGCCGTCGGTCCGCGTGTTGGAGCACTGTTGCGGCCAGCCGGGGGGCGAGACCTCCCATGACTCCTGGCGTCCGTACACGGTCAGGTCCATGAGCGCGTAGCTGTAGTCCAGGGCCTCGACGCCGCGGCGTTTCGTCCAGTAGGTTTCGAAGACGCGGTCGCCGTCCCGTAGGTAGCACACCAGGTGGAACAAGCCGAGCTGGCGCCCGGTCAGAAGCGCGCCGAGGGAGTCCTGGGCTGAGTACCAGGGCACGTCCCAGCCCATGAAGTCGCGGTAGCGGGCGCTTGCGTCGTAGGGGCCCTGGCAGAAGACCGCGTAGGTAATGTCCCGGGAATGCAAGTAGGACAGGTCCGTGACCTGGGTGGTGACCCAGGTGCAGCCCTCGCACTGCTCGGCGGCGGGATGGCCGGCCCACCACATGAAGTAGTAGGCGATGAGCTGTCGGCGCCCTTCGAACGCGTCGAGCAGGGTGAGCGGCCCGTGCGGCCCAGCCAGCGGGAGGCTGGCGTCGACCTCGGTCATGGGCAGCAGCCGCCGGGCCGCCGCGATCGCGTCGCCTTCGCGGGTGTGCGCCTTCTCCCGGTCCCGCAGCCGGTCAAGTTCGACCTCGAAGGCGGCCCGGTCGACGGCCGCAGGCAGGCGCGGTGCACTGGTGCCGCCGACGGTCGGCGCGCCGGGGTTCGCTGATTCATCCTTCATGGCGGTCTCCTTGGCTGGGAGGGTTAGAGCCTGCGGCTTCTGCGTGCGCTGCTTCGGCGATCCGTTTGATCGTGGCCAGTCGCCGGTCCCATTGCGCGGCGAGGTCAGCCATGGCCCGGGTGGCTTGGTCGAGGCGGTGGGCTTCTACCTGGTAGAGAACCTCCCGGCCCTGCTTGTGCCGGCTGACCAGCCCGGCCTGTTCGAGCACGACGAGATGTTTGGAGACCGCCTGGCGAGAGAAGGGCACGTGGCCAGCCAGCCAACTGGCGCTGACGTCACCGTTGCTGACCAGGAGGTCGAGGACCCGGCGACGAGACGGGTCGGCGATGGCCGACCACAACTCGTCATCGGCCTGCGCCGTCATCGTGGTTGGCGCTTCGCGAGGATGCGGGCGAGGCGGTCCAGGTACTCGGCCCAGCCGTCCCAGTGCTCTTCGGCGTAACGTTGCTTCTCCGCGTCGGGCCAGGCGAGCAGCTCGTGGCCGCTTTCGGACACTCGAAGACGGGTCCGCTCGCTGCCTTCCGGCGTCAGCGTGAACTCGACGAGCATCGAGTTGCCGGTCACTGGTTCCTCCCCGTCGGGATAGTTCCAGCGGAACGAGAAGCGAGTCGGCGGATCGACCGTCTCCACGACCACCGGGCCGCCCTGGTCCCCGAACTGCATGTAGCCATGAGCGCCTGGTTCCACGACCAGTTCCACCCGGTCGGCGAACCACTGGCTCATCTAAGCATAGATGTGCAACCGGTGATTGCAGGTGACCAAACCGTTTGGCCCCGCCCCAGACCTGAGACACAATCGTTGACCATGGGCTTCGACAGACGGCCGCTGGCGCCGGCTGACGCGGGAGACTGGGTCACGCTGCTGACCGCGATCGCGAATGCGGACGGGACCGACGACCACACCAGCGAGCAGGACGTGCAGGAGACCTTCGGCCACCCGAGGCACGATTTCGCGCGCGGCTCGGTAGCGATCTACGAAGGCCGCACCATGATCGGCTACGGAATGCTGACCCTCCGCGGCGTCGCCGACCCGGAGCACACCATCCTGCACGAAGGCGGAGTGCACCCCTCGTACCGCGGTCGCGGGCTCGGCGCGGAGCTCCTGGACTGGGCCGAACAGACCGCGGTTCCGCTGCACAAGGACCTTTTTCCCGGCCGCCAGCTGTCGCTGTCGAGCGGGTGCCTGTCGACCAACGCCGGGGCGGTCGCGCTGCACGAGCAGCGGGGTTACCGGCCCGTGCGCTGGTTCCACTCGATGGTCAGGGACCTGTCGGCGCCCATCTCGGCGGCCGAGATTCCAGCGGGCGTGACGATCGTCGGTTACGCGCCGGACCTGGCCGAACACGCCCGCCAAATCCGCAACGAGTCGTTCCGTGACCACTGGGGCTCGATCGAGACCAGCGCGGAAAGCTGGGCGTACTTCCTGGCCTCCAGCGCCTTCCGGCCCGGGCTCAGCTTCCTGGCCTACCAGGGGTCCGAGCCGCTCGGCATGCTGATCGGCCAGGAGTACGAGGCCTACCACGAGCGGACCGGGCATCGTGACCTGCACATCGCCCTGATCGGCACGCGCGCGGCCGGCCGCAAGCGGGGCATCGCCACCGCCCTGCTGATGACCGCGATGTCCGCCGCCCGCGCGAACGGGTACGACCGGGCGTCACTGGGGGTGGATGCCGACTCGCTCACCGGGGCCGTCCGGCTGTACGAACGGGCCGGGTTCACCGTGGCGCACACCTGGACGGCGTACCGAAAGCAACTCACCTAGCGGAGCGACCGGCAACCTCAGGTGCCGTACGGGGCGCGGGTAGCAGGGGTCAGCACGTCACCGACCGCCTCGACCAGCCGCGTCATCTCGTAGGCCACCAGGTCGGTGTCGCACTCCGGAGCGGCCAGAACGGCCAGGCTGGAGCCTCCGCTGATGGCCATGACGAACATCAGCCCGCCTTCCATCTCCACCAGGGCCTGGGTGGGATCACCGGCCTCGAACATCCGCGCGGCACCCTGCATCAGGCTGGTCAGCCCCGAGATGATGGCCGCGAGCTGCGCGGCGAAACCATCAGGGATGTGTTCGGAGAGCGCGAGCGGCACGCCGTCCGCGGATACCACGGCCGCATGCGCGACATCCGCGACTCGCGTGGTGAAGTCGGTGACGAGCCAGCTCAGGTCCTGGCGGTATGCGTAACTCAACGGTCGGCTCCCTCTCCGTCGTCGGGGGTCAGGCCTTTGGCGCGGCGGACCCCGCGCTGGAACCCACTCAGGCGGTTGCGGGCCACGTCAGGTGATCGCGGTGATCGCGGTGTGGTCGGTGAGGTAACTGGCGTAGCCGGCCCGGATCCCGAGCGGCTGGCCCAGCCGTGGCCCGCCGGGCGACCGCCGCCCACGGAGCCGGGAATGAGGTTCGCCTGCGGGATGCGCGTGGGCAGTCCGGCGGACGTGAGGTTGCCCCGGACCGGCTCGGCGATGACCTGGGCCGCGTGCCTGCCAACCGCCCACCCATCGGACCCGGCCGCCCCGCGGCCATCCGGCAGCGCGGCCCCGGCCCCGGCCCCGG
>PLDT01000005.1:0-2644 GCA_003136255.1 Actinomycetota bacterium
CCTGTGCCCGCCCAGCTCGCCAGGGCCGCCCGCCGCGCGGTGACCGATTGCCCGGCCCTCGCCCTAATGCTCGTGGCCGACCGTTAGGCGCTCACAGAACCGGCTGGTCCGAAACCACGTCGTGCTGGATGTCATGCTGCCGGACTTCGGCGGCCTGGAGGTACTGCGCCGGTTGCGCGCCGGGCCGCCCACCGTGTGCGTGCTATTCCTCACCGCCCAGGAGTCCGTTGAGGACCGGATCGCCGGTATCACCGCACCGGGCCTGGCAGTCAGGCAAGCGCCGGGCAGGATGTTTATCCGGAAGAAGCTTCGGTCGCGCGGGAACCCGTACACGACCGGGGCAACGAGCGCATTTCTGCCCCGGTCCCGCTTCCGCTCATCCGGGTGGCCGGACAGGCATGAATGTTAACTACGTAACGTCATCCGCGCCGCCTGAGAAGACCTCGCAGCATAACCGCTAAAGTCGAGATAAGGAAGTCCTGCACACTTTCATGTGTAATTTTCAGCAGATATGCCCCGTGGTAAGAGGGTAATAAGAGGAACCTGCCATAACGTCAGTGGTGTAGTACTGGAAAGGCCAGTGCTAATCGAGAAAGGGATGTGCCATGAGCTTCCATCATATGTTTCCGCGTCTGGTTTCAACGGCTTCGCAGGGGGGTTCCCGCTGGGGCGGCGGCCGGCCTTATCCGCGACGGGGCTCCTGCACGCAGGGCGGCGGGCCGCAGGGCGGCGGCCCGCAGGGCGGCTAGCCGCCGGTGACGGGGACACCGTAGCACTGAATGTGACGGATTTCGGGAGCGGCGGCAATGGGCCGCCGCTCCCGTCATGCCGGGCCGTGGTCGCGCACGCTCAGAGAAAAAGGAAGGTAAGCGATGACATTCCTTGTCCGGCGGCACGTGGCGCCCGCCCGCGATGTCTTCCGCCGGTTCTGGCCATACACCCGGGGCACCCGGCTCTTGCTGCTGGCGGGCGGGCTCTCGGCGATCGTGGTGTCTGTCTCGGAGATAGCTGTCGTAGCCATCTTTGCTGTCATGACAAACAAGGTGCTGGAGCGGGGATACCTGGCCGGATTCTGGAGCCTCGCGGCCTGGTGGCTCGCCGTAGCTACCACGGCGGCGGCAGTCATGGGCGCCGGCGGTTACCTGTCCGGGCTGGCGGCTGAGCGGTTCATCCTCCGCCTGCGCGGACACGTTTTCGCGCACATTCAGCGGCTGGCTCCCGACTTTGTGAGCAGGCACCGGCTGGGGGATCTGGTCGTCCGGCTGACCGATGACATCGAGCTGGTCGAGGCATTCGTTTCCTCGGGTGCCGTTACTGTCCTCACCTCAGCGATCAGCCTCGTGCTCTTTGCCGCGGCATTGCTGGTGATCAGATGGGACCTTGCGCTGGTGACGTTTGCTGTCGTGCCATTGTTCTGGCTTATCTCCCGCGGGTTCTCCAGCCGGTTCACCGCGGCGGCGGAACGGGAACGCGCGGTCAACGCCGCGGTCACCAGCGTCGTCGAGGAGAACCTGTCCAACCATGCCCTGGTCCAGGCGTTCGGCCGCGAGGAGGCCGAAGCCGGGCGGCTGCGCGGCGAGGCGACCCGGTGGCTGGGCGCCAGGATGACCCAGACCAGGCTGAACTCGGTGTACTCGCCGCTCATCTTCCTGATCGAGACACTTGCCGCGCTCGCCGTGCTGGCGGTAGGAGCCTGGGACATCGCCCAGCACCGGGTGAGCCTCGGCGGCTTGCTCGCCTTCGCCGCCTTCACCGCCTACCTCTACCCGCCAGCGCGCAATCTCAGCGGGCTGGCGGTGACGGTGGCCGAGGCCGCGGCAAGCGGGCAACGGATCACCGAGATCATGCAGACCCGGCCGGCGGTCACCGATGGCCCGGACCTGCGGGCGCGGCTGCGGTCCCGCGGGCGGATCGATGTCGATGCCGTGACATTCCGTTACCCCGGCGCTGAAGCCGCAACGCTGGCCGGCCTGTCGTTCACCGCTCGTCCCGGGAGCGTTGTGGCCATCGTAGGACCGAGCGGCGCGGGCAAGTCGACGGTCGCCCGGCTGCTGCTGCGCATGTACGACCCGAGCCAGGGCAGCATCCTGCTCGATGGCGTGGACATCCGCCGCATGTCACTGCACACCTTGCGCCACAACATAACGCTGCTGGACCAGGAGAACCTGCTCTTCCCTGGAAGCGTCCGGGACAACATCGCCTACGGCGGGTCATCTGTTACCGAGGCCCAGATCATGGCGGCCGCCGAGGCCGCAGGCGCGGAGGAGTTCATCACCCGGCTGCCGCAGGGTTATGACACGCTGATGGGCCAGCGCGGACGCCTGCTATCCGGCGGCCAGCGTCAGCGCATCGCCATCGCCCGAGCGCTCGTCCGCAACGCTCCCATCCTGGTACTCGACGAACCGTCGACCGGACTAGACAAAGCCAGCGCCGAGGCCATCCGGGACCTCCTGATATCACCGGCGCCAGAGCGCACAACGATAGTGATTACCCACGACCCGCGGTTCGCCGCCGAAGCCGACTCCGTGGTGGTGCTCGGCGACCGGGCACCGGTGCTGCACCCGTAGATCCGCAGCGTCTCCACACCGGCGGCAGGCCCTCAAGGCCCGAGCCGTCCCCCCAGCGCCTCTCTCATCGCGCCTGC
>PLDT01000076.1:0-4459 GCA_003136255.1 Actinomycetota bacterium
ATCAGCGGGTCGCGCTGGCCGTATCCGCGCAGGCCGATACCCTCGCGCAGGTAGTCCATCTCGTACAGGTGCTCGCGCCACTTCCGGTCGAGCACCGAGAGCACCACCCGGCGCTCCACCTCGCGCATGACCTCCGAACCGAACTCCTGCTCGCGCCGCTCGTACGCGGCTTGCGCGTCGGCGATGATCGCCTCGGTGAGGAACTCCGCGGTCAGCCCGGCCCGCTCGCCGCCCGCGTCGTCGATGACCTCGTCGACGGTGATGCTCATCGGGTAGAGCTGCCGGAAGGCACGCCACAGCTTGTCCAGATCCCACTCCTCGGGATAACCGTCGCTGGTCGCGCCGGCGACGTACCCGGCGACCACCTCGTCGACCATCTCGCGGATCTGCTCGTGCAGGTCAGCGCCCTCGAGCACCTCTCGGCGCTCGCCGTAGATGACCTGGCGCTGACGGTTCAGCACGTCGTCGTACTTAAGCACGTCCTTGCGGATCTCGAAGTTCTGCTGCTCGACCTGGGTCTGGGCCGACCTGATGGCCCGGCTGACCACCTTGGACTCCACCGGTACGTCGCTCGGGATGTTCAGCCGCTCCATGATCGCGGCGACCCGCTCGGAGTTGAACAGCCGCATCAGGTCGTCTTCCAGCGACAGGTAGAACCGGCTCTTGCCCGGGTCGCCCTGGCGCCCCGAGCGGCCGCGCAGCTGGTTGTCGATGCGGCGGGACTCGTGCCGCTCGGTGCCGAGCACGTAGAGGCCGCCCGCCTCGACGACCTGCTCGTGTTCCTCGGCCACGGCGCGCTTGGCCTTGGCCACCGCCTCCGGCCACGCCGCCTCGTAGTCTTCCGGCGTCTCCACCGGGGACAGGCCCCGCTCGTGCAGTTCCTGGTCGGCGATGAACTCCGGGTTGCCGCCGAGCATGATGTCGGTGCCGCGGCCGGCCATGTTGGTGGCCACGGTGACCGCGCCCTTCCGCCCGGCCGAGGCGATGATCATGGCCTCTCGCTCGTGGTACTTGGCGTTCAGCACCTCGTGCGGGACGCCGCGGCGCTTGAGCATCTTGGACACGATCTCGGACTTCTCGACGCTGACCGTTCCGACCAGGACCGGCTGCCCGGCCTGATGACACTCAAGGATGTCCTCCACGCACGCGTCGAACTTGGACTGCGCGGTCTGGTAGATGACGTCGGCCTGGTCGTCGCGGACCATCGGCATGTTGGTCGGGATCGGGACCACGCCGAGCTTGTAGATCTGCTGGAACTCGTTGGCCTCGGTCATCGCGGTACCGGTCATGCCGGACAGCTTGTCGTACAGCCGGAAGTAGTTCTGCAGCGTGATCGTGGCCAGCGTCTGGTTCTCGTCCTTGATCGCGACGGCTTCCTTGGCCTCGATGGCCTGGTGCATGCCCTCGTTGTAGCGCCGACCGTGCAGGATGCGGCCGGTAAACTCGTCCACGATCAGGACCTCGCCGTTCATCACGACGTAGTCCTTGTCCTTCTTGTACAGCTCCTTGGCCTTGATCGAGTTGTTGAGGAAGCTGACCAGGGGCGTGTTGACCGGATCGTAGAGGTTGTCGATGCCGAGCCAGTCCTCGACCTTCTCGACGCCGGCCTCCATGATGCCGACGGTCTTCTTCTTCTCGTCGACCTCGTAGTCGCCTTCGCCCTCCTCGCCGCGGCGCAGCCGGGGCGCGATCTTGGCGAACTCGACGTACCAGCGCGCGCTCTGCTCGGCCGGGCCGCTGATGATCAGCGGGGTCCTGGCCTCGTCGATGAGGATGGAGTCCACCTCGTCGACGATCGCGTAGTGATGACCGCGCTGCACGCATTCGTCCAGCGTCCAGGCCATGTTGTCACGCAGGTAGTCGAAGCCGAACTCGTTGTTGGTGCCGTAGGTGATGTCAGCCGCGTACTGGACGCGACGTTCGGCCGGGGACATCTGCGCGAGGATCACGCCCACCTCGAGCCCGAGGAAGTGGTGCACCCGGCCCATCCACTCGGAGTCACGCTTGGCCAGGTAGTCGTTGACCGTGACGACATGTACGCCGTCGCCGGCCAGCGCGTTGAGGTAGGCCGGGAACACCCCGGTCAGGGTCTTGCCCTCACCGGTCTTCATCTCAGCGATGTTGCCCAGGTGCAGCGCCGCGGCGCCCATCAGCTGGACGTCGAAGGCCCGCTGGCCAAGGGTGCGCTTGGCTGCCTCGCGCACGGTGGCGAACGCCTCGGGGAGCAGATCGTCCAGGGTCTCCCCGTCCGCGTACCGCTGCCGGAACTCGTCGGTCATGCCCCGCAGCTCAGCGTCGCTCATCGCGACGAAGTCGTCCTCAATCGAGTTGATCTGCTCGCTGATCCGCTTGAGCTTGCGCAGGATTCTGCCTTCGCCGGCGCGAAGCACATTGTCGATAATGGGTGCCACTTCGTCGCGCTCCTCGCGGATCGTCTGACCTCACCATGGCCGGTGACCGTATTCGGCTCCGGTTCACCGTCTCGCATGTCATCGTAGGCGAGATGAGGCACCAAACCGAGTCGGCGCAGGACCGCCAGGTTGCTACGACACCAGCGCCGGCGAGCGGTTAGGGCCGGCTGGTGATCAGTCTCGCACTTCCCCGAGAATAATAGGAGCGGTACTTACCGAGAGGAGCTACGAGTGGCCGATCAGGCGGCACCAGGCACCATGGCGGAGGCGGGCAATACCGGAGCGCGCGGGCTTGACTCGCACATCGGTCCGTCGTACGTCCACGAGCACTACACCGGCCGGCCCGCCTCCTGGGTGGCGGTTTCCATCATCATCGCCGGCTTCGCCGTGGGCGGGATCGCGCTGCCGGTGGGCCCGATCTGGTGGCTGTTCTGGCTGGGCACCGGGATCGCGGTGGTCGGCGGCATCTTCGCCGCCTCCGTGCACATCCTCGACGACTGGTACTAGACGCGGGGCGTTCCGGGGCGCGGGCGTTNNGCGCGGGCGTTCCGGGGCGCGGGGCGGCTCGCGGCGGGCGGCTCGCGGCGGAAATGTCGGGGGGCGCGGTTAGGGTGGGCGGATGCGCCTGGATGCTCCTGCACCTGAGGTGACGATCACCCCGGACGAGGCCCGGCGGATGACGTTGCGGGCGCAAGGGTTCCTCGGTGCGACGCCGTGGCGCCCGACCCGGTCCGGAGTCGAGGGGATGCTCCGGCGGGTCGGTGCGGTGCAGCTGGACACGATCAGCGTGCTGGCCCGGTCGCACGAGCTGGTCGCCTACGCGCGGCTGGGGCCGGTTCCCCGGGAGCAGATCGAGCAGGCCTACTGGCACCCAGCCAAGCCGACCGCCTTTGAGTACTGGGCCCACGCGGCCTGCGTGCTGCCGCTGGAGCAATGGCCCTACTTCGCCTTCCGGCGCCGGGCGTTCCGGGCCCGCGGGGTGCGCTGGCACCAAAGCCATCAGGAGACCTGCGACAAGGTGCTGGCCCGGCTGCGCGCCGAGGGCCCGCTGACCGCGACCCAGCTAGGCGGGGCCAAGGCCGGCGGGCCGTGGTGGGACTGGTCCGACGTCAAGATCGCGGTCGAGTGGCTGCTCGACACCGGCGACGTGATCTGCGTCCGGCGGACCGGGTGGCGCCGGGTGTACGACCTGCCCGAGCGGGTGCTGCCGGGTGAGCTCCTCGAGGTGGAGCTGACCGACCTGGAGTGCCTGACCCGCCTGGCCGGGGTCGCGGCCCGTGCGCTGGGTGTGGTGACCTACGCGGACCTGGTCGACTATCACCGGCTCAACTTCCCCGCCAGCGAAAAGGGTCAGTACACGCGGCTGGTCGGCGAGGCCGCGCAGGCCGCCGGGCTGGTTCCGGCGGCTATCGTTGGCCTCGCCGCTCCCGCGTGGGCTGATCCGGCCGCCCTGGAGCAGATCGCGGACCGCGGGCGGCACCGGGTCACGCTGCTCTCGCCGTTCGACTCGCTGGTGTGGGACCGGAAGCGGACGCTACGGATGTTCGGCTTCGAGCACAGCTTGGAGGCCTACGTACCCAAGCACAAGCGGGTGCACGGCTACTTCACCATGCCGCTGCTCGCGGGCGGCGGGCTGGCCGGCCGGGTGGACCCGGCCCGGGACGGCAAGACACTGATCGCGCGCAAGGTGTCGCTGGAACGGGCCTCGGCCGCCGAGCCGATGGCCCAGGCGCTGCGCGAGGCCGCCAGCTGGGTGGGCTGCGACAACGTGCGCCTGGAGCAGATCGAGCCCGCCGCGCACGCCTCACGCCTGGCCGCCGCGCTCGCCTGACGCGGTCGCCTAACGCGATCGGCTGACGCGGTCCCCAACGCGCAGTTGCGCGTGACGCAACCGGCGCCCGGAAACGGCCAAACGGAACATGGTCGATGGGCCACCGTACAAGTAAGAGAGCGTGTAACGCGACTGCGGGAGGCGTGGTGTCATTTGCCTTCTGGTGCCGGCGCGTTGCGGCAGGGCGTCCGGGTCCGGCGTCAGCCTGGCCGTCTGG
>PLDT01000239.1:0-11386 GCA_003136255.1 Actinomycetota bacterium
CGTCGGCGCCGGCGGCGACCTGCCGGCCCAGGGCCTCGGCCCAGAAGCCCGCGAGGGCCGCCGCGTCGGCCGCGTCGATGCTCAGGCCGATAATCGTGTTGCTCATGGACCCTCTCCTCAGTGGTCGGCGGAAACGGTCAGGCTGCGGTCTTGCCGCCGTTCACGCCGACGATCTGACCCGTCACGAACCGGGCGGCGTCGGAGGCGAGGAACGTGATGACATCCGCGATGTCATCGACCTGGCCGAGGCGGCCGGCCGGGACGGTCGCCACCATGGCGGCGGCGCCCTCCTCGCTGCCGGCGAAGAGTACGAGGCCGCCGGTGGCCACCGGGCCCGCGGCGACGGCGTTCACGCGGATGCCCTGGGCGGCCACCTCGAGCGCCGCGGACCGGGTGAAGCCGTTCACCGCATGCTTGCTGGCGCTGTAGAGCGCCGCTCCCGCGCCGCCCCGCTCGCCGAAGGTCGAGGAGAGGTTGACGATGCTGCCGAAGCCCTGTCCGGTCATCACCCGCAGCTCGTGCTTGAGGCAGAAGAACAGGCCACGGACGTTAGTGTCGAAGACGGCGTTATATGCCTCCAGGGTCTGGGTGGCCAGCGGGCCGCGCCTGCCGGTGAGGCCGGCGTTGTTGACGGCGACGTCCAGCTGGCCGAAGGTTTTGACGGTGCCGTCGACCAGGGCCTGGACGTCGTCCTCGATGCTGACGTCGGCCCGGATGTATTCGGCCTCCGCGCCCAGTTCCCGGAGCTCAGCCGCGAACGCCTTGCCTTCCTCGTCGCGCCGTCCGGAGACCACGACGGCGGCGCCCTGACGGGCGAAGGCCGTGGCTGTCGCCCGCCCGATGCCGGCCAGGGCTCCGGTGACCAGAACCACACGCTCGCTCATTTGCTGCTCCTCACTCGCATGCAACGGCCACTCCCGCGCCGTGCTGTCGCCTGTGAGAGCGGGATCAGCGTACGGGGCAGGCTGGGTCATACGAATAAGGTAGACAGGTCTGTTCAATATGTCAAACGGCGACGTTCGCCGGTGGTCTCCGTCCCGCAATCAATGCGAACAGACCTGTCTGAATAGTGCTTCTCTTGCCCGACCGAGCAAGCACAGGGAAAGATCGGAGTGGAGCGGTTGCGGGGGTGTGACCGGGCCGCCGGGGCGGGGCACACAGCCACGCGGCTCTTAGGTCCAGGTGTCACGCATCGGGTTCCTCTTTCGGTCTAAGCTGCTTCCCCCAGCGCTCCGACTCACCGAGTTCGACACGATATGTAATCGTATAACGACAGATAGTTACCAATGGTTCAGTGCTTCTCGCACCCGCTGGATGCACGACGGTGGCTGCCACGTCGATCCCGTCCGCGGCTGGCGCGGAGCGCACGACGGCCCGCAGGGCCTAGCTGAGACGGAAACCCGAAGGCAGCCGCAGGCCAGGGCAGGTCAGGTAGTGCGTGCCGACCGCGCCGCACCGTGTGCACTGGCCGCCCGGCAGCTCATCGGCAGAGCCCGGCGCGACCTGCGGCCCGGTCCCCGCGAGCGCGGGATCGGGAATCGCGCACGGGTCGAACCGCCCGGTCATGGTGATGTCCTGCGTCCGGCGACGTCCCGGCTCCGGACCGGGGCCAAGGCCGGAGGGCACCAGGGCTGCGGTCACCGGGTGCGGGATGATCCCGGCGCGGTTGGCGGTCATCGCGCTCGCTGCCGCATAGCGCTGCGGAACAGGACCTCCACGTCCGCGCGCCGGTACCGGGGCCTCCCGGCCTCGTTGCGAACCTCGGGCAGGCGCCCGCGCCGCGCCCACGCCGCCACCGCCGCCGAGGTCACCCCGAACAAGCCCGCCACCTGCCTGCGGGTCATCAGGTCCTCACCCACGTCGTTAACCGCGGCGACGGGTTCCCAGGCCGCGCACGCGGCCCCAGAGCAGCTCAGCCGGACCAGTGTCGGCGCCATCACGTTCATCGGATTCCCCTGCCAGGCCGCAATAAGCTGGATCCGGGACAGCGCTGGTCACCCTACGCGGCTGCTCCCGGGCAACGGCTCAGGCACGATACCGAACTGCCCGGTGCTGGTTGCAATAAAAGTATTGCTGCAAATTGCAGCGCGAAACATCGGTCAGCTGACCGATATTNNCTACGCCGGTGCCCTGCCGACTCTCATGCGCTGGGTTTCGTCAGACGGCCGTTCGGCCAGATTGTCGTCAAACCGACCCACCGCAACCGGTCCCCTTGACCCTCGCCGACTCCTCTTCCGGGGCCGAAACGGAGTCCGGCGGTGGGTGGCGGACGGTCACGCAGCCTCATACTCAACGAGATTAAAGATGCGGCAGGTCCCGGGTGGTCAGCATCAACGTCACCGCGGCCCGCACCGCCCGCGGCCGGGCCGCAGCCGGCCATAGCCGCATCCGCAGCGCGCCGCGGATCGGGTCGCCTGTACCGCCTGCTCGCTCACGCCACGCCCCCTGCCAGTCCCGGGTTCAGCCGCCGCAGCGCCGCAGCCGCGTTCGCGTGCAGCCGGGCCGCCTCCTCAGCCAGCACCGCCGTCCCCGCGGGGGTCAGCCGGTAATACCGGCGCAGCCGGCCCTCCACCACCTCTTCGCGGTCCACCCCGATCATCCCGTCGACCCGCAGCCGCTCCAGCGCCGTGTACAGCGTCCCGGCGCGCAGCTTGACCCGGCCGCCGGAGATCTGGCCGACCTCGGTGATAATGCCGTATCCATGCTGAGACCCTGCCGCCAGCGCGGTCAGGATCAGGAACGTCGCCTCTTGCATCGCCCTACCGCTCATACCGCCGTTATATACCGATGAACTATCGGTGTCAAGCAAGGGGTAACGGGGTTACGCCCAGCGGCGGAAGCCGCCTTCGCTGTTGATGACCTGACCGGTGATCCAGGCCGCCTCGTCGGTGACCAGCCAGGCGATCAGGCGGGCCGGGTCGTCCGGGACGCCCCAGCGCTGCTGCGGGAAGTGGCGGCGGACGGCCTCGTGGGCCTCGGGCGGAGCGTAGCCGGTGTCGACCGGGCCGGGATTGACCGCGTTGAGGGTGATCTGCTGGTCCGCCAGCTGGTCGGCCAGGGTCTTGGTGATGGAGGCAAGCGCGCCCTTGCTCGCGGCGTAGGCGATCTCGCCGGTCATCGGGCCGAGATCCTGTCCTGAGGTCATGAAGATGACCCGGCCGCCGGGCCGACCGTCGTGACGGGCGGCGAAGGCCTGGGTCAGCAAGATGGTGGAGCGGGTGTTGACCGCCCAGTGCGCGTCGAGCAGGGCGGCGTCCAGCGTGCCGAGCGGGCTGTCGCCGCTGCGCGCGTGGTTGCAGACCAGGATGTCCAGGTGGCCGAAGGCGTCCGCGGCCGCCTCGATGAGCCGGTCGGGAGCCTCCGGCAGGGCCAGGTCGAGTTCCAGGTGGTGGATGCTGGCGTCGGTGGCGGCCAGCGCGGATCGGACGCCGGCGAGCACCGCATCGGTGCCGCCAGGGTCGTCTCCCCAAGGCTGGTCGCGGTCATGCGGCGCGTAGTGGTGCAGGAACAAGCTGGCCCCCAGCGCGGCCAGCCGGCGGGCCACCGCGTATCCGATACCCGCGCGACGGCTGACCCCGGTGACCAGGGCGGCCCGGCCGCGCAGCGGAAGCGGGTCACGCCGCAACTGATCCAGGCTGGGCTCGTTCGCGGTCATCGCGGGCCGACCGTGGCGTACGCCATGGGTCCCTCCCTGTCCTGGACTCGCGCTACGAGCCTACGCAGGGTGTAGCGTCCGCGTGGCAACCGCCCGGCATGCCCCCGGCCACGGTGGGTATGAGTTCAAAGACCAAGGCACCAATGTCGCCGTATGGACATATTTGCATGAACCCTCACGGGATTGGTGCCTTACCAACCGTGTTTGCTAGGTTCGCTGCGATACGGCTTAGCTGCCCACCGCCGGAGGTCACATGGACGCTTACGAGGATCCTGGACTGGACGGGGGTGATGACTTCGGGCTGAACGGGGCCAGGACACGCATCCGGGTAGCCGCGCCGAGGGAGGTATCCGGCCTGGCCGACCCGGGCGACGCCAATGAGTCTCATGCGTTGTCCGCGCGAGAAGCCGAGGTGATGTCGCTCATCGCCGACGGCCAGACCAACGGCCAGATCGCCGCCCGGCTGTTCCTGGCCGAGAAGACGGTGAAAAATCACGTCCGGAGAATCTACTCCAAACTCGGCGTCGGCTCACGGCCCGCCGCTATCGCCTACTGGCGCGCCGCGCACTGATCCCGCAGGTCGCAAGGCCATCTCCAGCGGGCCTTCAGGTTATCCTCAGCTCGGCGGGCGACAATACACAGTATGGACACGCTGACCGATGCGCGCCAGCGACCGGATGCCAGGCTCCTCGTCGTCGAAGACGAGCCGAACATCCTTGAGTTGCTGTCCGCCAGCCTGCGCTACGCGGGTTTCGATGTCGTCACTGCGGCAGCCGGAACTGAGGCGGTACAGGCGGCTCAGCGCCACCGCCCTGACCTCATCGTTCTGGACGTGATGCTGCCGGACATGGACGGGTTCGACGTCATCAGGCGCCTGCGCGGCGGCGGCGCCCGGATTCCGGTCGTCTTCTTGACCGCCCGTGACGCCACCGAGGACAAGATCCGCGGCCTCACGCTGGGCGGCGATGACTACGTCACCAAGCCGTTCAGCCTGGAGGAGGTCATCGCACGGATCCGGGCCGTCCTGCGCCGTACCCGGGGCGACGGGGTCGAGCCGACGCCGAGGCTCACGTTCGCCGACCTGGAACTAGACGAGGAGAGCCACGAAGTGTGGCGGGGCGGTGAGCAGATCCAGCTCTCCCCCACCGAGTTCAAGCTGCTCAGGTACTTCATGAGCAACTCGAACCGGGTCCTGTCGAAGATGCAGATCCTCGACCACGTGTGGGACTACGACTTCCGCGGCGACACTGGCATCGTCGAGTCGTATGTGTCGGTGCTGCGCCGCAAGGTCGACACCAAGGAACCCAGGCTGATCCACACCCTGCGCGGTGTGGGATACGTGCTGCGGCTTCCTTCGTCCTAGGCGCGCGTTCGGTCATGACAGCAGAGGGAGCGAGCAGCCGAGCGGCACGGCGGTGGCGGGCCCTACGCGACTTGCCTGATCGCATGTCCCTGCGGGCCAAGCTCATCACCGGCCTACTCGCACTGGTCATCGCCGCGGTCGCGGCGATCAGCGTCAGCAGCGTCTGGGTGCTGAGGTCCTACCTGACCGCCCAGGATGACAGCCAGCTGAAGTCCGTCTACAGCCTGATAAGCAGCCAGGGGTTCAGCTCGCCGCTGACGCCCGGGGAGCTCTATCAGGTGCACGGCATCCTGGTCGCGGTCGAGGAGCCTGGCACCCCGCTCAGCGCATCCCAGCCGCAGGGCGGCTTGCCCGGCTATGGCGGCAATCGTGCGGTGAGTTCGCTGCCGTCGGTGCCGGCGAGCCAGCTGTGGGCCATCACGAACAAGGGGAAGCTGGTCACGGTCGCGGCCGAGTCGGGCTCGGACACCTGGCGGGTCATAACGACGCCTATCTCCTACCTGCTGCCGACCGCCACAGGCAGCACCGAGCAGGTCACGGGCACCTTGATCGTGGGGGCGGACCTGGGCAACATCAACGCGACGATCGGCGACCTAGCCGAGACCGCCTTGATCATAGCCGCTGTCATCGTCTGCATCTTGGCGCTGGGCATCGTGATGGTGGTGCGGGCGAGCCTGCGGCCGCTGGTGGAAATCGAGGAGACGGCGGGGGAAATCGCGACCGGGCACTTGAACCGGCGAGTGCCGGAACGGGACCCGCGCACCGAGATCGGCAGCCTCGGCCGGTCGCTGAACACCATGCTGAGCCAGATCGAGACCGCGTTCCACGCGCAGGAGGCATCGGAGGCGGCGGCGCACCAGTCAGAGGAACGGATGCGGCGGTTCATCGCCGATGCCAGCCACGAGCTGCGGACGCCGGTGACCTCGATCCGGGGTTTCGCCGAGTACTACCGCCAGCGCGGCGGCCTGGTCCGGCACTGGGACCGGGACGAGCAGGCGGGCGCCGCTGGTTCCGCAGCTGGCGCTGCCCCGGCTGAGGCTGGGCTCACGCCCCCCGACCTGGACCGGATCATGGTCCGGGTAGAGAAGGAAGCCGCCCGGATGGGCCTGCTCGTGGAGGACCTGCTCCTGCTGGCCCGGCTGGACAAGCAGCGGCCGCTGGCCCGGCAGCCGGTCGACTTGCTCTCACTGGCCGCGGACGCGGTACACGACGCGCGGCTGCTGGCGCCGACCCGGGCCATCGACCTGTCGGTACAGCCGGGCGCCGCGTTCCTGGTCATCGGCGACGAGCCACGGCTGCGGCAGGTCATCGGGAACCTGATGAACAACGCGCTCACGCATACCCCGGACGGGACCCCGATCGAACTGTCGATCAGCTCCGGGGCTCTCGATCCCCAGGTGGGCGACCATACCCCGGCCGTGATCCTCGACGTGACCGACCAGGGGCCAGGCATGACGCAGGAGCAGGCACGCCGGGTGTTCGAGCGGTTCTACCGCGCGGACCAGGCCCGGACGCGCAGCACCGGGGGCAGCGGACTGGGCCTGGCCATCGTGCGCGCGCTGGTGGTGGCCCAGGGCGGTGTCGCGTCGGTGCGCACGGCCGAGGGTCAGGGGGCGACCTTCCGGATCGCGCTCCCGCTGGCGCCCGAAGCCCTGGCCCATCCCGATGATGCGGACGCGACCGACGATCTCGGGCCAGCTGACTTAGATGGCCAGGTCTTTAGATAGCCAGGGCGGCGCGGGCCGCGGACCTGACCTCTTCCCGGTACGAGGCGCCGTACAGGCACGCGTGCACCAGCAGCGGGTGCAGCTGGTGCAGTGGGATCCTGGGCCGCCAGCCCGCCGCCAGCGGGACCGCGTCGTTATAGCCGACCAGGATCCGGTCCAGGCTAGGCGCGCCGAACAGGGCGAGCATGGCCAGGTCGGTCTCGCGGTGACCGCCGTGCGCCGCGGGGTCGATGAGCCAGCCCCGGTTGCCGGACCACAGCACGTTCCCGGCCCAGCAGTCACCGTGGATCCGGCTCGGCGGCTCGGCCGGGCCGGCCAGCGAGCCGATCCGGTCGATGACCGCCTCCACCAGCCGCGCCTCCTCGGACCGTAGCGCGCCGGTATCCACGGCCCGGGTCAAGAACGGCAGCAGCCTGCGGTGCGCGTACCAGTGCGGCCAGTCCGCCGCGTCCGGCGTGTTATCTAGCGGCAGGCCGGCGATGAACCCTGGCCACGGCGCGCCGAAGGTGTCCGCGCCGGCCGCGTGCAGGCGGGCGAGGTCCGTGCCGAAGCCGAACGCCGCCTCGGGCGTGGCCGGGCCGGGCGGGATCATCGAGATGACCAGCGCATGCGGGCCGACGGCCAGCACCTTCGGGACCGGGACGGAGGCGGCCTCGGCCAGCCAGCGCAGGCCGTTCGCCTCGGCCGCGAACACGGTCGCGTCCGGATCCGGGCCTGGGCGCTGATCTGGGCCTGGGCTGGGATCGGGGGGCGGGAGGGCCTTGGCGAAGGCGCGGCGGCCATCGGACAAGGTGATCATGAGGTGCTGGTAGCCGTGCTGGGAGCCGACGACGCGCGCCTCGCGGACGGTCAGGCCGGTGAGCTGTCCGATCCGGACGGCCAAGGCGGCGGAACGGCTCACGCCGGGTCGTCGGGCCGGCCCAGCAGTTGGGCCAGCCGGGCCGCGATGACCGGCGCGGCGGCGCCGAGCAGGTCGAGCACGTAGGCGTAATCGGCCTGGTCCCCGCCGTAGGGATCGGGGATCTGGCCGCCACCGACCTCGCCTAGGCCGCCTACCTCGCCGAACAGGCGGATCCGGTCCTGGTCCTGCGGGCCGGCCAGCCGCCGCAGGGTGGCGAGATTGCCCGCGTCCATGGCCAGTACCAGGTCGCGTTCGGGAAGCCAGGAGGCCTCGAACTGCCGGGCCCGGTGGGCGGAGCCGTCGTAGCTGCGCCGGGCCAGCGCCCTAAGGGCCTGCGGATACATCGGACTGCCGACATGCCAGTCGCCGGTGCCCGAGCTGTCCAGCGTGACCGCCTCGGCCAGCCCGGCCTCGGCCAGCGAGGCGCGCAGCACGGTCTCGGCCATCGGCGAGCGGCAGATGTTCCCGAGGCAGACCAGGCAGATCCGGTACGGCGTACCCGGCTCCCGGGGCGGCGGCAGCGGCGTCGCCAGCGGGGCGGGGGTGGCGGACAGGGGCAGCGGTGGAATCATGACACCAGGATGCCGCAGGGCGGCCCTATTCGGCGGCGCGGGAGCTGTGGGCCAGGGCGGCTTCCGGGGCGCGCACCGGGACCGGGAAGCGGTCGGGGCCGAACCGGGCGTCGAGCCGTTTCGCCAGCCGGCGCCCGACGCCCTGCATAGGCCGTTCCACGAACAGGTAGGTCGCCGAGCACACCGCGATCAAGATGGCCAGGAACAGCGCGTCGACCAGCACCTGGACCCAGAACGAATGATGCGCCGTCCAGGTCAGGTGGCGGTAAACCTCGATGAGCGCCGGGTGGAGCAGGTAGACCGAGTAGCTGATCAGCCCCAGCCAGGTCAGGAACCGCGGCCAGGTGACGTGCCGGAAGGTCAGCCCGATCCCGAACGTCAGGCCGGCCAGGAAGACCGACATGAACCAGCTGCGCTCCCAGACGAACTCCTCGTGCGGGGACATGTTCCCGGGGAGGTGATGCCACACGCCGGCCGCGATGGCGAGTCCCAGCACGGCGACCGCGATGGCGATGGCCCTGCGCCACGAGTACTGGCCTTGCTCGGCCCGGTAGAGCATCGTCCCGGTGAACATCAGGGCCAGGATCGACAGCGCCTCCCACGGGTAGAGCCAGGTGCCGTTGAAGGCCAGCAGGGTCAGCCCGACCATCGCGGCCAGCGCCGCCCCGACCATGCGCGGCATGCCGCGCATGCCGACGGCCACGGCCAGTCCGGTCAGCACGACCAGGTCGGCGACGAGCGCGATGATGCGCGGGCTCAACAGGTTGTTGGTGAAGTACGCCTGCGGCAGGATGCCGCCGAGCACGACGGCGGCGGCACCGAAGGCCAGCGCGTACCGGCTGCTGCGCCGGTGCACCCGGGCCATGAACAGCGCGGTCAGCAGCAGGTAGAAGATCATCTCGTAGGACAGCGACCATACAACGTTGGGCAGGTTCTCCCCGGCCAGCACGTTCGACATCATCAGCATCTGGGACAGGACCGAGGTCTCCGGGTCGGAACCCTCGCCGCGGAGCCCGCCGATATGCACCATGAACAGGAACAGCGCTACCCCGACGGCGAGCAGGTACAGCGGATAGAGCCGGAACAAGCGGCTGACCCAGAAGGTCCGGACGCTGCCCTTGCGCTCCAGCGACGCGGGCACGATGTACCCGCTGATGAGGAAGAAGACGAAAACGCCGTAATCGCCGGGGTTGATCCACTGGTAGACCCGGCCGTTCAACGCCGATGGCACGAAGTAGCCGAAGTGGTTGAAGACCACCGCCAACGCCGCTAGCCCGCGCAGGACATCGAGCCAGGCCAGCCGGCTCCCGGTCCCCGCCGCGCCGGTCGCACCGGGTGCGCTGGCCGCGGCAGGCTGAGCCGGCTCGGATGGTCCGGTCCTGGCCGCTGGCTCGGCCGGTCCGGTCTTGGCCGTTGGCTCGGCCGCTTGTGGACTGGTCATTCGGCTGTCCCCGGCATACGTCCCGCTCATCGTCCTCAGGTTCGCTCTTCGTGCCCTTACCGGTGCACACTGTAACTTCTGAGCCACGGGATGCGCCGGCCTGCCCCGTCTTGGCTACCACGCTTCGTTCGGAATATGGGTCTTCTAGTTCTTTTCTTGCGAACATCACACGGTACCCTCAGTCGGCGCCTAGCCGGGCCGCCCGTAATTGGCCATCCCCGGGCGATTGCTGCTACGATCACAGCGTTCTGACGCGCCGCTAGCTCAACTGGCAGAGCAGCGGACTCTTAATCCGCGGGTTCGGGGTTCAAATCCCTGGCGGCGCACCCAGTGGTCTTCACGTTTCGGGGGGGACCATTTTCACGTTTGGGTCTGACATTCTGGTGCGTGGCCTGGTGCGGCCGCGGCTTCTGCTGTTCCGGTTGCGTCGGGTGGCTAGCGGGTGGCTTTGCGCGTGTCCGGGGCGGTTTGCGGGCACGCTGTCGCTGCCGGGCAGTGGTCGTGCTGGTGGCGCGGGCGGACTGTGGTGTGCGGCCGGGCGCTGCCCGAGCGGGACGGGCTGGCGGTCACGACCGGGCTGGCCGTTACCGGCGCCGAGGACTGCGGCGAGACTATGGCCGCAGGCGCCGACGTCCGGCTCAGGGCGGGCACGTTGAACCCGGGGAGCTGCATACCGAGCACCTGCACGCAGACGATCATGGCACCCAAGATCACGGCCACGAGCACGACGATGGTGCCCATCAGCCGCCACCACTCATCGGGCTTCTTGATGGCGCGGCCGATTAGGTACACCACAGCGAGTGCGACGGCGGGCCATCCGATATGCGCGAGCACGAGTTGCTCCTTGCGTTCACCTGGCTTCTTCCCTTCCCAGGAGAACGACCGAGCCGAAATCGAGAAGGCAAGAGGCCAGCACTGGTCTCTGATGCCCCGCGACCTGTGCTCCGAGGTCACGGGCCGCTCGTCTCGCATCCCTGAAAGGGACCAAGAAGACGGGCGGACATGCCGCTTCGATTTCGGTTCATTCAACTCGCGCTGCGGCCCGGAGCCACTGGCGCCGTCCCCGTTGGCTTCGGGTCCGGCGCGCGCGCAATCCACAGGATAGCTGAGGCGGACGACCAGTGCATAATCGTACATCGGCAGTCAGAAAACTGTGTTTGACCTGCGGAAACCAAAGACCACCCGCCCTGATGCTACGCGTTTTCATGCCTGGACTGGTCCGGGCGACCCCGAGCGGCTCCTGGGGGGCCGGTATTGAGGAAAGGGGCTGCTGATGACGCGGCTGGCTCGCTGGTACTTCCGGTACCGCAGGCTCGTCCTGGCCGGATGGCTGCTCGCGCCGGTGCTGTTCACCGCCGTGAGCCGGTCCGCCGGGATCAGCTAGTCCACGAGCGTCGCCCTGCCCAACAGCCCGTCGGTCCAGGCTCTCGCTATCCTCCGGCGTGACTTCCCGGCTGCTTCGGGTGATACCGGATCGTGGTCGAGGCGAGGACCGGATCGGTGATGTCCAGCCCGGTGCGCTATGGACCATCGAGACCACCCCCGCCCCGAACGGCAAGAGCGTCCCTGAGGCGATCTCCTGCACCGCCGTGACGACCTGTACCTTGACCGGTGAGTACTTCCCCAACGACGGCGGCACCACCGACAGCCTGGCCTATCAGCTGCACTGACCCGGCCCGCGCATATTTGTGTGTCTGTTTTGTCCCCATTTGGGATCCGGGTTAGCT
>PLDT01000592.1:0-2682 GCA_003136255.1 Actinomycetota bacterium
GTTGCGTCCGGGCGCGATCGTCTCGCGGATACCAGCCAGGAAAGCCGTGCTCATCGATCTGCCCTTTCCGCTGCGCGCGCCAGGTAGGCCGCGGTGGCCTGCTCGCTTCGGGTCACGTGCCGGATCGCCGCCGCCAGGCGAGCTTGCTGGTAGCGGGCCAGTGCGCCGGGTACCTCGTCGGGCGAGCGGACCGCGGTCATCGCCTGGGTCAGGGCCTGCACGTCATACAGGCCCTGCCGGAACCCGCCGCCGACCATGGGGCTCGCCGCGTGGGCGGCGTCCCCGGCCAGCGCGACCCGGCCGGTGACCAGGCGGGTCGGCTTGTACTGCACGATCGGCGTGCCGAACACCGTCCCGTCCGCCAGCGCGAGGGTCAGCGCCTCGCGCCACGGGCTGGGCCACCTCGCCGCCGCGAAGTCGGCCAGGCACTGCCGGACCGGGGCGGGCAGCGCCCCGGGCGCCAGGGTGCCGTGCACCGTCTGGCCGTCGAGCAGGCCCGCGTCGTGCAGCAGGTCGCGTTGCTGGGGGTCATACCAGACCAGGTTGAGGCGGCGGTGCCCGACGGCGATATGCCCATCCGGCCCGGGGACGGGGTAGGTCACCAGCCGGTACGGGCCGGCGTACACCTCGCGGGCGGGCTCGCCCGCCCGCGGCAGCGTGACGTCCGGTGGCATGTCCTGCTCATCGACCAGCGTGCGCCACAACAGCACCCCGGCGTACCGGGCATCGGGGTGCTGCGGGTCGACCGTGGCGCGCACCGTGCTGCGCGCGCCGTCAGCGCCGACCACCAGATCGGCCGCGAACGTATCGTCTTGCGCGGTACGCACCGTCGCGCTGCGATCCGGGCCGCCCGGCGTCACAGTGCTCACCGTCGCGCTGCGGTTCGCGCCGCCCGGCGTCACGGTGCTCACCTGCCGCCCGCGCAGCACGCCCACGCCAGGCAGGCGCGCCGCGTGCTCCTCGAGCCATCCCTCCAGCAGATGCCACGCGGTGCCGTCGCGGTCGATCCCGTGCAGCACCGGCGGGTCCGCGTCGATGCCGGTGACCTCGCGGAGCAGGGCCACATCGACGCCGAGCCCGCCCCCGCCGTCGATGGCGCGCGCCGGGCTGCGCTCCACCACGGTCACCTCGAACCCCAGGCGGGACAGGGCGATCGCGGCCGACAGGCCGACCAGGCTGCCGCCGGCCACCACGCACCGGATGGGCTGGGCGGCCGCGGGGCCGGTACTGCGGTCCTCGGTCATGACGGACCTCCTTCGGCTGGAATCGGGAATGCCATCTCAGGATCCCCGGCAGCCACGCCATCTACGTGTCGCGCCCCGAAACAAATTGGAATTGCGCGCGTCGCGATGCGGTGCCCGTTTCATTCCCGATTACCCTATTTGTCCGCGCGGACGGCGCCGGGCGCGGCCAGCCGAACATGGTGGATGGGCCATCGTACAAGTAAGAGCTGGTACAACGGCCCACCAACCAGGTGACCACGGCCTGCCGCACCCGCCGCGAAAGCCGCAACAGGGCGTTCTACGCGCTGGCGGGCGATTCGGGCCGGGTGGGGGTCACGGTGGTGGTCAGTCCGGTGAGCAGGATGTCGAGGCCGCGTTCGAGTTCGGCGGAGCCGTCGTAGGCGGCCAGGGCCGGGGCTAGGCCGCGGAGCAGGGGGAAGTCGCTGATCGGCAGCCGGTGCAGGCCGAGCCGGAGCAGGTCGTCGGTCTCGTCCGGGCTGACCGTGAGTTCCTGCAGCTCGTCCAGGACGTGGCCGTGCAGGAAGCCGAACAGGGCGCGGTAGATGTGCAGGGCATCGGGCCCGCTGAACCCGGCCCGGGTGAGCAGGGCCAAGATGTCCTCCAGCGGGCGCAGCGTGCCGAGGGGCCGCAGCCCGAGCGGGGTGGCCAGCGGCCGGGTGACGATCAGCGGCACCACGTGCGGGTGGGCCAGCGCCAGCGCGCGGAAGCGGCGGGCGACCTTCCGTAGCTGGCCGGCCCAGTCGGGGTCGGCGGAGTCGACTTCCAGCTGAGCCAGGACGGTCTCGGCGACGCCGTCGAGCAGGGCGGCCTTGCCCGGCGCGTGCCGGTACAAGATCATCGGGTCCCGGTTCAGGGCGCGGGCCAGGCGGCGCATGGACAGCGCGTCGGCGCCGTCGCGGTCGATGATCTCCAGCGCTGCGGCCAGCACGGCATCGCGGGTGATCTTGCCAATGCCGTCGGCAGCGGGGGGGCCGACGGCAGCGGGGAGGCTGACGGCGGCGGGGCCGACGGCAGCGGGGCCGTCGTCGGCGGGGCGGTCGGCGGCACGGACAGCCGGGGTGGTCATGTCGGGAGCACCGTCCTGTCTGGTGAGCGGATGCAGGCCACCATCATACGCCAGCATCGTAGATCTACAGTGTTGACATTATCACTTCCAGGTGATTTACTGTAGACCTACACCTAAACAGCTGGAGTGCGCCATGATCGTCATTCTCGGGCTAGTCATCCTGGTCGCGGCGGTGATCGCCGGCGTGGCCGGCGTGCTGGCCAACGGCGGTCACGCCCACGCGGTAACCCATTTTGCGGTATTCGGCTACCACGTGACCGGCTCCACCGGCACCTTGTTCCTGTACGGCATCGTCGTCGGGGTGCTGGCCATGGCCGGGCTGAGCATCCTGCTGGCCGCCACGCGCCACACCTCCCGCCGCGGCCGTGACGC
>PLDT01000503.1:0-767 GCA_003136255.1 Actinomycetota bacterium
CAAGACCACTACTACCGCTCGGTGTAATCCGCGGCAGCCCCCGGCGAAGACGTACCAATCGTGCCCCTCCTGCCGCCATGGCACGCTAGTGACAGATTGCGCTCATCCATGTACTCTCAGTAATTGACACTGCTGAAGGGCCTATAGGCGCCCGGCCGTCCCTTATCGGGGGGATGGGGAGCGCGTTGGCCCTCAGGGGGGAATTTATGCGTAAGGTACTGGGCCTGAGTATCGGCGCCGCGGCCATCCTCGCAACCGGAATTGTTCCGGCGGCGGCATGGGCTGCGACGACCAGCACGGCGGCATTCAATAGTCCGGCCGCGACCGCCCCGGGCACCACGGTGACCTTCACCGTCAGCGGCACCGGGATCGGGATAACCGCCCCGACCACCACTGCGGCCCTAAGCGACCCCAGTATCGGCGGCACCGCTACCGGTTCCCTGGGAGTGGTTGAGGTGACCGACAACCAAGGCTTGGACGGCGGTAGCTGGAACGCGACCGCGTCTACGACCACCTTTACCACCGGTGACGGCGACGCGGCTGAGACTATCCCGATCACCGACGTGGGTTACGATCCCGGCGCTGCCGCCGATGTCACGACCACCGGCACGGTCACCATCACGACGCACGACATCACCATCGCGGGCGGGGGGCTGACCGGCGATCCAACCGTCGTCGCCGCCACCGACATTTCAGGGGACAACACCGCCAGCTGGAATCCGGTCATCTCGGTTCTTGTTCCCTCCACGGCCGTCATCGGCGACTAC
>PLDT01000503.1:806-5933 GCA_003136255.1 Actinomycetota bacterium
TCCGCGCGCCCGCAGGCTCGCCGGCCAGCGATTCGTTCGGCGTCGAGCTCCTCGACGTCCCGGTTTCCGAAGCCGGGGACCCGCGCGCGCTGGTCTACATCGTCGACTACCTGCCGGTCGGAACGGTCATCCACCGCAGGATCAAGATCACGAACGAGGAGCCGAAGACCGCGCACTTTGCCGTCTACGCCGATGCCGCCCGGATCGCCAATGGATTGTTCACCGGCGAGACCGGGGCGACCCCCAACGAGCTGACCGGCTGGATCAGCGTGCAGCACGCGGAGGTCACCCTGCGGGCCGGCGCGTCCGTAACGGACCTGGTCACGATCAAGGTGCCGCAAGTCGCCACCGCGGGCGAGCACTACGCCGTGATCTGGGTCCAGCAGTCGGCCCTGGCCCGCGGGGCCACCGGTATTGCCATCAACGAGGTGTCCCGGGTCGGGATCCGCGTCTACCTGTCCGTCGGCCGCGGCGGCGCCCCGCCGACGAAGTTCATCATTACGTCCGTCACCGGGCACCGGTCCGCCGCCGGCTTGCCGTCCATCGNNCACCCTCGCTCCCGGCCAGTCGGGGAACGTGACCTTCGCTCCGCCCAAGGGCTTGCCCAACGGCCCCTGGCAGGCCAGCGTGAGCCTGATCAGCGGGGTCACCACGGTCACCGCCACGGCCTCCGTTCAGTTCGCCGGGATTATGGTGGCGGCCACTGCTTCGGGAGGCCTATCCCTCATGGCCTGGCTCGGCATCGCCCTCGGCGCCGTCGTCATCGCCGCCGTCGGGGCCCTCGTCCTGGTGCGAGGCGCCGCCCGTCGCCGCCACGCGTCCGCCTGACTTCCTCCAGCCAGCACGAGGGGATGATGCACATGACCGGGCCGGCCGGGCAGGACAGTGGTGCCGCGGTACCCTCGTCGGAGCCTGCGATCGTCGAGGTGACGCGATCCGGCGTCGTGACCAGCTGGAACCCGAGCGCGGTCCTCCTCTACGGCTACCGGGAGGAGGAGATCGTCGGCCGCCGCGCGGAGGTGCTCTACCCGGCCGACCGGCAATCCGAACAGGCCGCTGTCCTGCGCCGGGTCGCTACGGCCGGGCGGTCAGAGCGCTACGAAACCGACCTGGTCCGCAAGGACGGGACACCGGTCGCGGTGTCGCTGACCGTGGCGCCGATCGCCAGCCCGGCCGGAGACATCATCGGGGTCAGGATGGTGTCATCGGAGGTCAGCGGGCAGCAGGAGGCTCAGGACCAGATCGGCCAGACGATCGCCAGCGAACGCCGCCTCGCCCGCCGCGTCCAGGAACGGACCGATATCCAGCGCCGCAAGGCCCGCGACGCTCAGGGCCGCTTCGAGGTGAACGCCGGTACCCAGCGCCGCGACGCCCGCGACGCCGAGAACCGCTTCGACGTGAACGCCGGTACCCAGCGCCGCGACGCCCGGGGCGCCCAGGACCAGGCCGAGGCGGCCCAAGACAGCGAACGCCGGGACGCTCAGGACCTGTTCGACGCGCGGCGTGACGGCGAGCGCCGCGAGGCGCTTGAGCACCGTCAGGGTCGGGCCGGGGGGACGATCGACAGCGAACGCCGCCACGCCCGCCACGTCCAGGAACGGACCGATACCCAGCGCCGCGACGCCCGCGACGCCCAGGACCAGATCGACGTGGACGCCGACACCCAGCGTCGCGACGCGCGTTACGCGCAGGACCAGATCGACGTGGACGCCGATACCCAGCGCCGCGACGCGCGTTACGCCCAGGACCAGGCCGAGGCGCTGCAAGACAGCGAACGCCGGGACGCTCAGGACTTGTTCGACGCGCGGCGCGCCGGCGAGCGCCGCGAGGCTCTGGAGCAGAACGAAGGACTGCACGCCCAGGTGCGGCAGATCCAGCGGATGGATTCACTGGGCCAGCTGGCCGGCGGGGTGGCCCACGATTTCAACAACCTCCTCACGGTCATCCTCAGCTACGCCACCTTCGTCTCCCGCAGACTCGCCGTGGCCGCCGAATCCAGCGTCGACGGGAGCTGGGACGAAGCCCGGGCCGACATGGCCCACATCCAGCACGCGGTCGCGCGGTCCGCCGCCCTCACCCGCCAGCTGCTCGCCTTCGCGAGCCGCGAGGCGATCCGGCCGCTGGCCCTGGACCTCAACGAGGTCATCGCCAACGTCGAGGACCTGCTGCGCCGGGCCATCGGCGAGCACATCGAGCTGGTCACCTCCCCGGCCGACGGCCTGTGGCCGGTCATGGCCGACGCGGGAAAACTCGAGCAGGTCCTGGTCAATCTCGCGGTCAACGCCCGTGACGCCATGCCCGAAGGCGGCACGCTGACGATCAGCACGAAGAACATCGCCACCGATTCCGCGGGTGCAGACCGGCAGACACAACAAGAACGTCATATTCAGCTGAAGGTCAGCGACACCGGCACCGGCATGACCGCCGACGTGATCGAACACGTCTTTGAGCCCTTCTTCACCACCAAGGCCGCCACCCGGGGAACCGGACTCGGCCTGGCCACCGTCTACGGGATACTCACCCAGGCCGATGCCAGCATCCAGATCTCCTCCCAGCTCGGGACGGGGACCACCTTCAGGATCACGCTGCCTGTCACCGACGAGGTCGCCGCGTCTGCTGCCGAACCCGCGCCCTTCAACTGGGAGCCCCACGGCGAGACAGTCCTCGTCGTCGAGGACGAAGACGATCTGCGCGAGGCCACCAAGCGGATCTTTGCCGGCGCCGGATACCACGTCATCGCGGCCGGCAGCGGCGCCGAGGCCGTCGAAATCGCCCGCACCCACGACGGGCCGATCGATCTGCTCGTCTCCGATATCGTCATGCCGCACATGCTCGGCACGGAAGCCGCGAGGAGAATACGGGCGATCAAGCCCAGCGCCGCGGTGCTTTACATGTCCGGCTACGCCTGGCCCTTCCACGCCTCCCAGGGCAGGCTCGACCCTGACGTGGCCCTGGTGGAGAAGCCGTTCTCCGACGCCGAACTGCTCGCCGCGGCCGGGCAGGCCCTCAGCGGCCACAACCAGCGCCTGCGGATCAGCCAGGGAACTTCGACGAACTGACCAGGCCTCCGGGCTCGTATGTCTGCCGATGACATGACTTGCCTGGTCAGATGGGGTACGAGATCGTCACCAGTTGCCCGGTAGGGATAGCGATGGTGAGCTCCCCCGTGGTAACTTCGAGCTGTTGCCCTGGACCTCGGTGGCAGATCATATTCGCTGCAGGCGAATGCCGCCGAGAAGCCGGGAGCATGTGATGCTGGGTTCNNCCATCGACATCTGGTTTGAGCGAGTCAGCCGCTGGGCCCGGACTCTCGCCCGGCTTCCGGGGGGAAGTCATGCTTGACGTAGATCTCAGCATCCGTGACGTCGACGGCCAGGCCGTCGTCGCCCTGCGCGGGGAGTTTGACCTGGCCGACACCCCCAGTGTCGCGTCCCATCTGATCGCGGCCGTGGCGGCCTGCGGGCCATCGGTCATCGTGGACCTGGCAGGCCTGGACGGCATCGACTACAGCGGCCTTTCTGTGCTGCTGCGAGTACGCAAATGGACCCGGCGGAACGGCGGTGACCTGCCCCTGGTCGCCCCGCAGCAGCCGGTGCGCCAGATTCTGCAAGCCACCGGCCTGATCGACGTCTTCTCGGTGTATCCCAGCGTGGAAGAGGCCGCGAACGCCATGAGAGCGGCCCAGCCACGGTCGCCGGCGGTGCCGCAGCAGCTCCGTGCCGCCATGGTTACCCGGCCGGGCGCCCGCCGCCTGGCCCGGCACTCGCCGGTCCGGCCGCCGCCGGGGCGCGGGACGTGCCGGCTGCGGCACGTGGCGCGTGACCCCTGCGTGAAATGGTGCTCCTTGGGAGATACAACCGTATGTTCAGCGTGGATCTGAGTGCCCGGCTAGGTATGATCTGGGCCGGGTCTTGGGTGTGACTGGACGCGGGCGGGGGCTGCGGGAGTGACGGGAAGTCGGCCGGGCCGGGTCTGGGGCCTGGTGGCAGGGGAGGCGGCCCGCCGCGGCGGGCGGGTGTCGGCGGCGGATGCGTGCGCGGCTGCCGTCGCCGCGGTGGAGGTCACTGGTGCCTGGCTGATCGCGGCGAGGGGAGCGGAGGCGGGTCACGTGATGTGGGTGACTGATGAGGTCAGCGAGCTGCTCGCCGAGTTGCAGCTGACGTTGGGGGAGGGCCCGGGCCCGGATGCCTGGGCCCGCGGCGGGCCGGTGCTGGCCTCGGATCTGGGCGATTCGGAATCTGCCCGACGCTGGCCGGTGTTCGCCCCGGCGGCCGGCCAGGCCGGGGCCGCGGCGGTCTTCGTGTTCCCGCTGCAGGTCGGGGCGATCCGGGCCGGAGTGATGGGCTTGTACCGGGACCGGCCCGGTCCGCTGAGCGGTCCCGAGCTGGGTGATGCGCTGGTCTTCGCCGATACCGCGACCCTGCTGCTGCTCGACGCTCAGAACCAGGCGGCGGGCGAGGCCGCGCCGGGGTCCGGCCCGGGCGGCCAGCCCGCGGGCCTGGCCGTGCACCGCGCCGAGATCGATCAGGCGACCGGCATGCTCACCGAGCAGCTCGGCGTCGGCATCGCGGAAGCATTTCTCCGGCTGCGCGGCTACGCGTATGCTCATGACCAGAGGCTGTCCGATCTGGCCCGCGACATCGTTGCGCGGCGGCTGCGGCTGCGTCCTGACCCAGATCCGCTCGAGGAAGGCCAGGCGTGAGAGCGCGCATGCTGATGCCCGCAGGCCGGTCGTGCTGCCGGTTGCTGAGAGGTGAGCAGTAATGGACGGAGAACTACTGTCCGCGACGTTCGTCGAGCTGACTGACACGCTGGTGGTCGGCTTCGACGTGATCGACTTCCTGCACGTCCTGACCGACCGCAGCGCGCAGCTGCTTGACGTCTCCGCCGCCGGGTTGCTGCTGGCTGACCCGCGCGGTGAGCTGCGCGTGGTGGCTGCCTCCAGCGAGGCCGCCCGGCTGCTCGAGCTGTTCCAGCTGCAAAGCGATCAGGGGCCGTGCCTGGACTGCTTCCGGTCGGGTCGGCCCGTCGCCGCCGCGGACCTGGCGGCCGAGGCGGCGCGGTGGCCGCGGTTCGCGCCGGCCGCCCGCCAGGCCGGGTTCGCCGCCGTGCAGGCCCTGCCGATGC
>PLDT01000589.1:0-3796 GCA_003136255.1 Actinomycetota bacterium
GGTGTTGCGCGGCGCTGAAGATGCCGACATAGGAGGCGTTCGCGATGCCGATGTGGGCGGCGTTTTAAGGCCCCGCAGCCGGGTTGCTGCGGGGCCTTGATGGTGATGGCACCGGTGGCCGTGGGCAAGGTGCCGGTCAGGTGTCGGTGACTTCGGTGACGGCTGCGCGGGCGGCTTGCTCGTCGACGATGGATTTGCCGGCGGCGTAGGTGGCGACCAGGGCCTGGATGGCGAGGTTGTTGACCGCGCGGGGGTAGCCGCGGGAGGTGGTGTGGATCAAGGTGGCTGCGTCATCGCTGAAAAGGGGGTCCGACCGGCCCGCGAGCTTGAGGTGGTGGCTGATGTAGCTGCTGGTTTCCTGGCCGGTCATGGGGGGCATCGCGTATCTCAGGGCGGTGCGCTGCTCCAGGGCGGCGAGCACGGCGAGCTTCATGGTGCGCCGCAGGGTGGGCTGGCCGATGAGCAGGCAGGCGAGCGGGGAGTCGGCGTCGAGGTTGTGGTTGGTCAGCATCCTTATCGTCTCAAGCTGCTCATACCGCAGCAGATGGGCCTCGTCGATGACCAGGACGGGGGTTTTACCGCGCTCGTCGCGCTCGGCGGCGAGCATGGCGCTGGCCTGGGCAGTGAGCCGGGAGTAGCTGCGGTCGGGCTGGCCGCCGAAGGTCGCGACGATCATCTCGTGCAGCCCCCGGATGCCGATCATCGGGTTGGGCAGGTAGATGATGGTGTGCCGGGAGGCATCCAGGCCGGCCAGGACGGTGCGGACCGAGACAGTCTTGCCTGCCCCGACTTCACCTGTTACTACTCCGATCGCGCGTTCGGCGATGCACCAGGTGATCCGGGCGCAGGCCTCGTTGTGGGCGGCGTGCCGGTGCAGCATGCCGGGGGCCAGGTCCCGGCCGAACGGCATGCGGGTGAACCCGTAGTGGGCCTGGAGCTTGTCGATCATGATTGTTCCTTGTTGTCGTGGGTGCGGGGGCGGCCGTTGATGAGGGCGAGCTGCTGCTGGGCCTGGTTCAGGTCCTGGGCCAGGGCGGCGGCTGACATCGAGGCGTCGCCGAGGAAGATCCCGGCGGCGTCGATGGCGCCGGCGGGGTCCTCGCCGTGGTCGTGGCCGAGCCGTCCGGCTGCCAGTGCCTGGTCGAGCCAGCGGGTGATCTGGGTGAATGCCTGCCCGAGGCGGGAGGCTGCCAGGGCCAGGGCACCGATGACGTCGTAGGCCGCGGACGGCTGGGCCAGTCCGGCCTCGCGGCCGGTGAGCCAGTTCAGGCCGCGGATCGCCTCGGCGGCGGTGCGGGCCAAGGTGATGGTGTCGTGGCTGGTGGCCTGGTCCAGGTCGATGAGCTGCCGGAAGTCATCCACGGCCGTCCTCCTGGCCTGCTCCGTGCCCGTCCCGCCCCTGCTGTTCCTGCTCGCGCGCGGGCGCGCCGCCGTGACCGGCAGCGGGCATGAGGGCCCTGTAGTTGACCGGGCGCGCTGTTTGCCGGTCGTGCTGCTCGCCGATCAGGGCGATGTAGTCGATGCCGGTGGCGCGGGGGGCGTCGTCGCCGCTGCCGGGGTCTTCCGGGCGGGCCTTGGGGTGGGAGTGCCGGGTGATGTGGTGCGGGGTCGCGGTCCCGGCGTCCTTTCCGTTGCGCCGGACGAACAGGACGGTCAGGTCGAATGGGTCGAAGACGAGCTCCACGCGCCTGCGGGCCAGCGCCGGGTCGACCTGGTACTGGTTTCCGTGCAGGGAAACCAGGGCCGTCTTGGAGACGGTCCGCCATTCGGACCAGCGGAACGCCTCGGCCAGGTCCGCGCCGGCGGGGAGCGGGAACGGGCCGCCGGCTTCCCAGCGGGCCAGCGGCGGCTGCCCGGTCTCCGAATGCTCCCGGACGTGGTAGACCGTCTCGGTCCAGGCGGTGAACAGCTTGTTCAGCTCGGCCAGGTCCTGGATCCGGGAGGCGCGCTCCTCGGTCAGCTCGACCAGGAACTGATCCCGCACGGTCCTGAAGAACCTTTCTATTTTCCCCCTCCCTTCTGGNNGGCCTTCCGGGCTGACTGTGGACCAGCTTGATGCCCAGCTTGGCGCAGGCGCGCAGCAGCCACGCGTCCACGAACGCCGATCCGTTATCGACGTAGGCGTGCTCCGGGACGCCCCTGGATGCCAGGGCCGGGCGCAGCGCGGCGGCCAGCCGGATGGTGTCCTCGGCGAACCCGAACCGGGCGGCCATCACCGCGCGGGAGTGATCGTCCAGAAAAGCGAAAAGGTAGGTCTTCCGGCCGCTGACCCGGATCGCGTGGAGCGCGTCTCCGGTCCAGATCTCGTTCGGCCGCGATGCCTCGAACCGGCCGAAGGCGGGCGCGTCCGCGGCCGGGGTCAGCGCGGTCAGCCCGGTCCGGCGGAACATCCGCTGGATCGTCGTCTCATCCGGCGCCCACCCGGCCTGCGCCCGCAGGATCCGCTGCACCTGCACCGCGGTCCTGGCCGGGTTCTCCTTCTTCAGCGCCGCCGCCAGCTCCATCACCTCCGGCGGTGTCCGCGGCTGGCGCTGCCGCGGGGACGGGACCAGCGCGTCGAACCCGCCCTGCTGCCACGCCCGGATCCAGCGGTCCAGCGTCCACCGGGTCAGCCGGACCGGCCGCCCCGACGGGTCCGAGTGCTCGCGCGCGGCGATGGCCCGCACCAGCTTCCCTCGCTGCCGCGTCGACAGCACCGGGTCGGCGGCCTCCCGGATCAGCATGTACCGGAACAGCCCGATCGCCCGGGCCTGCTCCAGCCGCGCCTGCTGCTGCTCTTCCTCCTTGCTCATGCCCATGCGGGCACCTCCTCCGGTCAAAGGGGTCAATGACCGGCACCATCTCGCGCCGCCCCAGCGGGGGGTAACGGGTCAGGTCGCGTTGCGGCCCGCCGCCGGCCAGCCCGGCGCCAGCAGCAGGCCGCCGCTGGCCGCCGACGCCGCCGCCCACACCGGCACCATGCCGACCTGGGGCCAGCGCTGCGCCACCGCCGCCGCCGCGCCCGCGATCGCCGACACCGCCGCGGCTACCGGGCCGGACGCCGCAGCCGGCATCACCGGATCAGGGCTGGTCCGGGCCAGCAGCACCGTGAAGAACACGCGCACTGCCTCCGCCCGGGCCGCGAACCGGCGCAGCCACCCCCGCACCGTCGATGCCGGGCGGCCCAGGCATTCCGCGATCGTGCGGTGCCCGCCCCCTGCCGCTGCCGCCTGCAGCGCCGCCCCGATCACCGCGCCCTCATCAGCTCGCCGCGACAGACACCAGGCGGGCAGCAGCACATGCGTCGCCCCGCACTCCCGGCACCGTGACCGGCGCGGGACCACAACCGCATCGGGCCCTTCCGCCACCCGCACCCGCCGCGGCCGGGCACGACCCCACCCGCCCAGCCCCCCGCCGCACCCAGGGCAGTCCAGCTCCCCATCTGCCAGCTGCCGCTCGACCATGCCCCCATCACCATTTACCGTGAGCACGACGCCTCCGCGCGTCACTCAGCGGCCTCTCCCCGAGGGCTTCGCCAAAGACAACGGGGAGAGGCCGCGCCACATCCGACACTCCTCACCGTGCCGGCACTCGCCCCGCACAGCAACCCGAACACCCCGTCCCGTCGGCAAGGCGCCGCCGCCGACGAAAGACCCGCCAGCCGCCCGCCCCCTGTGCCGCCATCAGCATCCCCGATGCCGCCATCCCGCCTCCGTCATCAGCATCCTGAGCGCCGTCTAACAAGCGGCGGGTCGAGCGCTGCTCCGGCTCGGTAGGGATTGTCCCGCAGTGGCCCGGTGATGAACTCGAAGGCTGC
>PLDT01000047.1:0-7441 GCA_003136255.1 Actinomycetota bacterium
CCGCAAGCCCAAATCCTCCCGGATCTTGACGCCGGGCGGACGGAGCGACCGCTGTCAGCGGCAGCGCGGCCTCAATGATCAGCCGACGGCCGAGGCGGACACTTCCGGACCCGGCATGCGGCACCGCGGCTGCCCGGACCTCCGCTTAGGCCAAAGAGCTAACTGTTCGCGGTAATCCAGATGCCGGCCCGGGCGGCCCGGATTGCGCCTTTTGCCGGGATAGGCCGCCCCTCGTGGTCAGTCCCAGCGGACGCGGACGCTGGACTGCCACAGGTCGAGGAAGTGGGTGTCGCCGGAGATCGTGACGCCCGCCTGAGCGGCGTCGCTGCGATTCCACAGCAACAGGTACACCCCGGACGCCGGGCCGACCACGGTACAGGCGGCCGGGCCGACCGGATCTGAGCCGGGGGGCTCGCGTCGGGCCTGGGGGCGGCCGTCTTGGGTGGCCACGTGCCAGGCGTGGCCGGTGTCGGTGGTCCGCACCCGCATGCCGCCGTCGTGATCGGGCGACGGGCGGTATTTGCGCCGCTGGCCGAAGCCGGTGATGAGCTCGTCGATTCCGTCGGCGGCGAAGTCGGGATCGTACTCGGGCCGGACACCGGTGGCGCTGTCCGCGTCGGCTCGGTGGATCGCGGTCTCGTGGGCCTGGCGGCGGGCCCAGAACGCGAGCGAGGAGGGAGCGTCCATGAACGTCGCGCACACCAGGCCGGGGTCGGCGGTGCTCAGCGTCTCGACCAAGGCGGCATGGCCCGCGCGGAACCAGGCGAGCAGGTCCGGGTCGGTCGCCTCGCCGCGCAGGATGTCGGCCTCTGGCGGACCGTCAAGTACGGTGTCCGGGCACTCGTTGATGTGCCTGGCGGCCCAGCGGTGGACGTACCCGGTGTGCCGGAGCAGGTCTTTGACCTGCCAGGGCGGGCACGGAGGGACGGATGCGTCCAGGCCGGCCCGTTCGGCGGCGAGGGCGAGCAGGTCACCCTGGCGGTGCAGCGCGTCGATGTGCTCAGTGATCTCCACGGCTGTCATTCTGCCTGGTTAGCTCTCGGCGCGGAGAACGTCCAGGGCGTGGGCCAGGTCGGACGGGTAGGCGCTGGTGAAGGAGACCTCGACGCCGTCGGCGGGGTGGGCGAAGGTGAGGCTGACCGCGTGCAGCCACTGGCGGGTCAGGCCCAGATGGGCGGCCAGCACCGGGTCGCCGCCGTAGAGCAGGTCGCCGACGCACGGGTGCCTGATGGCGGCCATATGTACCCGGATCTGGTGGGTACGGCCGGTTTCCAGGTCGACCGAGACGAGGCTGGCGGCGCGGAACGCCTCTAGCGTGTCGTAGTGGGTCACGCTCGGCCGCCCGTCGCCGACCACGGCGAACCGGCCGTCGCCCGACGGGTGCCTGCCGATCGGCGCGTCGACCGTGCCGCGCAGCGGATCGGGGTGGCCTTGCACGAGGGCGTGATACTGCTTGTTCACGGTGCGCTCGCGGAAGGCTCGCTTCAGCGCGCTGTAGGCGTGCTCGCTCTTGGCTACGACCATTACGCCCGTGGTGTTCGCGTCCAGGCGGTGCACGATGCCCTGGCGTTCAGCGGCGCCGCTGGTCGCCACGGTGTGCCCGGCAGCCTGCAGGCCGCCGATCACGGTGGGCCCGGTCCAGCCGGGCGTCGGGTGTGCGGCCACGCCGCGCGGCTTGTCCACCACGATGATGTCGTCGTCCTCGTACAGGACGGTCAGGCCCTCCACCGCCCGCGGCGGTTCGGCCGGACGCGGCGCTGGCAACGTGACCTGCAGCGGCTCGCCGGCCAGCACCCGGTCCGACTTGGCGGCGAGCCGACCGTCGAGGAGCACCAGGCCGTCGCCGATCAATTCCGCGGCCTTGGACCGGGACAGCCCGAACATCCTGGCCAGCGCGGCGTCGAGCCGTTCTCCGTCCAGGCCCTCAGGAACCGCGAGCATGCGCTCGCCCGGAGCCGTCACGGGGACGGCGCGGCCTTTGACCGCGATTCTGGATAGTCCGGTTTCGGATAATCCGGCTCTGAGGCATCCGGGCCGGGGGGCTTATCCGGGTAGGGGGATTCACTCGGGTAGGGAGACTTATCCAGGTGGGGGGACTCAACCGGGTGGGGGGAGTCGCCCGCTCGGTAGCCTGGCGCCCGGGTGCCGTCGAGGCGGATGCCGCGTAGGGCGAGCAGGACAACCAGGACGCCGGCGCAGACGATGGAGGAGTCGGCCAGGTTGAAGACCGGCCAGTGCGGCAGCTGGATCCAATCGACGACGTGGCCCTGGAAGGCGCCGGGAGCGCGGAAGATCCGGTCCAGCAGGTTGCCGGTGGCTCCGCCGAGCAGCAGGCCCAGCGCGATGGCCCAGCCGATGCTGTGCAGGTTGCGCGCGGTGCGCAGGATGTAGGCGATCACGCCGACCGCGATGGCGGTGAACACGATGGTCATCGAGGTGCCGATGCTGAACGCGGCACCCCCGTTGCGGATGAGCGTGATGGTGAGAAAACCACCAAGCAGGCGGATCGGCGGGTGGTTCGCCATCCGCGCGACCACGATGCCCTTGGAGATGACGTCGGCGGCGATGACGAACGCGGCCACCCCGAGCAGGAGGGCGACCCGGCGCGGGCGCCTGAGCTGGCCCGCGGCCGAGTCCACGGGCGAGTCCACGACTGACTCCGCGGCTGAGGGATCCTGAGCGTTCAGCGGCGTTCCTCGCGCTGCTTGCACTCCACGCACAGGGTCGCCCGGGGGAACGCGAGCAGCCGCGCCTTCCCGATCGGCTTGCCGCAGGATTCGCATACTCCATATGTTCCCGCATCGATGCGGGCCAGCGCGCGCTCGCCCTGATCGAGCAGGTCCCGGGCGTTCTGGGCGAGGGCGAGATCTTGCTCGCGCTCGAAGGCCTTGGTGCCGGCGTCGGCCTGGTCGTCGCCAGCGTCGTGCACGGCGTCGGTGAGACGCTCGGCGATGTCCGACGCGGCCTTGGCCAGGTCGGCGTGCAGGGTGACGGCCTCGGATTCCAGCTCGGCCCGGACCTCCTTGAGTTCGGCGTCGGTCCAGGGGTCCTCGCCGGGACGCACCGGCAGATCGGCGGCGTCGGCGTCGGCTCCGGGGGGGACGACCCTGCCGGCCTGGCCGCCTGCGGCGGCGGGCCCGAGCCCCCCCGAGCCTTCGGCGGCGTCGGCTCCGGGGGGGACGACCCCCCCGAACCCCCCCGAGCCTTCGGCGTTAAAAGACCGCTGCGCAGCGGGCATGGGCGGCCTCCCGTTCGTACAAAGTGAAAGTGATCACCGGAGGATAATTCGCGGTGCTACGCGAGGCCAACGCAGCGCGAGCCCAGGTTATGCCGGATTAGCTGGGTGAACTACGCTGTGCCGATGCGTGGATTCGAGCCGCTCCCCGCGCAGGTCGACCTGCCCGCGCTTGAGCACGAGGTACTCGCCCGCTGGCGGGACGCGGGTACCTTCGAGCGGTCGCTGAAGCAGACGGCGGGCGGGCCGGCCTGGGTCTTCTACGAGGGGCCGCCGACGGCCAACGGGCTGCCGGGCGTGCACCACGTCGAGGCGCGGACCTTCAAGGACCTGTTCCCCAGGTTCAAGACCATGCAGGGCTTTCACGTCCCGCGCCAGGCCGGGTGGGACTGCCACGGGCTGCCGGTCGAGGTGGCGGTGGAAAAAGAACTCGGGCTGACCGGCAAGCGGGACATCGAGGCCTACGGGGTGGCCCAGTTCAACGCGCGCTGCCGCGAGTCCGTGCTCCGGTACGTCGGGGCGTGGCTGGAGATGTCCACCCGGATGGGCTACTGGGCCGACACCGAGCATGCCTACCGGACCATGGACCCGAGCTACATCGAGTCGGTCTGGTGGTCGCTCAAGACCATCTACGAGCAGGGCCTGCTGGTCCGCGACTTCCGGATCAGCCCCTACTGCCCGCGTTGCGGCACCCCGCTGTCCGACCACGAGATGGGCCAGGAAGACGTCTACCAGACCGTCACCGACCCGGCCATCACGGTCAGGTTCCCGCTGCTCTCCGTGCCCGACGGGGACCCGAAGACGCCGGCCGAACTCGAAGGCGCCGACCTGCTGGTATGGACGACCACGCCGTGGACGCTGGTCTCCAACACCGCGGTGGCGGTCCACCCGGACGCGACCTACGTAGTGGCTGAGAGGTCCCCGGACCGCAGTGCTGGCCGTGCCGCCGGTGGCGGCGGGCGGGTGGTGGTCGCCGAGGACCTGGCCGACCGGGTGCTCGACCACGACTGGAGGGTCATCGCCCGGTTTCCCGGACGAGCGATTGTGGGCGCGAGTTACCAACGGCCGTTCGGCATCATAAAGATTCCTGATGCTCATGTCGTGATTCCAGGGTCATTCGTGACGACGGAAGATGGCACCGGGCTGGTCCACATCGCGCCGGCGTTCGGGGCCGACGACATGGAGGCGTCGCGCGCGTACGGCCTGCCGGTGGTCAATCCGGTCAAGCCGGACGGGCACTTCGAGGACGGCCTGCCGCTAGTGGGCGGGCTGTTCTTCAAGGACGCCGACCAGCGGCTGACCGAGGACCTGGGCGATCGCGGGCTGCTGTTCGCCTCGCACCGGCACGAGCACAGCTACCCGCACTGCTGGCGGTGCGGCACGCTGCTGCTGTACTACGCGGTGCCCTCGTGGTACATCCGGACCACCGAGATCAAGGACAAGCTGCTCGAGCAGAACGAACGGACGAACTGGTACCCGGCCACGGTCAAGGAAGGCCGGTACGGCGAGTGGCTGCGCAACAACGTGGACTGGGCGCTGTCGCGGACCCGGTACTGGGGTACGCCGCTGCCGCTGTGGGTGTGCCCGGACGAGCACGTGACCTGCGTGGGCTCGCTGTCCGAGCTGTCCACGCTGGCAGGCCGGGACCTGACCGGGCTGGATCCGCACCGGCCGTTCGTGGACGAGATCACGTTCGCCTGCCCGGTGTGCGAGGAGCGCGCGCGGCGGGTGCCCGAGGTGGGCGACGTCTGGTACGACTCAGGCGCCATGCCGTTCGCCCAGCACGGCGCGCCGCTGCGGAACTTCGACGAGTTCACCGGCGCGTATCCGGCGCAGTTCATCTGCGAGGCGCTCGACCAGACCCGGGGCTGGTTCTACTCGCTGATGGCGGTGGGGACGCTGGTGTTCGGGCGTTCGGCGTACGAGAACGTGGTGTGCCTGGGGCTCATCCTGGACGAGCGGGGCGTCAAGATGAGCAAGCACCTGGGCAACGTGCTCGAGCCGATCCCGCTCATGGAGCAGCACGGCGCGGACGCGTTGCGGTGGTTCTTCGCCGTTTCTGGGTCGCCGTGGAGTGACCGCCGGGTGGGCCACGACGTGCTCAACGAGATCGTCAGGAAGGTGCTGCTCACCTACTGGAACACGGCCTCGTTCCTGGTCCTGTACGCGAACGCGGGCGGCTGGACGACTGAGCGCCTGGCTTCCGCGCCGGCCGTGGCCGACCGGCCGCTGCTGGACCGGTGGGTGCTGAGCGAACTGCACGCGGTGGTCCGGGACGTCACCGCGTTTTTGGAGGGATTCGACACGGCGACCGCGGGGCGGCGGCTCGCGGCGTTCATCGACGACCTGTCGAACTGGTACGTGCGCCGGTCGCGGCGGCGGTTCTGGGACGGGCCTGCTTCGGTCGACGGGGCTTCGGCGTTCGCCACGCTGTATGAGTGCGTGACCACGCTGACGCTGCTGATGGCGCCGGTCACGCCGTTCGTGACCGATTACGTATGGGGCGTGCTGCGGCAGGTCGGCGCGCCGGAGTCGGTGCACCTGGCCTCATGGCCGTTGGCTGACCCTGCGTTGATCGATCCGGTGCGGTCGGAGCAGATGGCACTGGTGCGACGGCTGGTTGAACTGGGGCGTTCGGCGCGTTCGGGGGCTTCGGTCCGGACCCGGCAGCCGCTGCGCCGGGCGCTGATCGGGGCGGCCGGCTTCGAGGCACTGCCTTCCGAGCTGCGAGCGCAGATCGCGGCGGAATTGAACGTCGGTTCGCTCGAGGTGCTGGGCGGAGAACTGGTCGACTACACGGTGAAGCCGAACTTCCGCGCGCTCGGGCGCCGGTTCGGGGCGCGGACGCCGGCCGTGGCGGCCGCGATCAGCGCGGCCCCGGCGGGCGATATCGCGCGCGCGGTCCTGGCGGGAGGCACCGTCACGGTGGCGTCGGCGGGGCCGGTTGAGTCCGCGGGGTCGGTAGAGTCCGTCGGTCCGGTGGTGGTCGGCGCGGACGACGTGATCGTGACGCAGACGCCGCGGGAAGGCTGGGCGGTGGCCACCGACGCCGGGGAGACGGTGGCGATCGACACCACGGTAAGCCCCGAACTGCGCCGGGAGGGCCTGGCGCGCGAGGTCGTCAGGCGGGTCCAGGAGGCGCGCAAGAACGATGGCCTGGAGGTCACCGACCGGATCTGGCTGCGCTGGTGGTCAGAGGACCCGGATGTGGTCGCGGCCCTGACCGAGCACGCGCGGCTGATCGCCGGCGAGGTGCTCGCGGTCGAGGTGTTCGCGGTCGAGGCCGGGCCGGGTACGAGCCCGGCGGGTACGGCTTCCGCCGAGGCGCCTGGTGCGCAGGCCCAGGCGACGTGGGAGCACGTCGAGGGCGATCTCGGCCTGACGTTCTGGCTCGGCCGGGCTTAACTCCGGCTCCGCTCCCGGCGTGTCGGGCAGGCAGGCGCGGCACGGTGTGCAGCCCACCTGCCGGGCCGCGGCCAGCGTCATCTTGTCCAGGTCGTCCTCGCCCATGAAGCGGATCAGCAGGCATTGCGGGTTGTGATACCGCGGGACGCCTGGGACCACGGTTACCTCGCGCTCGAGGTCGAGGTCGGCGGACGGGGGTTCGGGGGCATCGGAGTCTGGGGCCTCGGAAGCGGAGGCATCGGAGTCTGGGGCATCGGAAGCGAGGGCATCGGAGGCGGGGGCATCGCTGTCTGGAGTGCCGGAGGATGACGGGGCCGGGTCCGGTGTCGGCGGAGCCGATTCGGTGGCGGGGCTCGCGGCGACGGAGAGCTGCTGGGTTTGCTCGGCAGGCGGATTGTCCTGCGGCTGGTCTTCGTGCTCGTGCTGGTCTTCGTGCTCGTGCTGATCTTCGGGCTCGTGCTGATCTTCGGCGGGCGGCTGGTGGTCGGCGGGCGGCTCTTGCTCGTCGGCCTGGGCGGGCGGCTCGTCGTCGGGGGCCGGGTGGTCCTGGGCGGCGAGCGTGGCGGTTTCCAGGCGCACGGTCGGCATGTCGGCCTGGAACGGCGGCCGGTTTTTGCTGGGCGGGGTGGGCTCGGGAGTGGCGGGCTCGGGAGTGGCGCGCTCGGAAGCGGCGGGTACGACGGCTCCAGGGGGTGGCGAAACGACCGTGGGCGCGAAGGCAGCGGCGGGGGGCGGCCACTCCGGAGGCACGACCGGCTCAGGCGGGCCGACCGGTGCCGCGGGGGCGGCGGAGGGCGGTGC
>PLDT01000486.1:0-8916 GCA_003136255.1 Actinomycetota bacterium
GGCCAAGAGCACGATCCCCAACCAGACAACGGTAAAGGTCCACACCAGTGCGGCGACGGCCAGGCTATCCGTTTGGCTGAGCAACGCGCCCGCCCATAGGCCCCCCGCCAGAACGGTAGTCGCGGCAATCAGGCGGGCGCCTCTCTTGATCGGGGTATTCTCCGGCTCGGCCCGGACGGGTTTGCGGGCCGGCTGAACTGTGGGTGACCCAGGGGGAAGATCGGCGGTGAGGGCAGCAAGGTCGCCGTGCGTTCGGGAGGCGAGCGTATGGGCGACCCGTGAATCGAACTCGTCTTTGGTCAGGCGACCCTGCACGAACGCGTCCTTGAGCGTGTCGAGCACCTGCTCGCGGTCGGTGTGCGAGGCCCGGAGGCGGCCTCCGCCCACGGGGAAGGCCGCCCCGCCCTCTCCCGGTTCGGGCCTCATTTGGCACCTCCCGCGCTGCGATACACGCCAAAGCGTAATTCGATGGTAGCGCGACCGCGCGGTCTCAGCGTGAGCGCGAACGACCACAGCGGGTGCGACGGCTAGGCCGGGCAAAACGGCAGGCGTAGGCGTATACGACCGGGCTGGAGGTGTCCGCCAGATCAGGACGCCTGGGCTAGGTTGTTCGAGCTTCCATCCATGGCTCTGCGTACAGCGGTGATGGTGACGATATAGTGGGCAGTTTCCGCATTCGCAAATATAGCCGTTGAGCTGGGAAAACAACTTGTGTGCGTTCTTCCTCGGGACTTGCCGCGTGCTGGAGGGCCGTAACGAGTGACGGCGCGTGGCGTGCCTGCTGCTCGTGGCATGCGGAACGGGGACAATTGTTCTTCGCTCACCCGTGTAACGTTGATTCTTTGCTGATGACTTAGCGCGTACTGGGATCGCGGTCGGCACCCAGATCAACCATTCCGGCGTCACGAGGTCGGTGTCGCTTGCCAGAATCATGGGACCCCCCCGAGGGGTTTTCTGCCACCAGGATGGGACCACCTGGTTGCCCCACTGTAGACGCCTGGTTGCCGGGATCGAGATCCCCGACGAGCTGGCGGATCTGGGCCGCGATTTCGGCGCTTGACCATGTTCCGGCGGTGGCGGCGGAGATCTCCACCATGGCTCCGTCAGCGCGGCGGAGTTTGATGACGGTCGTGCTCGTGCGATGACGCTGGCCGTAGCGCTGGCGGATCCACGACATTATCCCGGCGACGAGCACGGTGACCGCACCGCCGGATTCAATACTGACCGAAAGGGCTTCCATTGCCATGCCGAGCGTGCCTGATCCCGGCGGTCCGTCCTGGGTGAGGATTACCCGGCCGCGGAGCTGTTCTTCCTGTGTCAGCCACGTGCGCAGGGCACGCAGTTCGTCGAGGCTGCCATCGGTAATGGTGAGGGTGATAGTGAGATCAGCCGACATCGTGCGCGCACCTTCCCGGTCGCGGGGTTCTGCTCATTGGCTGGTGCCGCATGGCGGGTTGTAGGAAAGTTCCGACACGTACTGATGCCACTGCGCAGGCGTGAGGACATTAGCCGTAGTGGCACAAATGCGCTGGATGGCGGTGACGGCATCGAGGTTCCAGAGTCTTACCGCGTAAGAGCCGTCACCAGCGATGAGGACGTGGCCCCCGGAGGCGAAAACGAGGGAGTTGATACCCCCGTGTCCCCGGTTAGGGGACCGCCGATCTCTTGCGCGCGACTGGGGTTGGCGACATCCTAGAGCCGGATCGAGTGATCCAGGCTTCCGCTGGCCAGCGTGTGCCCGTCCGGACTGAACGCCAGCGAGTAGATGTCCGAGGTCTGACCCGTCAGCGGCTGTCCGAGCAGGCTGGCCCGGGCGGGATCCTTGACATCCCAAAGCTCTATGGAGCCCGCGGCGTCGCCGATGGCCAGGGTTTGCCCGTCGGGGTTGAAGGCCACCGCGTCAATGCTGCCGACATTTCCTGTTAGCAGTGAGCCGAGTGGCACGGGACGGGAGGGATCGGCAACATCCCACAGCCGGATCTTGCCGTCGTCACCCCCAACAGCAAGCGTGCGGCCGTTGGGGGTGAAGGATACTGACTCGACGCCCTGGGCCGGAACACCAGGCAGTGGCGGGCCGACGGCCACGGGGTGGGCGGGATCGGCGACGTCCCAGAGCTGGACCGTGTGGTCGAAGCTTCCCACCGCCAACGTGCGGCCATCGGGGCTGAACGCCACGGACGTGACGTAGAACGCAGAGGTGTTTGGCCCGAAGCCGGGCAGCGGCAGGCCGATCCGTACCGGGTGCCTGGGATCGGAGACCTGCCACAGCTGGACGACGTTATGTTCCGCGGCGGCGAGTAGCCGGCCATCGGGCCGGAAGCTGATGGAGTTGACCATTCCTGACGCTGCTACTGCGCCGGAAAGGTCCGTGGGGGCGGCCGGGTTCGCCACATTCCACAGCGTCATCGTGTCGCCATAGCCTCCGCTGGCGAGGATGTCACGGCTCGGGCTGAGGGCCAGGCCGTCAACGAAGCCGGATTGAGCGAACAGAACGGTGCGCGGGAGATGCCACAGCCGGATCGTATGGTCGGCGCCCGCGGTCGCCAGGGTGCTTCCGTCCGGGCTCATGGCCACGGCGAGGATTGCGCCGGTGTGCCCGGTCAGCACTGGGTAGAGGTTAAACCAGCTGTAGGCGTCGGCACCGGTGACGTTGTACACCCAGGCCATGTCATCGGCGCTGCCGGTGGCCAGCGAGTCGCCGTTGGGGCTGAAGGCCACCGAGGTGACGCTTTCGGTGTCAGGCCGTGCGTACCCGAGGGATACCGGCCGGGCGGGGTCCGCGACCCCCCACAGGTGAATCGCGGCGTCGGCGGCGCCAGCCGCGAGCAGACGTCCGTTGGGACTGAAGGCGACGGACAGGAACGGGGACAGGTGCCCGGAATAGTAATCCAGCGGCGCGATCGTGGCGCTGACCCGGGGGGCCACGGGATTGGCTACGTTCCAGAGCTGGAGGCTGAGGGCGCCGACGGCGAGAGTGCGGCCATCGGGGCTGAAGGCAACGCTGTTGACGGCGCCAGCCGCGCTCGTCGGCAGGGTGCCAATGAGTCCGGGAACGGAGGGGATGCTGAGGTTCCAGAGCTGGACACCGGCGCCGGTCGCGACTGCGAGGATGTCGCCGTCAGGGCCGAACGCGATGCTGTCCGCCGAGCCCGAGGCGACGGGAGGCAGGGGACGGGGCCGGGGGGCTGCCGAAGAACTGATCGTCCAGAGCTGGACACCGATACTGGTCGCGGCGGCCAGCAGGTCACCTTTAGGGCTGAACGCGATGCTGTCTGCCGTGCCCGGGCCGACCGGTAGCGGGGACCCGAGCGACCGGGGTACCGCCGAGGGGCTGAAGCTCCAGAGCTGGACACCAGCGCCGGTCGCGGCGGCCAGCAGGTTACCTTTAGGGCTGAACGCGATGCTGTCCGGGGTGCCCGAGGAGACCGGCAGAACGGATGCGAGCGGTGTGTCCTGGGCGCTGATCAGCTTGGTGTAGGTGGTGCTGGACGGCTTCATCTGGTAAGCGAGAACATTCAGCTCGGCGGCCAGGGACGAGTCCGTGCTGGCGGCCTGGTCAGCTTCCGCAGTGACCTGGTTGAGGATGGCCTCGCGGCTGCTGGCCTCCGCAGCGCCGCTCCGGTTGACCGCGAACCAGGCCGTCGTGGCGGCCACGAGGGCCGCGACGGCGAGCAGGGCGACGGCCGCGCGCCGGATGTGTCCGGCCCGGGCCTGCTGGCGCCGGGAATCGCGGAGGAAGCTGCCCACGAGGGGGCTCACATCGCCGTCGCCGGGACGGTCCCGGGCCCAGCTGAGGGCCGTGTCCAGCCGACTGCCCCGGAGCAGGGCGGAGTTGTCGTGCCCGGACCTCTCCCACGCGGTCGCGTCATCCTCTAGCTGCTGACCGAGCAGGTTGCCGGTCCGGTCGTTGCTTATCCACTGCCGGAGCCGAGGCCAGGCCTGCAGCAAGGCCTCGTGGCTGATCTGGACGCTGTCCTCGCTTGTGGTCAGCAGCCGGGCCCGGGTGAACTCCTTGAGGGCCGCCTCCGCATCTGAGCTCACGGGACTGTGGCTCAGCAGTTCGGCCTCACTGACGCTGCGGCGGGTGTCCTGTGTGCCTTCACCGATCTTGACCAGGCGCAGGAACAACGGCCGCGTCGCCTGCTGGCTGGCCTCGGGCAGCGTCTCGTAGGTCTGCTCCGCGGCGGTGGCGATGGCGTCACGGATCCCGCCGGTCTTCTCATAGCCCGCGACCGTCAAGGTGCTGCCCGATCGCCGCTCCCAGGTTTCCCGCAGGGCATAGGCGATCAGCGGGAGCCGACCCGCCTCATAGTCCCCGGCCCCGGCTTCGCGGCCGCCGTCGGCCCCGATGTCGCGCAGCAGGAGCTCGACCAGCCCGGGTTCGAGTTCCAGGCCGACTTCCTGCGCCGGCCGCTCGATCGCTTCGCGCAGTTCGGCCGTTGACATCGGGCCGACGAGAACCTGGTCTTGCTCCACGGCCTCGCGCAGTTCCGGGTACTCCGCGCACCGGCCGTAGAAGTCAGCTCGCAGGCCGATGACGACCAGCCCGGCGGGCTCAGCTTCGCGTGTGCCGGAGGCCAGTGCGCCGAGCAGCCCGATAAAGGTACGCCGTTCGGTCTCGTCCGCGCACAGGGTGAAGACTTCCTCGAACTGATCGACGATCACGATCACGCGGGCTCCCACGATGCCGCGGCCGGCGGCCTGCTTGCGCAGGACATCGCGAAACCGCTCGGCGCCGTAGCCCGGGTCTTGCCAAAAATTGCTGGCCAGTTCAGCCGAGTCGACGCTGGCCAGAGGTGCGATCTGCGTGGCAAGCGCGGTGAGCGGGTGCGGCCCCGGCCTCATCGGCACGCGGGGCCAGTGACCAGATCCGGGCCGTTAGCTCGCCACGGGTAAGGGCTGGTATCAGGCCAGCCTGCAAGAGCGACGATTTCCCGGCCCCCGATGGCGCTACCACCACCAGTGGGCCGCCCCCGGCCAGCCGGCCGGCCAGTCTCGCGGTCAGATCGGTGGTGAGCCGGTCACGCCCGAAGAACCAGGGGGCCTGTTCCGGTTTGTATGCTACGAGGCCCGGATAGGGGCACACGTTACCGCTAGAGGGCAGTTGCGGACGCAGAGTCGGACGCGCCGGCTGGTACGCCGGATTAGCCGAGAGGATCAGCTCACGTCCCCAGCCGCTGGTTGTGCAGCGGGGCCGGGGACCGCCGCGGGCCGGAAGCACACGGACCAGGTAGTCGTAGATACTCTGCAGGGTCATCTGCGGCGGCCCGTCAGGGTCGCCATCCCGCAGCAGTTTCAGGAACTCCCCGGTGAATGCGGTATAGGTATCGCCTTCGGGTGCCAGGGCCAGCTCGTCGGATGCGGCCGAAGTCAGCACGAAGGCGCCGTGCACCCGCGCCATAATGATGGCCTCGTCTTGAATGCTCCCCAGAACGCCAAGCGCACGCCCCGAATAACAGCAATCCAGCACAACTACAACGGAGGTGGCACGGCTATCGAGGAGCGAACCCCGGACGGCGTGATACGCAAGGGCGGTGTACGCGAGCCGGGCAGGTCTGCGGGCGGCGGTGGACTGAGCAGCCAGGTACAACTCTCCGCCCAGACCCACTAAGCCATGACCGACGTAGTAAACCAGCAGTACCGACGTGGCCTGCTCCGCCTCTTCGGCTAGCGCCGTTCCGATTTCCGCCGGGGTGGCCGCGTCAATAATGACCCGCAGCCTTTCCCGGGCCAGACCGCACCGTTCTACAAGAACCTCGCCTAGGTCCCGCACCGAGCGCTCGACAGCAGGCACCGACTCAAGTTCCGAATCCGCGGAATGCCGTCCGGTGCCGATCAGCACTACTCGGGCGCCCGCGTCATTCAACGCAGCCATAATTATCCTCCCTATAGGGCATCATACTGTCAACCACTTCGAAGGATCGCGAGGTGGCCGNNACCTGCGACTTGGACAGGCCCACGACCCCGAGGGAGGCGGCGAGCTTTTCCACCCGCCGGGTCGAGACGCCCAGCAGGTACGAGGTGGCCACCACCGAGGCCAGCGCCCGCTCGGCCCGCCGCCGGTGCTCCAGGAAGCCCGGGAAGTACGACCCGGCCCGCAGCTTGGGGATCGCCAGCTCGATCGTCCCGGCCCGGGTGTCCCACTCCCGCCGCCGGTACCCGTTGCGGGAGTTCACCCGCTCCGGCGTGACCTCCCCGTACCCCGCGTTGCACGCGACCTCGACATCCGCGTCCATCATCCGCTGGGCGAACTCCCGGATCATCGCGCGCAGCACATCCGGGCTCGCCGATGCCAGGGTCTCCTCGAACTGCGCGCCGGGAACCGGCACAATGTCACCTACGGCCACTTCGCTCTCCTTCGTCTCGAACTAGGCAATTCGAAGGATCGCGAGGTGGCCGCCTCGCATCACGGCGACACGCCATACTACGGTTAACTAGTCCGTCACTACCGGTTACCCCATACACCACTTCCGTCGACGTGAACCGCTAACGAGACACCCTGCAATCATCCGGGAAGGTGCACCTTCGTTCACTCCCTTCCCGGCAGATTCGCAGGTTTCAAGCATCGCTCCACAAAAGTGTTATGCTAGCCGTTGCCGAGCGAGGAGACGGATTCCCAAACATGCTCTAACGGCTGCGGTGCAGAGGCTTGATGTAGTAACTTTTGGGGGCGGTGCTCATGACCCCACAGCAGGTCGGACACTTTCGCCTCGATTCTCTGCTGGGTTCCGGCGGAATGGGGGAAGTTTACAAGGCGTACGACACACACCGTGGCCGGTACGTCGCCCTCAAGCTCCTGCCCGAAGCGCTCTCTAGTGACCAGGAGTACCTCAAGCGATTCCAGCGTGAATCGAACGTCGCTGCGCAACTGCAGGAACCGCACGTCATCCCCATACATGACTTCGGCGAGATCGACGGCCAGCTCTTCATCGACATGCGCTTGGTGGACGGCGCCGATATCTGCGCGCTACTCAATACGGACGGTCGGATCGCGCCGCAGCGGGCAGTTTATCTTATCAGTCAGGTCGCCGAGGCCTTGAATGCCGCGCACGCTAACGACCTCGTCCACCGCGACATCAAGCCTTCGAACATCCTGGTCACCTCGAGCGACTTCGTTTATGTGGTCGACTTCGGTATGGCCCGGTCGGTCGGCGGCGGGCAAACATCGCTGACAATCACCGGGGCAACGATCGGAACGCTGCACTACATGGCCCCGGAGCGGTTCGCTGGCCACGACGTTGACGGGCGGACCGATGTCTACTCCCTGGCTTGTGTGCTGCACGAGTGCCTGACCGGCGCACCACCCTTCAGCGGCAAAGATCTGCCCGCGCTTATGTATGCCCAGCTCTACTCCGGTCCTCCGCAGGCCAGCAGCCTGGCCGAGGGCGTACCGCCAGCATTGGACGCCGTGATTGCCCGCGGCATGGCCAAAGACCCGAAGGACCGCTTTCCGACCGCTGGCATGCTGGCAGCGGCGGCCCGCGAAGCCTTGCTGGCTCCGGCGCCGACGCCGCAAATGACGGAGTTGCAACATACGTGGACCGAGATACCGGCTCCAACGTGGCAGGCTGCGACCGTAGCCGCAGCCTGGCCAGGCGCGGCGAAGCCGCCGGGTCCCGAACCGGAGCCAGCAGGCGAACCCGCCACACAGGGCGTCCTTTACCGCCCGTCGCAAACGGTGGCCGCGGGCAGCGTTGACGATTGGGGCGACACCCGACCACCGCAGGACGTGCCGCAGAGCACAAGTCTCGACCCAGCAGACGGCGGTCGCCTACCACCTGGCGTGGCGACAGGCGGGCCGGCGCGCGGGCCTGCGTGGCGTCGGCTTGGCGTGCCGATTCTGGCCGCAGCCGCGGCACTGGCAGTTGCGATCGTGCTCGTCCTTATGGCTTCCGCTAGGCCGAACGCAGGCGGCGTTGACGCTACGCAGAACGCAGGCGACGCGACAAGGACCGGCACTGCCGGGGCGGCCAGCGTCGCCGTTCCCACGGTGGCGGGGCCGATAGAGGTCGAGGGAACCCCCAACTACGTTCAGGTCGCGCCAAACGGCAAGTTCGCCTACATCGCCAATCCAGGTGCAGGCGTGATCGACGTGCTCAACACGGCCGATGACCGGGTATCCGGGACCATCAAGATCCCCCAGGGGCCGCCCCAGTCCGTCTCGTTCTCACCTGACAGCCGGACCGCCTACGTCAGCGTCTACAACGGCAGCAACACGGTGCATCTCATCGCGTTCATCGACACCGCTACCCGCACCGTGACGTCCACCGTGCCGGTGGATAACCATACACCGGGCCCTTCGGAGACAAGCCCGGACGGGCCGTACCTCTACGTGCCGAACCACAACATGGCGATGAGCGGCCCCGACGAGAACGTCATCGATGTGATCAACACGGCGAGCAAACAGCTGATTGGCAGGATCCCCGTCGAGGCAAACCCGCACTGGATCGTATTCGATAATAAAAACGGGCTGTTTTACGTCACGGATCACATGTCCGCCACTGTCACGGTCCTAAATGCCCACAATAACGGCATCATCAAAACGATCAATGTTGGCGAGACCCCGCACAGCGCAGCCCTCTCGCCGGACGGCAGCCGCCTGGCGGTCACGAGCTACAGCGGTGACGTGGTCTTTCTGATCAACACCGCGACCAACCAGATGATCAAGCAGATCCCGGTCGGGAAGGAGCCGCTGGACATCACGTACTCGCCAGATGGGCGCTACCTCTTCACGGTGAATAACTTGGACAACACGGTCACGGTGATCGACACCGCGGACTATAGCGTCATCGGCGAGATCCCGACCGGGAAGGCTCCGACGAGCATCTCCGTGCTGCCCAACGGGCGCCAGGCATACGTCACCGACGAGAACAGCGGCACGATCGAAATCTTGAACATTCCGTAGTAAGGGCAGTG
>PLDT01000557.1:0-2764 GCA_003136255.1 Actinomycetota bacterium
GTTACCCGAACGCTAACCAGGGGTGTTCACGGTCACCACGTAGAAGAACCCACGGAGTTACCCACGGAGTTGGGTCCGCCCACGGCCGAGTTGGGGTGCACGCGCCCCGGTCAGGCCAGCCGGATTCGCGGGTCCGCGACGGTCAGCGCGATATCGGCGATGAGATTGCCCGCGACCACGAAGACCGCGCCGACGAGCGTGTACGCCAGCAGCACCGGGTAGTCGGCCTTGCCCAGGCTTTCGAAGAACAGCAAGCCCAGGCCCTGGAAGTTGAACAGGAACTCGGTGAACAGGTTCCCCGCCAGCAACCCGGGCAGGGACAACCCGATCAGGGTCACCATCGGCAGGGAGGCATTGCGCACCATGTGCCGCGTCAGCACCAGGCGTTCGGGCAGGCCCTTGGCCCGGGCCACCTTGATGTAGTCCTGGGCCAGCACGTCGATCGACGACGACCGCATGTACCGGGAGAACTGGGCNNGCCTCGAAGCTGAACACCGGGAACGAGATCGCGAATACCTGGATGAGGATCAGCCCGAGGGCGAACGACGGCATCGCGTACAAGACGAACGCCGCGCTGGTGGCGACGTTGTCACCAAGCGACTTACGCTTCACGGCCTGGAGGATGCCCAGCGGCAGGGCGATCAGGACGGCCAGTATCAGGGCCGTCCCGGACAGGTAGGCGCTGCGGGCCACCCGCTCGGCGAACAGGGAGGCCACGGTCTGGTTGTCGGAGTAGGAGTAGCCGAGGTTGCCGTGCAGCAGGCCATTGACGTAGCTCAGGTACTGCTCGATCACCGGGCGGGAGAACCCGTGCGAGGCGTTCCACGCGGCGATCTGCGCGTTGTTGGCCCGGAGGCCAAGAACGTCCCTGGCCGGCGACGGGAAGATCGCGTGCAGCAGCAGGAAGATGAAAATGGAGATACCGATCAGGACGATGATTGACGTCCCGAGCCGGCGCAGGAGGTAGGCGGTCACCGGTAGGGACCTCCCTTCCAGGCTGGCGGCCTGTCTCCCGGTCTACCACCGGCGGACAGGCCAGTCCAGCGAGTGATATCTCGGGCCGGGTCGCCACTTGTTCAAGGACCAGAACTGTCTATCTGGGTGGCGGGTGCCGTCTGGCGGCGGAACGCCGGGAGCAGGCGGGCCAGGATCAGCGCGCCCGCGATGCAGGCCAGGCCACCGGAGACCACCGAGGTCAGGGGGGTGAACGCGGCCGCGACCGCGCCCGACTCCGCGTCCCCGATCCGCGGCGCGCCGGCGACCGCGGCCATCTGCATGCCCATCATCCGGCCGCGGAGCTCGTCAGGCACGCCGAGCTGGATGATCGTGCCGCGGAACACCGCCGAGATGACGTCGGCGCAGCCGGCCACGGCCAGCAGCGCAAGTGCGGCGGGCAGCCAGCGCACCAGGCCGAAGCAGGTGATCGCCGCGCCCCACACGAGGACGGCGGCGATGACCGCGCGGCCCTGCCTCCGAATCCGGGGGATCCAGCCAGTGGTGACCGCGCCGAGCAGGGCGCCGGCCGCGGGCGCGGCGTAAAGAAACCCGAGTGTACGGGCCCCGCCGCCGAACACCGTGAGTGCCAGCGCGGGGAACACGGCGCGCGGCATGCCGAACACCGTGGCGTTGATGTCGATCAGGTAAGCGCCCTGGATGACCGGCCGGCCGCGCAGGTAGCTGAAGCCGGCCACGATGGAGCGCAGGCCGGGCCGGTGGCCGGCGACCGCCTGCGGGACCTGCGGGCCCATCAGGAAGGTCGCCACTATGGCGGCGGCCATGGTCGCCACATCCATCCAGTAGACGAAGCGGACGCCTGCCCCGGCGAGCAGCAGTCCGGCCACCGCGGGGCCTGCGACCTGGCCGATCTGGAACAGTGCCTGGAACATGGCGTTGACGGCGGCCACCTCGGACCGACGGACCAGGTTCGGCAGGATGGCTGACAGGCCCGACTCGGTTGCCGTCGCGAAGCCGGCCGCCATGGCCGGCAGGGCGAACAGCGGCCACAAGGCGGGCCCGGTGTCGGCGTTGACCGCCAGCCCGGCGCTACACAGGAGCGTCAGCAACTGGGCGCCAAGCAGGATCTTGCGACGGTCGGCGGCGTCGGCCAGCGAGCCGCCCAGCAGGGCCCCGGCGATGAGCGGAANNAGCGCAGATCGCGGGATCTGCGCAGCGGCGACACGTCCATGACCAGGTGCCGCCCGAGCTGGGCAATCCGCTTCATAACAGGCAGGCTAGCCCAATGACTGACCGTCAGTCAATCGAATGACTGACGGTCACCCAGTAGGATCGCGGTATTGTCAGCTCAACGATGGAGCGTCCGCATGGCCCGCACCAAGCCCGCCGAACAGCGGCGTGCCGACCTGCTTGAAGCAGGCAGGGAACTGTTCCTCGCCAAAGGCGTGGCGGCCACTTCGCTCGACGACATCACCAGCCGCGCCGGGGTCTCCAAAGGGTTGTTCTACCTGTACTTCCGCTCCAAGGACGACCTGCTGACCGCACTGCAGGACCAGTTCTCCGCCGAGCTGGCCGACCGCATCCGCACCGCCACCGGCCCAGTCGCGGACTGGCCCGCGAAGCTCGACGCGTGCGTCAAGGCGATCTTCGACAGCTACCAGGAACGCGACGACCTGCACGAGGTCCTGTTCCGCCACGGCGGCCACGTGTCGGCCGGCCACCGGGCCACCCATGCGCTGGTCCTGAACGCCATCAGCGACGTCTTCGCCAGCGGCAAGGCGGCGGGCGCGTTCGACGTCGAGGATCCCGA
>PLDT01000507.1:0-3144 GCA_003136255.1 Actinomycetota bacterium
CGATAAGTAACGTCCCTCACGTAGTCGATTGGGCATCACACTGCTCCTTTACTGCCTGGGGATGGCTAGAACAGCCCGTCTTGGGGGGCGGGTAGCTCGATACGCAGGCCTTTCCTGCGTCCGGCGCGGATGTGGGCGGCGCGGAGTTCGCCGCGCTTGACACGCTGCAACACTGTCTGCCGGGAGACGCCGAGGGACGCCATGGCGACCTGCACGGGTACCCAGCCGGCGGGGGCATCATCGGCGATGAGGTTCCGGGTGGACTGGGTGAGGCGGATGCGCCAGGGCGCCCCGGGGGTGATCTGCTCGCCGGGAACGAATCCGTCGTTGAGCCACCGGTAGAGGGTGGAGGCGGTGATGCCGAGTTCGGCGGCGGCCTGGTGCACGCTCATTACCTCACCGTCGGGGTCCGGGACATCCCCGCCCTGGTAGGGGGAAATGCCGTGGCGCTTGCGGATGCTGGCCACGTTAACGGGAGTGAACGACATTCCGGTGGCAGTGCGGCGTTGCTGCTGGTTGAGGACTTTCGCGATCATGGAGTCGTCGTAGTGGACCGCCAGCCGGCCGATCAGTGACACCGTGTCCTCGCTGGTGCGGTAGGGCGGCCTGGGCTTGGGCAGGTCCACGCTGATCTCGCTGATCAGCCCTCCTTTCCAGTGCAGCACGAGGCGGGCAGTGCGGCTGGCGGCATCGGCGGTGATGACCACGTCGTCGAGGAGGGCATGCAGGAGTTCCTTGCGGTCGCGGTCGGTGGTGGACGGCGCGGCCCACAGCGCGGGCAGGTCGGCGGCGATGGCGAGGATCTTGGCGTGCTCGTCCGCGCTGAGCCGGACGGGCCGGGCGGTTGCGCGCCGGTCCAGCTCGGCTTCGGCATCCTGGGCGGCGTGCAGCGCGGCTTCCCATTCGGCTTCCAGGCCGCGGGCGACCAGCCGGTTCTCGGGGTCGACGGCGCGGTAGCGGCGCTCGGCCCTGGTGGCGGCGTAGCGGGCCTGCTCGGCCTGGCGGCGCCACTGATCCAGCGCGGCATCGTGGCCGGCCTCGATCTGGTCCGCGGCATCGATCGCGGCTTGCAGGGCGAGCGGGGTGAGGACCTCCAGGACGTGCTGGGCGACGGCCGGGTCGGTGCGCAGGCCGCTGACCCGGGTGCAGAACCGGCCCTGCCCGCCGCCGACCAGCACGCCGCCGTTGCACTGGTAGCCGGGGATGGACTTGGCGGGGCCGCGGTAGAACACGCCGAGCCGCCGCCCGCAGATCCCGCAGATCGCCAGGCCCTGCAGCAGCGCGCAGCCCTCCCGGGTCGCGCCGGTCCCGTCGGCGCCGCGGACCGGGGCCATGTTCGCCGCCAGCCGGGCGGTGTTGGCCAGGTAGGTGTCCCAGTCGACGTAGCCGGGATGATGCCCGGTGATCAGGACCTGCCAGTCTTCTGGCCGGGGTACCGCCCGCCGCCTGCCGGCCGGGGTCCCGGATGCGTCGATGTAGCGCTCGGCGCGGGTGCGGCCGTAGACGTAGGCGCCCGCGTAGGCGGGATGGGTGAGGACCTTGTGCACCGCCGGGTAGGCGGCCGTGACCCAGGCCAGCTGCCCGTCCCGCAGCGACGGCAGCTTCAGGCCGTTCTCACGCAGCCACAGCCACACCTGCCGGGCCGACCCGGACGCGGCGAACCGGTCGAACACCGCGGTGATCGCGCCGCGCACCGCCTCATCGGGGTGCAGCAGGATCTGCCCGGGCGCCTCGGCCCACACCAGCCCGGCCGGCAGCGGGATCCGCAGCTCACCGCGGGCCGCCTTATTCCGCAGCCCGCCGAGCATCCGGGCGCGCAGTACCTGCAGCTCAGCCTCGGCCATGGTCCCCTTGAGGCCCAGGAGGAGCCGGTCATCGAACATGCCGGGATGATAGACGCTGGCCTCGTCGGCGATCAGGGTATCGGTGATCCCGCACAGGTCCAGGAGCCGGTACCACTCGGCCGAGGACCGGGCCAGCCGGGAGACCTCCAGGGCCAGGACGACACCGACCTGCCCGAGCGCGATCTGCTCGGTCAGCTCGGTGAACCCGGCCCGGGCCGCCAGCCCCGACCCGCTCACACCCAGGTCGGCGTCGATGACACGGATCGCGCTGCGCGGCCAGCCCAGCGAGCCGGCCCGGCTCACCAGGTCGTACTGGCGCAAGGTCGATTCACGGTTACGTTCGACCTGGATCAGGGTGGACTGGCGGCAGTAGACGGCCGCCGCGCGGCGCAGATGTGCCGCCGTTACCTTGGGATCACTCACCGCCGCTCACCCCCTGCTGCGCCGGGACTGGCGTTGCGGGCCCGGCCGGCGATCCTGGTTGCGCCGCCTGGATGATCAGGCGTGCCACGATCGCGGCCGCGGCTTGCGTGATGGGCGAGGGCAGCTGGCTGGCCAGCTGCGATGGTGGCGCCGGAACCTGGTCCGGCAGCAGACTGAGTTGTGCAGGCTGCACGGTCGTCCTCCTTGCCTGGTGACTGCCGTGCAGCCTGCTCCGCCCGGTTCCCGGCGATGGCGGGAACACCGGAAATCACCCGCAGCAGCCGCAGCAGATCCGCCGCCGCCGCGACCACCGGCGCGGCCGGGTCCTCGCCGCCGCCCTCGCCTACCCAGGCTGCGGGGATGCGCTCCTTGCTGCCATCAGGCAGCACCAGGACCACCATGGCGACCCCGCGCAGCCGCAGCCGGCCCCACACCGGCAGGTCCAGCCCGTGCAGCGGATGCCCCGGCCGGACCACCCGCACCGTCTCCAGCCCCGCGCCCGCCGGCCGCGACTCGCCGTGCGCGCTGCCGGTCACCGCCGGCTGCCGCGGGTGACCAGGACGCTGCGCCCGCCGAACCCGGCAGCGTGCAGCACCGCGATCGCGACCCGGACCGCGTTATCCTCATCCAGCCCGCACACCAGGTCACCCAGCGCGACCGGCACCCCGGCCGCGATGCTCACCGCCAGCGCCAGGATCTGCTCCTCGCCCGCCGAGCACGGCAGGCCGCCCGCCCGCCGCGCGGCCAGCGCCGCCTCGAAGTCCACCGACACCATCACCGCGCCGGTGATGCCATCGCAGCCAGACGTCAGCGCAGCGGCTGCGAAGTCGGCGCGCGTGAGCCAGGTGCCGTGCCCGATCAGCAGCTCAACCGCTGC
>PLDT01000074.1:0-8883 GCA_003136255.1 Actinomycetota bacterium
CAGGAGGGACTACCGGGACCACGGTGGTCGCGCGGCGCCTTCCCTGGTGCGGTGGAACCGGATCCCGCGGCGTATCCGGTGCGCCCCAGCTGCCCGACATCACCACGCAAGCCCGGTGCTCCGCGTCGATGGGGCACCCGGGACTGGCGGGCAGGGATGGCCAGGATGCGAGGCCAGACGGACGGGGTGCGGGGACGGCGGGCCTCGGGGCGGCAGTTACCCGCAGCGCGAACTGACACACCCGACTCGCAGCCCCAGGCAGTCGCGTTACAGCCTCTCTTTCTGGTACGACGTGACAGCGACGAGCATCCAGCCGCGGGATCGGCCGCGCAGCTCCCGGCGACCGACACGCCAGGGGGGATAACGAGACGCGTGAGGCGTAGGCCGCGTGGCGATGAGCCGCCAACGCGGGCTAGCCGAGGAAGTAGCCGGCCGGGAGGCTGGCCTCGATGGCGACCAGCACCTCGCTGGAGTCCGGGGTGGTGCGCGGGCGGAACCGCGCGGCCACCGTCCCGTCCGGCCGGACCAGGAACTTCTCGAAGTTCCACTGGATGTCCCCGGCCTCGCCGTCCGCGTCCGGCGTCTGCGTGAGCGAAGCGTAGATGGGGTGCCGGCCGGGGCCGTTCACCTCGACCTTCTCGAACATCGGGAAGGTGACCCCGTAGGTCGCCGAGCAGAACTCGGCGATCTCCTCCGCGCTGCCGGGTTCCTGCCCGCCGAACTGGTTGCAGGGGAAGCCGACCACCGCGAGCCCGCGGGAGGCGAACTGCTCGTGCAGCTTCTCCAGCGCCGTGTACTGCGGCGTGAGCCCGCACTTGGAGGCCACGTTAACGATCAGCAACGTCGACCCGGGGGCAGCCGAGCCGAGCGAGGAGTCCTGCCCGGCCAGCGTCTTCACGGGGATGTCAAATATGGTCACCCCGCTAAGCTACCGGCCCCCACGGGATCTGCCCGAGGTAGCCCCGGGCGATGGTGGTGACGAACGAGTACACCGCGTCCTCGTCGGGTGCCAGCGGCCCCGGCGAGGCCTGCGGTGCGGACAGCCCTCGCTGGACCGACTCGCACGCGCCCCAGTCTTGCCGGTTGGTGATGTCCCAGAAGTCCACCGCGTAGTCCGGGTTGAAGCCGGGCCGGGCCACGGCCTCGGGGGCGAACGCCCAGGTGCACTCGATCCGGGTCTTGTCCGCGGCCACCGGGGTCAACCGGTGCGTCATCACGTAGTCCGGATGCAGGCTGAGCAGGACGTTCGGCAGGATGTTGAGGTAGATGACGGTGCGCAGCCCCTGCCGGTCCAGGCCGCGGAGCGGGACCCCGCCACTCGAGCCGGATAGCGACATGGTGGCCATGCCATCCCGCAGGTCCATCCAGCCGCCTATCCAGGCGCCGTCGGCGGCGTAGTTCTCGCCGCTCTTGGGCGGGCTGACCCGGCACAGCTCGGGGTGGATGGACGGGCAGTGGTAGCACTCGTGGTAGTTCTCGGTCAGGATCTTCCAGTTGGCCGCGGCGTCGTAGCTGTGCCGTCCGGCCGTCACCAGCCGCTCCGGCTCGTACGGCGCGACGATCTCGTCGAGCTTGACCAGCGCTTCGGGCAGCGAGCCGGCCAGGCCGCCCGAGGTGTCGACGAACACCAGGCCGTGCCACTCGGTCACCGGCAGCCGCGCCAGGCCCCACGACCCGAAGTCGAAGCCACGTACCTTCTTGAAGTTCCCCGCGGCGCGCAGCTCGCCGGCCAGGGTGTACGTCCAGGCGTGGTACGGGCAGATAATCGCCCGGGCCTGCGCGCCCTCGCCGCAGGGCAGCAGCTCGTGCCCGCGGTGGCGGCAGGTGTTCGCGAACGCCCGCAGTGCGCCGTCCTCACCCCGGACCAGCAGCACGCCGCCGGTCCCGGTCGCCTCGGCCCGTTGATCGCCCGGTTCCGGTAGCTGTTCGCCGCGCGCGACGCATATCCAGCCGCCGCCGAAGAAGTGCCGCTGCTCCCACTCGAACACCGCCGGGTCCACGTACGCGGCCCGCGGCAGCATCCGGCTCTCGCCGAACGGCCGTAGCGCTTCCGCCAGCCCGGCCCGGTCGAGCGGAGCCGGGTCACGCCGGTAACCATCATCTTGACTGACCATACAGTCAAGACTAAGCCGCCCGCCGAACCCTGTCCAGCCGCCCGAACGCGTCGCCCGAACGCGCCGCGTCGGGGTGCCTTCGGCGCGGGGGAACTGCAGCGACTCGATCGCTGAGCTTGCGGTCTCACTGCCGCGATGCCGATACTGCAAACATGGGCGACCGAAATGTGCTCGGCGGAGAGTTGGAGCCGTGTGGAACCGATCCTCTTACCGGGTTCTACCGGGATGGGTGCTGCACGACCGGACCCGAGGACCTGGGCAGCCACACGATCTGCGCGGTGGTGACCGGTGAGTTCCTCGCGCATCAGCGCGGCATCGGCAATGACCTGTCCACGCCGATGCCACAGTTCAGCTTCCCCGGTCTGGTACCGGGAGACAGGTGGTGCGTGACCGCGGCGAACTGGCTGCGCGCCCACCGCGACGGCGCCGCGGCCCCCGTGGTCCTGGCCTCGACCCACGAGCGCGCGCTGGAGATCGTCCCGCTGGACGTGCTCAGGCGGTACTCGGTCGACGTCCCCACCGACGCCGGCGCGTTCGAGGAATAACCAGGAGGCGCGCGCCGATGAGCAGCACCGGCAAGATCAGCGTCGGCATGCCCACGCGGCTCCGGTCCTTTGATCCCGTCCGGCTCGCCGACCTGGAGTACCGGGCCTGGGTCGGGTACTACCTGCGTCAGTGGCCCCGGGTGCTGATCGCCGCGGTCGGCCTGGTCCGGGTCGGCTTCGGCATGGACTGGTACCGCACCCTGCACGGCGCCTGGCTGGTGCTGCGCGCCAACCAGCTGTGGGCCCCGTACCCCGACAACCACCCCAAGCGAGCCCAGGCCTGCATGCGGCGGTTCTACGCCCTGGTCAGGCTGACCTACGGCGAGCCCGCCAACCCGGCCAAGGCCGCCGAGCTCGAGGTCGACTGGTGGCGGGTGCACCGGGAGGGCCAGCACCGGGCCGGGCCGCACGTGACCGACGACGCGGAGCCCGCCGAGGAACTGGTGGAGTCGCTGGTCCGCCTGTACTGCTACCTCTACGGCGAGCCCGAGGCCGTGCTCCGCCCGGCCGCGGCATACCGGGCCCGGGCCATGGACCTGTCCGATCAGTGGGTCCGGGAGGGTTGCCTGCCGGACAGCCGGCTGCTCGCGCTGGAGCACGCGGCGCTGGTCCGTTCCTACGCCGCCCTGCTCGCCGCCGTCCACCACTAGGCCAGAATCCGTAGGATCGCCGTATGACCGACGCGTATCGGCCGGGACCGAGGCCGAGCGACCTCTCGGCGCAGCGGGCGGCTGATGTGGACCGGGACGCCGTGGCTGAGCGGCTGCGGGTCGCGGCCAGCGAGGGCCGGCTCGAGCCCTGGGAGCTGGATGACCGGCTCGGCCGGGCCTACGCCGCCAAGACGTACGGTGACCTGGAGACGCTCATCGCGGACCTGCCCGCCCTGCCGCCCTTCGTCTCCTACCCGGGTATCGCCGTCGACCCGGGCACGCTGGTCCTGCGGACCACCACGTCCAACATCAAGCAGGCCGGCCGCTGGATCGTCCCGCGGCGGATCACCGCCGAGTCCACCACCGGGTGGATCACGATCGACTTCACCCAGGCCCACTGCGCCTATCGTGAGGTCACCGTCGAGGTGATCACCCGGACCGGCTGGATCCAGCTAATCCTGCCCGACGGGTGGGCGGCTCGCGTCGGCCCGCTGAGCACCTACACCGGGCACATCAGCAACCGGGCGGCCGAGATGGCGGACCCGGGCGCCCCGACGGTGATCCTGACCGGCCACCCGCTGTTCGGCTACATCAAGATCAGGCAGCGCCGTAGGCGCTAGAGCCCGACATCCAGCGCATCGTGCTCAGCCGGGCGGATCTGGCATCTTGAACCTGGGCACCGCCGAGGGCAGCAGGAGCAGCGCCGCGGCCACCCCGCCGGCGGTGGCGATCCACAGCGCCGGGCGGATGCCCAGGGTCGTGCCCAGCAGGCCGCCCACGAGCGCGCCGAGCGGGCGCGTGCCGTAGTTGACGGCCTGGAACGCCCCGGTGACCCGCGACCGGAGCGCGTCGGGGATCACCGCGGCGAAGATCGCCCCGATGCTGATATCCAGCATCATCACCCCGAACCCGCTCGCGAACTCCGCCGTGAACAACAGCTCAAGGACCAGCGGCGAGCGGGCCAGCGGTACCAGCATCAGCGGCGCGGTGAAGACCAGGCAGCCCGCCACGTACGCCCAGCCGATGCCGATCCGGGCCGCGATCCGCCTGGTCACCAGCGCGCCGATCACCCCGCCGATGGCGCCCCCGCCGAGGACAAGCCCGAGCACACCGGGGCGGACGTGCAGCACGCGGATCGCGTAGAGCATGAAGAGCGCGCCGAACATCAGGTTGAAGAAGTTGATCGTCGCGACCCCGATCAGCGACGCGCGCACGATGGGCGACCGGACAGTGAACCGGAGCCCGGCGGTGACCGCCCCCTTGCTGTCGTCGGCCGGCGGCTCGGCAGGCCGGATCCGGCGCAGGAAGAACGCCGAGCCAAGGAAGGACAGCGCGTCCGCGATGACGGCGAACGGCGCCGTGAACACCTGCACGAGCAGGCCGCCGACGCTCGGGCCGGCCATGAATGACAGCGCGCGGCTGCCGAAGATCAGCGACTGCCCGTCCACGTACCGGTCCTCCGCGACGATCGACACGAACAGCGTCGCGTCGGACACATTGAACAGGATGCTCAGCGTCCCGGCGGCGAACGTGACCAGGTACAGCTGCGTCAGCGTCAGCACGTGCAGTGCGTAGCAGACCGGGACGGTGGCGAGCAGCGCGGCCCGGCCCAGGTCCGCGCCGATCATCGTCCGGCGTCGTCGGCCGTGCCGGTCGACCCATGCCCCCGCGTGCAGCCCGAACAGCAGGCTGGGCAGCCATTCCAGCGCGACCAGGTACCCCATCTCGGCGGCCTGCGCGTGCAGCACGATGACCGCCGCGAGCGGCAGCGCGATCCCGGAGATCTGGTCGCCGAACATCGAGATCGTCGACGCGCCCCAGTACCGCCGGAACACCCGGTCCCGCAGCAGCGGCGGGACCAGCGTGCGGCGCGGTGCCTGCGCCGGGGCGCTCATCCTGCACCCGCAGCGTCTTTGTTGACCAGTTCACCTGGGAACGCCAGGTGCAGGTAGGTGACCAGGCGGGATTCCGGCGGCCGCAGCCCGGGGCTTACCGTGCGGTCCAGGTACGGGTCGAGGAGCGCCTTCACCTGGCGTCCGAGCGCGGCCAGCTCGTCCGCGGTGAGGTAGACCAGCCAGTCGCCGAACTGAGCCGCCTCCTGCCACTCCGGCGGCTCGCCCGGCACGGCGTCCAGCCAGCGCAGCACGTGCTCGAAGTAGCGTTCCGCGAGCGCGGACCCGACCAGCCCGGCCGCGGCGGCGAGCTCGGGGCTGTCGATCACCGCGGGCAGGTTGGTGAACATCGCGGTGGCCCGCCACGGCTTCTCCCGGCCCGTCCCGCCGCCCGCCTCCTCGACCAGCCCGTACTTGGCCAGTTGCCGGAGGTGGAACGAGCAGGTCCCGGAGGATTCGCCGAGTAGCTCGCCGGCCCGGGTCGCGGTCAGCGGCCCTTCGGTGCGAAGCAGCGCGACCAGCTTCAGCCGGACCGGGTGCGCGTACGCGCGCAGCGCCCGCGGATCGGTCAGCCGGGTGACGCTCCGGCCCGTGGCCTCGCTCTGTTCGTCGGCCGTGCCCTCTGTCTCCATAATGCAAAGCTATCTTTGCAAAGGTATCTTGGCAAGACCTCATATCGAACGGCCACTCTGCGTGCCCCGGTGCCCGATGGCGGGACCGCCGGCGAGGCGCTACGCGCCACCGTCGACCTGGCCCAGCGCGCCGAGCGGCTCGGCTTCCGGCGGTTCTGGGTCGCCGAGCATCACAACATGCCGGGCATCGCCAGCTCGGCGCCGCCCGTGCTGATCGGCCACATCGCCGACGCGACCGCTTCGATCCGGGTGGGTTCCGGCGGCGTCATGCTGCCGAACCATGTCTCGCTGGTGGTCGCCGAGCAGTTCGGCATGCTGGAGGTGCTCCATCCCGGGCGCATCGACCTGGGCATCGGCCGGGCACCGGGTACCGACCAGGTCACGGCGACCGCGCTGCGCCGCTCGCCGGAGGCGCTTTCGGCGGACGACTTCCCCGATCAGCTCATGGACCTGCTCGGGTTCTTTACCGGCCGCTGGCCAGAAGGCCACCCGTTCGCGCAGATCACCGCGGTCCCCGGCCGGGGCCACCAGCCCGCCATGTGGCTGCTCGGCTCGAGCGGCTACAGCGCGCAAGTGGCCGGCCTGCTCGGCCTCCCGTTCGCCTTCGCGCACCATTTCAGCCCGGCCAACACCCTCCCGGCGCTGGACCTGTACCGTTCGCACTTCCGCCCGACCGAGGCGCTCGACCGGCCCTACGCCATGGTCGCGACCGCTGTGGTCTGCGCCGAGACCGATGACCGGGCTCGCTGGCTGGCCGGCTCGGGAGCGCTGTCGTTCCTGAAGCTGCGCTCCGGCCAGCCAGGGCCGGTGCCCTCCCCGGAGGAAGCGGCCGCCGGGGCAACCGCTTCGCGGGCGCCCTGACCGGCATCAGCCCCGGCGACGTGGCCCTGCTCGACATCGCTGTCGGCGGCGGGGTGAAGATGTCCACCGGCGTGTTCGTGCTGTACGCCGACGCCGAGTCGTTCACGTTCGCCACGCCCCAGGGACACCAGTTCGCGGGCTGGATCACCTTCTCGGCCGAGCGTTCGGGCGAGGCGACCGTGGTCCAGACGCAGGTGCTGCTCCGGGCCGGGGATCCGCTCTACGAGCTAGGCATGCCGGTCATGCACCGGATGGAGGACCGGTTCTGGGCCCAGACAATGATCGCCCTGGCCAAGCGCCTCGGCATGGCCGACCCGGCCGTCCAGACCCGGTCGGTGGTCATGGATCCCAAGCGCCAATGGCGCCGCGCAGGCAACGTATGGCACAACGCCATGGCCCGCAGCGTCCTGCAGACCGTGATCCCGGCCCGCCACCGTCGCGCCCGCCGCCCATGATCACCACGAACGTAGCCGCCCTATCCGCAAAGTGTTATCATTCGTGCGCCCCAACAGGGGCGATGGCTCGAATATGCTCTAGCGTAAGCGGCGCAGAGGCTTGATGTAGTGACTTTTGGGGGCGGTTCTCATGGCCCTACGGCAGGTCGGAAACTATCGCCTTGATTCTCTGCTGGGTCGCGGCGGAATGGGGGAAGTTTATAAGGCGTACGACACGCAACGTGACCGGTACGTCGCTCTCAAGCTCCTGCCCCAAGCCCTGTCTGGTGACCGAGAGTATCTCAAGCGATTCCAGCGTGAATCGAATGTCGCTGCGCGACTGCGGGATCCGCACGTCATTCCCATTCATGACTTCGGCGAGATCGATGGCCAGCTCTTCATTGACATGCGCTTGGTGGACGGTTCCGATATCAGCGCGCTGCTCGATACGGACGGTCGGATCGCGCCGCAGCGGGCGGTGTATCTGATCAGTCAGGTCGCCGAGGCCTTGGATGCCGCGCACGCTGACCACCTCGTCCACCGCGACATCAAACCTTCGAACATCCTGGTCACATCGAGCGACTTCGTTTATGTGGTCGACTTCGGTATAGCCCGGTCGGTCGGCGGCCGGCAGACACCGCTGACACACACCGGGGCATACATCGGAACGCTGGACTACATGGCCCCGGAGCGATTCACTGGCCACGACGTTGACGGACGGGCCGATATCTACTCCCTGGCTTGTCTGCTGCACGAGTGCCTGACCGGCGCACCACCCTTCAGCGGCAAAGATCTGCCTGCGCTGATGTATGCCCAGCTCTACTACGGTCCTCCGGAGGCCAGCAGCCTGGTCGAGGGCGTACCACCAGCATTGGACGCCGTGATTGCCCGCGGTATGGCCAAAGACCCGAACGACCGCTTTCCGACCGCTGGCGCGCTGGCCGTGGCGGCCCGCGAAGCCTTGCTGGCTCCGGCGCCGACGCCGCAAATGACAGAGCTGCAACATACGTGGACCGAGACACCGGATCCCCCGTGGCCACCTGCAGCGCAACCGGATCCCCCGTGGCCAGCTGCAGCGCAAACGGATCCCCCGTGGCCAGCTGCAACGCAAACGGTGGCGGCGGACAGCGTTGACGATTGGGGCGACACCCGGCCACCTGAGGACGTGCCGCAGAGCAAACGTCTGGATCCAGACGGTAGTCGCCTACCACCTGCCGTGGCGACAAGCGGACCGCCGCGCGGGCCAGCGCGGCGCCGGCTTGGCGTGCTGATTCTGGCCGCAGCCGCGGCAGTGGCAGTGGCAGTGGCGATCGTGCTCGTCGTCATGGCTTCCCCAGGGACGAAAACGGGCGCTTCTGCTACGCAGAGCCCAGGCAGCGCGACAGGGCCGGCGCCAAGCAGCGTCCCGGCTGGCGTCGCCGTTCCCACGGTGGCAGGGACGATACCGGTCGGGGGGAACCCCAACTACGTTCAGGTCGCGCCGAACGGCAAGTTCGCCTACATCACCAATCAAGGCGCACGCACGATCACCGTGCTCGACACGGCCAATGACCGGGTGTCCGGGACGATCAAGATCCCCCAGGGGCCGCCCGAGTCCGTCTCGTTCTCGCCTGACAGCCAGACCGCCTACGTCAGCGTCTACGGGAGCCACTCGGCGCCTGTCATCGTGTTCGTCGATACCGCTACCGGCAAGGTGACGGGCACCGTGCCGGTGGACAACATTAGCGCGGGCCCCTCGGCGACCAGCCCGGACGG
>PLDT01000266.1:0-25176 GCA_003136255.1 Actinomycetota bacterium
GCCAACGGCCATGATCCCGGCGTCAAGCTCCGGCACCTCTCCCAGGTCCGGCACGCCACATGCACCGGCCCCGGCTGCCAGCGCCCCGCCACCCACTCCGACTTCGAACACAATATCCCGTACGAAGCGGGGGGACGGACCTGCCTGTGCAACGGCGACCCTAAGTGCCGCCACTGTCACCGGATGAAACAAGACCCCCGCTGGAAAGCCGAGCACCTCCCCAGCGGCGAAGTCCGCTGGACCATGCCCTGCGGACGCCATTACGTCACCGAACCCACGCGCTACCCCATCTGACCGGGCTGAGAGCGCGATGATTAGTCGCAGCACGTGAGCGCCGCGACCGGTCGGCACCAAGGAGACTCGCTCATGCTGAAAGCTGCGCTGAACGGTGACCGAGAACGGGGCAGCCATCCCGCGCTGCCGTTTGGAGCGGCGGAACTGGCGGCGGACGCAGCGGCCTGCGTCAGAGCCGGTGCCGCTGCTATCCACATTCATCCCCGGGACGATGAGGGCTGGGAGACGCTGGCCGCCGACGTCGTAGATCACACGGTGAGAGCCGTCCGGCTCGCGGCCGGCGTCGCGGTCGGGGTCAGCACCGGCGCGTGGATCGAGCCAGACCCCAGGCGCCGAGCCGAGCTGGCACCGCGCAGACCGCATCGCCGGCGCCACGAAGCCGCTTGCCGGACCGCCGGGGCCCAAAGGCCCGATAATGGCGCCATGCGGGGCGAAATGACGCGCGTCAAGCTGCTGGTGGCATCAGCCGTGAGCGCCGTCGCGTTCGGCGCGGCGGCGTGGCTGCTGTTCGGACCGAGGTGGACGATCACCGGGGTGCTCGTCGGCCCGCTCATCGTTATCCTCGCCGTGGCCGTCGTGCACATGTACGCCACCCCCGACCTCAACAACGACCAGCCGGACGAAGCCGCCGCGCTGCTTCGTGGCGAGATGGCGAGCTGGCGGACCCTGGCCCGGATCTGGCCCAGCCAGTTCCGCAATGCGCTGGCCAGCCGGCTGATCGTCCAGTCGGGCGCGCTGCAGGCCATGAACCGGGACGAGGAGGCGCTCCGGACCGCCAACGAAGCGGTCGCGATCTACCAGGACCTGGCCGCCGAACGCCCCGGCAAGTACAGCCCGGACCTGGCCGACGCGCTCGACCACCAGTCGCGCCTGCTCGCGGCAGACGACCGCCAGGCCGAGGCGCTGACCACCATGCGGGTGGCGGTGCGGTTGTACCGCAACCTCGCCTCCGCCGACCCAGCGCGGTACCTGCCGGCGCTGGCCGAGTGCTTGACCTGCGAGGCGGGCTGGCTGGCCGAGATTGACCTGTCCGGCGAAGCACTGGCTGCTGTCCACGAGGCCACCGACATCTGCCAGGACAAGCTGCCCTGGCAGCGGCTTCCGTCCTGCGCGGCCCGGGCCATGCTGCTCGAGGGTGAGCTTTTGTGCGGGCAAGCCCGCTACCGCGACGCGGCCCGGCTGCTGGCCAAGGGCTGGCGCCTGGCCGCCGCCGCCGACCAGCAGGACCTGCTCCGGGACGCGGCACCCGCGATCAAGACCGCCTACCGCGCCGATCCGGACCACTTCGCCACCGTCTGGCAAGCCGAAACCGGCGCCGAACCCCCGGACTGGCTCAGCACCTAGCCCGCCCGGGGTCCTGGCTTGTTACCCGCTCAGCGGATGTACAGCTCGTCGGCGTCGTACTCGGTGAACTCGGAGTTCGCGACGATGCCGGCCAGGCCGAGCTCCTGGAACGCAGGCAAGAGCTGCTCGGCCGCCCACCGCTCCTGGTGTGCCTTGGACTCCCAGACGGTCACCACGTTGAGGCCGTCCTCGTCCGTGCCGACCGCCCAGGCGAGCAGGCCGTCGATGTCCTGGGGCGGGTTGTGCTTAGCGGCGACCATGCGGAAACCCTCGATGTTCTGCCCCTTGGTCTTCGTGAAGTGGACGTGTGCCATGACGGTCCTGCCTTTCCTCATCTGCGATCCGCGCGCAATTCGCGCTGGCAGGAGGGACGCTACGGGAAAGGCCGGATCCGGCCATCCGGGGAAACACTCATCTGGGTACTCATTCGCCGGTACTCAACGCCTGGCTACTAACGACCTGGGTACTCACTCACGGGTCTGCGGCGCGTCCTTAGCCAGCCCTTCGCTGGACCACACGGCGATCTGGCTGCGGCTGTTGAAGCCAAGCTTGACCAAGATGTGCTGGACGTGGTTCTCCGCCGTCCGCTCGGAGACGTACAGGACCTCCCCGATCTCCTTGTTGGTCAGCCCGCGCGCGACCAGCCTGGCCACCTCGACCTCGCGGGGGCTCAGCGGCGAGCGGGCGGCCGACGTCGGCCGCAACTCCGCGGCCCGCAGCTGCTCGATCCGCGTAAGGAACGGGACCATGCCGAGCTGTTCGGCCTCGCCTGCCGCCGCGTCAAGCGCGGCTGCGGCCTGACCCAGGTCGCCGGGAGCCTGGCGGCGGCTCAAGACCTCGGCGAGTTCCACCCGGGCTTGCACCGCGTACCCGCGGGCGCCGTTGGCGTCACAGATCGAGGCCGCGGTGCGCAGATCCGCCGCCGCCGCGTCCAGTCGGCCAAGCGCCGCGACCGCCAGGCCGAACTGCAGCTCTACCGGGCCCATGTAGACCCCGGGACCTGCGCCGTTCGCGGCGTGCTGACCCCGGAACGGCTCGAACTGCGACGCCAGGAACTCGATGTCCTCCGTGCGGCCCAGGCCGATGGCGATGGGCAGCGCGTGCCCCCAGGCCGCCATGCGCAGGGCCGGTGACGGCGTCCAGGACCGGATCGGCCCGGCCAGCGCGTAGGCCGCCTCGACGCCGGCCCGGTCGCCCTGAAATAGGCGGATCAGGGCGACGGTAAGCGCGGGGAAAATGGTGGCGGTGCCGCGGGTGGTGTCTACGGCCTCTGGCCGCACCTGCGCGGGAGCAAGGGCGAACGCCTCGGCCAGACCAGACCGGTCGAGCCCGATGTGCAGGGTTGCCTGGGACAAGATGACGGACAGAGCACCGATTGCGGTCGGGTGTCCCATGTCGTTGAGCAGCTTGAACGCCTCGCGGGCCAGTCGCGCCGCCTCGGCGAAGCGCCCCGTGGCCAGCGCGAGCGTGGCCGCGTCGGCCAGCTGATGCATTCGCCCGATCGGGCCGCTGAGCCGGTCCAGGCAGGGGCCGAGGTCGGTGAGCTCACGCTGGACCTGCCGCAGCTGGCCGGTCTCGAACAGGGTGTCGATCCGCCACAGCCGGCCCCACATCTCGGCCCAGGCGCTGCCCAGGGCGCCGGCGGCCTCGAGCATCCGGCCCGCCAGCACGGTCCGCTCGGCCAGGCCCTCGGGGGCGCAGCAGGCCAGCTGGCGGGCCCGCAGCGCGTCGACCAGCGCGCCCGGATCGGCCGACGCCTCGGCGGCGGCTAGCGCGTCCCGGCTGACCTGCCCCGCCCGGTCGTACTCGCCGCGGTACACCAGCGCCTGCGCGTACACGGCGAGCACCCGGGCCCGCAGGTCGTCGGGCAGTTCGTCCCCGGCCCCGGAAAGGGACAGGGCCTGCTCGCAGACGCGGCAGATCTCACCGTCCCATTCCGGAACGCCCGTGGCCTCCATCACCAGGGCCACGTGAGCGAGCCCCAGCCGGTCTCGTCGCCCTTCGGCCCGCCGGCCGGCCTGGACCGCTACCTGCTGCGATCCGGGCAGGTCGCCGCTGCGGTGCAGCGCCGCGGCCAGGGCCAGCTCGAGCCGGGACCGGTCATCCTCGCCGAGTTCCCCCTCGCCAGCCGACAACGCCTGCCGGTACAGGCGCACCGCCTCCTCGAACGCCAGCGCGTCGGCGGCCACGCAAGCAGCGGCCTCGCACGCCGCCACCGCCCGCCCCCGGTCACCGGGCAGCGACGCCTCGACCCGGTGCCGGGCCACCTCGGCCAGGTGCAGACGCAGCTGCCCTTCGTACAGCGCCTCGATCGCGTCCGCCGCCGCGGTGTGCAGCCGCCGCTGTTCTGTCGCGCTCAGCCTGGTCACCACCGCCGAGCTGACCAGCGCGTGCGAGAACCGCTGATCGCCCGCGCGATCACCGGCGACCAGGAACCCGGCCCCCGCGCACTCCTCGAGCGGGCCGAGCAAGCTGAGCACCGGCCGGTCCAGCATCTTGGCCACCACCCCGGCCGAGAAACTGTTGCCGGCCACCGCGGCCGCCCGCAGCACCGCCCGGGCCTCGTCCGACAGCTGGGCGAGCCGGTACGCCGTGGCCTCGACCACCCGCCCCGGCACAGGCGAACCGTCTGGCCCGATCAGCGACTGGCCCAGCTCCCGGACCAGGAACGGGTTGCCTCCGGTCTCGTCGTGCACCCGGCGCGCCTGTTCCGGCGACGCCTCCAGCCCGGCGGCGAGCAGCAGGTCCCCGACCGCCTCGGCGGGCAGGCCGCGCAGGTCCACCCGCTCGGTGTTGACCTCCGCCGACAGCCGCGCCAAGACCCCATCGGCGGCCGAATCCCGGTAGGTCGCGAAGACCAGGATGCGCGTCCCGCGCAGCTGGCGGACGACCTCGACCAGCAGCACCGCCGACGCCTCGTCCGCCCACTGCAGGTCATCGAGCACCAGCACCAGACCGCTGCCCGAGGCGGCCTCGGCCAGCCGCCCGCGGACCGCGGCGAACAGCGCGAACCGCTGGGCGATACCCGAGTCAGCGCCCAGGTCCGGCCCCCAACCAGCGCCGAACACAGCCGGACCAGAAGCGTCCGCACGAGAACTGACCACGAGCTCACTAAGCACCAGCCGCCACAGTCCGTACGGCGGCGAACTGCCCTGGTCGCTCGCCCGCGCCCAGGCCACCGGAACGTCCCTGGCCTCCGCCGCCGCAGCCAGCTCTTCGCCCAGCCGGGTCTTCCCGATCCCCGCCTCACCCGTGCACAGCACCAGCCGTCCGCGCCCGGCCAGGGCGTCGTCGAGCAGGCCCGTGACCCGCGCCAGCTCGCGGTCACGGCCCACCATTATCCGGGCCGGGTCACCCCCCACGCAGCCACCATAAGGGCCGTGAACCAGTCTTACAACGGATCAGCCAGCCGCAACGCGTGCGCCTTGGCCGCGGCCTCGCCGCGGCTGGCCGCGCCGAGCTTGCCGAGGATGTTGGACACGTGCACGCTGGCCGTCTTGGGCGAGATGAACAGCTCGTTGGCGATGTCCCGGTTGCTGCGCCCCGCCGCCACCAGCCGCAGCACCTCCAGCTCGCGCCCGGTCAGGCCGAAGCCGTCCGAAGCCGGGGAACCCGGTCCGCCGAGCACGATCCGCGCCCGCCGGGCCAGCAGACCGATCTCCTGAGCCAGCGGCTCGGCGCCCAGCTCAGCGGCCAGCCCGGCCGCCACCCGCAGCTGGCCCGCCGCCCCGTCCCGGTCGCCGCCGGCCAGCGCCGCCTCGGCCGCTCGCAGCAGCGCCTGGGCCCGCGGATACGGCTCGCTGACCGCCTCCCACGCCGCCGCCGCCTCGTCCCAGGCACCAAGCACCTCAGCAGCACCGAGCACCTCAGCGAAAGAGCCACCACACACTGAGGCGTCGGCCGCGGCGAAGGTCAGCTGGCTGGCCTGCTGGACCGGGCCGAACGTCTCCAGCTTCTCCGCGATCGTGCGCAGCCTGCCCGCCAGGGTGGCCGTCTCGGAGCGCAACCGCTCATCCCGGGCCGCCACCACGCAAACCCCGGCCGCACCGGTTACCAGCGGCCAGACGTACCGCGGGCTGCCGCCGGCCAGCTCGTAACCCTCGATGACCTGCGAGGCGAGCTCCACCGCCGCCAAAGCCCCCGCCGTGGCCAGGCGCAGCGAGATCTCCAGCAGGCCGAGCGAAAGCTGGTGCTGGTCCGCATACGGCGAGCCGCGCAGCAGCTCGGCCGCTGCCGCCGCCGCGGAAACGGCCGCCTCGACGTCCCCCCGGGCCAGCGCGATCCGCCCGGCGTAGACCGCGAGGGTGGCTCCGCGCAGCGGGAGTGAGCTGAACCGGAAATCACGAGCCAGGTCCATGGCCTCGTCCCACCGGCCCAGCGCGAACAGCGGCTCGACCTGGTTGATCACCAGCAGGCAGCGCGAGGCCCGGCCGATGTACTCATCCGCGAGGCCCTGGCGGGCCGTCTCGGCGGCCAGTTCGTGCTCGCCCGCCCCCTCGAGCAGGTGCGAGGAGTTGATCGCGGCCTTGACCACCAGCCCGTGGGCCCCAGCCCGAACGGCCATCGCGCGCGCCTGCCCGATCAGCTCGACCGGGTCGCTGCCCACGGCGGCCTGCTGCCCGGGTCCGGTCCGGAACATGGCCAGCGTCATCAGCGCGTCCGCCTCGTTCACCTCGTCGCCGGACCGGCGGGCCAGCGCCAGGGCCTCCTCGGCGTAGGAGCGCTCCATGGCCGCCACCGGCACGCAGTGCGCCGCGGCCAGCAGGATCGGGATCCGCACGGCCGGCACGTCGGCCGGGGCGATCGCCAGCGCGGCGGAGAAGTCATCGAGGAATTCCTTGCGGCCCAGGTCCTTCCGGAAGTGGCCCCGCGTCTCCAGCAACTGCGCGACCCGGACCGGCGAAACCGACGGGTCCAGCGACTTGAGCGCCGAGCTGGCCAGCGCGATGCCCCGCTCGAACTCCCCGGCCTCCCGCGCCGCGCAGGTGGCTTCCTCCAGGACGCGGACGTGATCGGCACCGATCCGCTCCGCCGCGTCCGGCACCTGGTCCCACAGCTCGAGCACCCGGGCCAGCAGCGACAGCCGTTCGGCGGGGGCCACCGCCCGGCCCGCCTGCGCCGCCGCCCGCCACGCGCCGATCAGCGCCCAGACCGAGTCGTGCGCCGCATGCCAGTGGTGAGCCATCTCGATCGCGGCCCGGCCGGGCGGCACGAGCGACGGGTCGGCGTCGATGGCCTCGGCGAACCGGCTGTGCAGCCGGCCGTGCTCGCCGGGCAGCAGGTCCTCGTGCACCGCCTCGCGGATCAGCTCGTGCCGGAACGTATAGCCGGCCGGCTGCGCGCGCAGCACGTTGGCCGTCACCGCCGGGCGCAGCGCGCTGGTCAGCGCCGCGTCGTCGCGGCCGGTGACCACCGCGAGCAGCGCGTGCCCGGTGGTCTCGCCGCCCGCGCTGGCCACCCGCAGCACCTCCTGGGTGTCCTCCGGCAGCCGGCGCACCCGGTCCAGCAGCAGGTCGCGCAGCGACTCGGGCAGCTCGCAGCTCAGCTCGCCGTCACAGCCCACCAGCGTCTCCACGAACAGCGGATTGCCCTCACTGCGCCGGTACAGCGCGTCGGCCAGGTCCGCCGCGAGCTGGCGGCCGAGGATCCCCGCGGCCAGCTCGGCGGTGTCGTGGCTGGTCAGCCTGGGCAACTCGACCCGCTCAACCCAGGCGATCCGGTCCAGCGCGGCCAGCATCGGGCGCAGCGGGTGGGTCCGGTGCAGCTCGTCCGAGCGGAACGTGACGATGATCAGCAGCCCGCTGATGGCCCGCTGGTTGCCGATCAGGAAGGTCAGCAGGTCCCGGCTCGACCGGTCGGCCCAGTGCGCGTCCTCGATGACCAGCACCACCGGCGAATGCCGGGCCAGGTGGTCCAGCGCGCTGAGCACCTCCTCGAACAGCCGGGCCCGGGCCTCGCCCGGGTCCCGGTCGGTATCCGGGCGGCTGTCCGGCTCGCCCAGCTCGGGCAGCAGCCGGGCCAGCCCCCGNNGCCTGGCCGAACTCGCTGACCAGCCGGGACTTGCCCACCCCGGCCTCACCGCCCAGCAGCACAGCCGTCGGGCCGCCCTGGCGCACGCTCGCGAACGCGGCGTCCAGGGCGGCCATCTGCTCGTCCCGCCCGACCAGCACGGGACTGGCGGGCATTGGGGCAGTCACAGCAGCCTCAGGCAGCGCGGCGAGCGGCTGGCACCTGCGCCTGTGCCCTCGGCGCGGCCGCCTCGTCCCCGGCGCCCCGGAACGAGCCGTCCACGTAGTCGGGGATGGCGGGGACGGCAAACGCGTCGGTCTCGGCCAGGTGGCGGGCGCTCCGCCGGATGGCCCGCCGGCTCAGGCCCAGGATCCGGCCCAGCTGCGCCCTGTGTGCCCGCTCGCGCAGGTCACGGCCGTGCTGCGCGCCCAGTTCACGCATAATCTCGGGATGCATGGTTCCTCCTCGGCCCCGTGGGGAACCTCGTCTGGTTCCCCACATGCTCAAGGTTCGTCGTAAGGCCCCACCCCCGGCATCGGACGAATGCCTTATCTTCCGCCGCCGAACAGGCTTAGGCCCGGCGCAGCACGGCCACCCCCGGCCTAAGCCGTCTTAGCCCAGGTCAGAGCCATAAAACAGCAAAACCCATGATTCCGAACGGCCGTTGGTGCCCGCGGCCGGCCATCGTCGTTCCTTTACTACAATGGAGGGAGCCACCCGGTCGGGTGACAGCTCCCAGCACCGACACAATCGAGACTCACGCATGCCCGTAACGCACCACACCGCGATCCCGCGGGACGCCCTGGCCATCCGCGACGACCTGCGCAACGTCGCCATCGTCGCGCACGTCGACCACGGCAAGACCACGCTGGTCGACGCGATGCTGTGGCAGTCGGGCGCGTTCCGGGCCAACGCGCACGTGGCCGAGCGGGTGATGGACTCCGGCGACCTGGAGCGGGAGAAGGGCATCACGATCCTGGCCAAGAACACCGCGGTGCGCCACGGCGGGCTGACCATCAACATCGTGGACACGCCGGGGCACGCGGACTTCGGCGGCGAGGTGGAGCGCGGCCTGTCCATGGTCGACGGGGTGCTGCTGCTGGTCGACGCCAGCGAGGGGCCACTGCCGCAGACCAGGTTCGTGCTGCGCAAGACGCTGGCCGCCGGGCTGCCGGTGATCCTGGTCATCAACAAGGTGGACCGGCCCGACGCCCGGATCGCCGAGGTCGTGGACGCCTGCTACGAGCTGTTCATCGACCTGGACGCCACCGAGGAGCAGATCGAGTTCCCCATCGTGTACGCCTCCGCGCGGGCCGGGCGGGCCTCGCTGCGCAGGCCCGCCGACGGCGAGATGCCCGACTCGCCGGACCTGGAGCCCCTGTTCGAGACGCTGAAGGCCACCGTCCCGTCACCCCTCTACGAGGTCGGCGCGCCGCTGCAGGCCCACGTGACCAACCTCGACGCCAGCTCCTACCTGGGCCGCATCGCGCTGTGCCGGATCCGCAACGGCACCATGTACCGCGGCCAGCAGGCCGCCTGGTGCCGGCGGGACGGCTCGATCGAGCGGGTCAAGATCTCCGAGATGTACCTGACCGACGCGCTGGACCGGGTGCAGGCCGACTCGGCCGGCCCCGGGGACATCGTGGCCATCGCCGGCATCCCGGAGATCATGATCGGCGAGACCCTGGCCGACGTCGACGACCCGCGCCCGCTGCCGCTGATCACCGTGGACGAGCCGGCCATCTCGATGACGATCGGGGTGAACACCTCGCCGCTGGCCGGGCGGACCGCGGGAGCCAAGGTCACCGCGCGGCTGGTGCGGGACCGGCTGGACCGCGAACTGGTCGGGAACGTGTCGCTGGACGTGCTGCCCACCGAGCGGCCCGATACCTGGGAGGTCCGCGGCCGCGGCGAGCTCGCGCTGGCCGTGCTGGTGGAGACCATGCGGCGGGAAGGGTACGAGCTGACCGTGGGCCGGCCCGCCGCCGTGACCAAGGACATCGACGGCACCGTCTTCGAGCCGGTCGAGCGGTTGAGCGTGGACGTGCCCGAGGAGTACCTGGGCACGGTCACCTCGCTGATCGCGGTGCGGCGCGGCCGGATGGAGTCGATGACCAACCACGGCACCGGCTGGGTCCGGCTCGAGTTCGTCGTGCCCGCGCGGGGCTTGATCGGCTTCCGCACCCAGTTCCTCACCGAGACCCGCGGTACCGGCATCGCCCACCACGTCTTCGAGGGCTACGAGCCCTGGTCCGGGCCCATGCGCGGCCGGGCCACCGGTTCGCTGGTCGCCGACCGATCCGGCACCGCCGCCGCCTATGCCATGTTCAACCTGCAAGAACGCGGCTCCCTGCTGGTCAGCCCGGGCACCGAGGTCTACGAGGGGATGATCGTCGGGGAGAACTCCCGGATCGACGACATGGACGTCAACATCACCCGCGAGCGCAAGGTCACCAACGTCCGCCAGTCCACCAGCGAGGAACTCGAGCGCCTGGTGCCACCGCGGCTGCTCAGCCTGGAGCAAGCGCTGGAGTTCTGCGCCGACGACGAGTGCGTGGAAGTCACCGCCTCAGCCGTCCGCCTGCGCAAGACCGTCCTGGACGCCCGTAACCGCTTCCGCGAGCGAGCCCGCGCCTCCCGCGCTTAGGGATAAACTCCCGCCCTTGGATATTGCTCCCGGGCGTCGGCACGCAGACGCCCGGGAGCGCTTCCAGCGTTGACCCGGGGCGACCGGGATGGTGCTCGGCCCGCCCGGCCGCCCAGTGGTCTCACCTCGGAAGATACGACGCCGGCCCGCCCGCGTGGCGTGCCGTGCGACGAGTGCCGCGATCGGCGCGAGGAACGGTCTGCGCACGGCGAGGAACGGCGCGGCCCCGCCGGCTAGCGGCCCCGCCGCTGCGCGTTGTTCAGCGGGGGGCCCGGCGGGCTATAGTGCGGCGATGGTCGTCCTACCGATCATGCTGGCCTCTGTGGCCGCCGCGCTGTTGGCTGCCGTGCTGTTCTGGAAGCGGACCTCGCGGCGCGTCGGCACGCCTCCGCAGCGAGCCACCTATGAGGCCCTGCACACCGCCAGCGAGGCGGTCGCCGCACTGCGCGGCGGGCTGACGCCGGCCACTGCGGTCAAGGCGGCGCCGGCCTTGCGGCGGTTGCTCGGCACGCCCGCCGTCGCCATCGCGGACCGGACGGACCTGATCGCCTGCGAAGGCTCCGAACGCCACGCCGAGGCCCTCGGCCGCCGGCTGCACCATGTGGCGGCGTCCGGCCGCCCGCAGCTGCTCAGCGCGCTCGATCTCGGCTGCGGCCACGGCGGCGACTGCCCGATGCGGGCGGGCGTCGCGGTGCCGATCTCCGTCGACGGTGAACTCGTCGGGGCCCTGGCGGCGCTGGGCCCGTCCGCCGACGCGGCGCTGATGCGGATCGCGGGCGAGGTCGCCCGGTTCGTGTCCACGCAGCTGGCCCTGGCCGAACTCGACGCGTCCAGGACCCGTACCGTGCAGGCGCAGCTGAACTTCCTGCGCGCCCAGATCAGCCCGCACTTCATCTACAACGCGCTTACCGCGATCGAGTCCTACGTCCGGTCCGACCCGGAGCGGGCCCGGGACCTGCTGGTCGGCTTTGCCGAGTTCATCCGCTGGACCTTCCGCGAGCACAGTCAGTACGCCACCTTGGCCGAGGAGCTCCGCTTCGTGGACACCTACCTGGAGCTCGAGCGCGCGCGCTTCGGCGACCGCCTGGTGGTGAGCCTGCGGGTCGCCCCGGAGGTCCTGCCCGTCCGGGTCCCCTCGCTGGTGCTGCAGCCGCTGGTCGAGAACGCCGTCCGGCATGGCCTGGATCGGGTCAGCGGGACCGCCCGGCTGAAGATCTCGGCGGAGGACGGGGGCCATGAAGCGGTCGTCACGGTCGAGGACCACGGCGTCGGTGTGGATCCGGGGCAGCTGGCCGACGTGCTCTCCGGGCGGTGGGCCAGTGAATCTGTCGGACTCCGCAACGTGGACGAGCGACTCCGCGCTACCTTCGGAAACGACCACGGACTGACGATCGAGACCGGAGTCGGGGCCGGCACGAAGGTGACCATGCGCCTACCGAAGTTCTTCCCGGCGATGAGCACGCCGTGATCCAGGCCCGGGATAGGGCGGAACCGCCCGCGGATGAGCGCGCCGGTCGGATCCCCATCGCGTCCGCGCTGGTCGTCGACGACGAAACGCCAGCCCTGGACGAGCTGAGCTACCTGCTCCGCACGAACTTCCCGATCGCGCCGGTGCACGGCGCGCAGAATGCGAGCGACGCGCTCCGGTATCTTCAGGAGCGCCGCTACGAGGTCGTCTTCCTCGACGTCAGGATGCCCGAGCTCAGCGGCATCGAGCTGGGGAACGTGCTGCGCCGGTTCGCCGCACCGCCCGCCATCGTCTACGTCACCGCGTACGAGGAGTACGCGGTGCGCGCCTTCGACATCGGTGCGTGCGACTACCTGCTCAAGCCCGTCTCCCGGGAGCGGCTGCGCACCGCGCTGGAACGCGCGCTCGGCCCGCTGGCGGGGGGCCGCCCCCAACAGCCCGGCCCGCCGCCCGGCGACGATGCGTCCGACCTGATCGCGGTCGAGACGGCCGGACGGACCAGGTTCATCTCCCGTGACCAGGTGGACTGGGTGGAAGCCGAGGGAGACTACGTGCGGCTGCACACCGCGGACGGCGCCGCCCACCTGGTGCGGATCCCGATCTCGCATCTGGAAGAGCGGTGGTCGCCCTACGGTTTCATCCGCATCCACCGCGGCTACCTGGTGTCGTTCAGGCACATCACGGAGTTCTCCGTGACCGGAGGCGTGCACACCGTGATGGTGGGCGGCCGCTCGCTGCCGGTCAGTCGCCGCCATGTGCGGGATGTCCGTGACCGGATCCTCCGGGTCGGCCGGCGGGGCTGACCATGGAGGAGACCGCTGCGGCCCAGCCGCAGCCAGCCCAGCCCCAGCCAGCNNCCCAGCCAGCCCAGCGTCAGCTCGTGGTCTGGCGCGGCGACCAGATGCCGGTCCAGCACAACATCCCCGGGCCCGGAGACCTGCGCGACGACACGAACACCGGCCGGGTGCTCGTCGGCTCGCTGATTCGGGCGCAGCTCGGCCTGTCCCTGATGTGCCTCATGCTCGCCCTGGCCGTGACCGTCTCGTTCCCGCTCGTCGCCGCGCTGGTACCCGCGATCGGCCGGACGACGGTGGCGGGCATCCCGGTCACCCTGATCGTGCTCGGCTTCGCGTTCTACCCCGTGTTCCTCGCGGTCGGCTGGTTCTACCATCGCCAGGCCCGCCAGCTCGAGGCCAGGTTCATCCACCTGGTCGACCCCCCGGTGACCGACCCCGATGACTGACGCCTCTATCGGGGCGATCGCGTTCGTCACGCTGCTGACGATCGTGGTCGGCGCCCGCGGCATCCGGGTCGCCCGCACACCGGACGACTTCATGGTCGCCGCGCGCCAGGTCCCGCCCGGGATCAACGCCGCCGCCATCTCCGGCGAGTACCTCTCGGCCGCGTCTTTCCTGGGCATCGCGGGCCTGATCGTGTCGCAGGGCCTCGGCTCGCTGTGGTACTCGGTCGGCTACACCGCCGGGTACCTGGTCCTGCTGCTGCTGGTGGCGGCGCCGCTGCGGCGCTTCGGCGCGTACACGATCCCCGACTTCGCCGACGGCCGGCTGGGATCCAAGGGCCTGCGCCAGGCGGCCACCGCACTCGTCCTGGTCATCGGGTGGTTCTACCTGCTGCCGCAGATGAAGGGCGCGGGCATCACGCTGCAGTGGGTGCTCGGCACGCCCTACTGGGTCGGCGTGGTCGCACTCGGGGTCGTGGTGAGCGGCAACATCGCGATGGGCGGGATGAAGGGCATCACGTTCGTCCAGTGCTTCCAGTACTGGCTGAAGCTCTGCGCGATCGGCATCCCCGCGCTGGTGCTGCTGATCGCGACCGGGCACGACTCCGCCCGCAACCTGCAGCCCGACCGCGCTCCGGTCTTCACCCAAGCCACCGTCGTCCAGGTGTCCCAGGCCACGGACTTCACCTTGACCCGGCCGGTCAGGGCCACGGTCAGCGGCCTGATCGACCAGCGGGAGTACCGCCACCAGACGGTGCCGCTGTGCGCGTGCCGCCACGCCGCGGGCGCAGGCACGCAGATCGGCTTCGCCGCGGGCNNCTGATCGTGGTGCTCATGCTGAGCACGTTCTACATGTTCCCGGCGCTACTGGCCGTCCTGACCAGGCTGCACGCGCCGCAGCTGTACCTGGCCGGGGACCCCGATGACGTCATCTTGGCCCTGCCGTCGCTGCTGCTGCCCGGGCTGCCGGGCGCGCTGCTGGCGTCGCTGGTCGCCGCGGGGGCGTTCGCCGCGTTCCTGTCCACCTCGTCCGGCCTGCTGGTCAGCGTCGCCGGAGCGCTGTCGCACGACTTCATGAACCGCGGCGTGACGTCGTTCCGCTGGTGCGCGATCGCCGCGGGCGCGGTGGCGACGACCGCCTCCCTGCTGATCGGCCGCTTCTCGCTGGCGCTGCTCGTCGGGTGGGCCTTCGCCATCGCGGCGTCGTCGTTCTGCCCGCTGCTGGTGCTGGGGATCTGGTGGCGTCAGCTCACCCGGGCGGGCGCGGCCGCGGGCATCGTGGTGGGCGGCGGCGCCTGCCTGACCGCGATCGTCGCTTCGATGGTCGGCGCGGCGACCAGCGGCTGGAGCGCCGTGCTCCTGGGACAGCCGGCGATCTGGACGGTGCCGCTCGCCTTCAGCGTGATGATCGTGACCTCGCTGCTCACCCAGCGAACCCTNNGCGGTGACCCGGATCATGGCCCGCACCGCGTCGGCCAGCGACACCCGCGGCACGCCGAGCGCGATCGCGGCCTGGTCGGCCCACCCGGTCAGCTCCCGGTACAGCTCGGGGCTCAGGTCCAGGGTGATCCGGACCGGCTTGGACCGGATCGCGGTCCGGCCCGCGGGCCCGGCGTCGGGCTCGGCCCGCCGGCCCGCCGCGGCCGCCATCTGCGCCTTGCGCAGCTCCCTGTCTTTCTGCGCGGTCATGACCGGACGCCGCAGAGCGGGGCGCAGCGCTCGATGAGGTCGCGGGCCACCTGGCGCCACACGTCGCAGCCGGCCTGCTTGATCGGCACCCCGAAGCTCTGGGCGTAGACCTCGCGCCGGGGTACCACGGTGTTCAGCACGTCGTAGCCGAGATCGACCAGTGCCTCCCGGGCGTCGGTGGTGGAGTGCGCCCGCGCCACGCAGCGGTTCAGCAGGACGGCCGATCGCAGCGGTTTGTCGCGGACCTCGCGGACCTCGGCGATCTCGTCCCGGACCGGAGTGGTCCGGTTGATCTCGATCGGGCTGGGCGCGCACGGGATCAAGATCTCGTCGGCGTATCGCAGCGCCGACCGGGCGATGCCGGCGTGGTCCTCGATCTGCGGCGTATCGATGATCACCACGTCGTCGTGCTTGGCGATCTCGGGCAGGCGACGGTGCAGCTCGCGCGAGGGCAGCGCCACGATACGGAACGGGAACGCCGCCTGCTCCGGCGCGAGCCCGGGGTACATGGCGGCCAGGTCGGACCATTCCAGCGCGCTGCCCGACGGGTCGGCGTCGACTAGAAGCACGCTGTTGCCGGCCTGAGCGAACACATGGGCCAGCCAGACCGCGGATGTGGTCTTGCCCGTGCCCGGCTTTAGGTTGGCCAGGGCGAGGCGCAGCCCTGTCATCCAGGCATTATGGCAGCGTCCGCGAGGTTAGGGTAGCCCGTCGGCGTCATGCCTGCCTGCGACTTTTCTCTCACCCCCGCCGACCAGCGTTTTTCAGTAATGCAGTATTAACTGCATTACTGCAGTTTCGCGCCAGCCGGCTCTCACCGGTAACACAGTGCCCGGCGGTCTCGTCAGGCGGCGATCGCCGCATTCGTCCGGGCCGTCGGCACCGGCACCAGGGGGTGTCCCGGGACCAGCCAGGGCGCGGGAACGTGCACCCAGCCTCGCCGCCGCCGGCCCGCCACCGTGACCCGGACCAAGGGCTCGAAGGCGCTGCCCGGGATGCCGTCGTACTCGTGCTGCACGATGGACCAGTAGATGTCCTCCGAGACGACCAAGACCAGGGGTGTCATCACCTGGCGCAGGCGGTCCTTCACGCGCGGGGCGTCGAGCAACCGGAAGGCGAAGTCAAGCTCCTCGCCGAAGTAGCCCTTGCCGTCGTCGTGGATCTCGCCCGCGTGGATCACTACCCGCAGCCGAAGCTCGCGGCGGCGCCGCTCCATGGCGCCCAGGCTGGCGTTGCGCTCGGCCAGCAGCGTGACCAGGGCCGGGATCAGCGGGTTGAGCAGCAGTGTCTTCGGGACCTCATCAGCCGGGTGAATCAGGACCAGGACGCCGTCGCCCCGGTCGGCCAGGGGATCACAGTATCCGTCGGTGATGCCCGCCGTTCGCAGGGCGGTACCGAGCATGCGGTACGCCTCATGCCGCAGTTCCTCGCGGATNNGGGTTGGTCCGTTCCGGGCTGGTGGATCGTTCGATGTCGATCGCGACGATGCTCCGGTGGCGCGGGACACTACGCATGACTTCCTCCAGCTCAGCAGGGTTCGGCCTGCTGCCTCGGTCGTCGGGTAGGGATGGGTGCCCTACCAACTTGATTGTCCGACAGCGGAGGTTCTGGTGCAAGTTGCAGCGGATGATCTGATGGATAAATTTATGTACCCTCCAGCGTATCTACCTGTGGTCGGTACGCTAGGATTAACGCTGCAGGATCCAGGGGATACTTACGTATCGCGCCGGAAGGTGGACAGGTGCCTGAACCGGCCAGTCCGACCGTCCGTCGACGTCGGCTCGCAGCTGAGCTGCGTCGGCTGCGCGAGCGTGCCGAAATGACCGGCGATCAGGTGGCCAAGCGGCTGAAGTGGTCCGCCTCCAAGCTTTCCAGGATCGAGAACGCGCACACTATCCCGCGTCCCGTGGAGATCAGGAAGTTGCTGGCCCTGTACGACGTCGAGGGAAGCTACGCGGACGATCTGCTGGCGCTCGCGCGGGAGGCGGCTGGCAAGGGCTGGTGGGAGACCTTCTCATCGACGCTCCCGCCGGAGTACGCCGCGCTGATCGGGATGGAGGCCGAAGCGCAGTCCGCGCTGAGCTGGGAGCCCTTGATTGTTCCCGGACTGCTCCAGACCGGCGACTATGCGCGCGAGGTGACCAACGGGTACCTCGAGCGGATCGACCCGGTGCCGCCCAGTGAGACCCAGCGGCGGGTGGAAGCCCGGCTGGCCCGGCAGCAGGTGCTGATCCGGGATAACCCGCTGCGGCTCTCCGCCGTGCTCGACCAGTCTGTGCTGCAGCGGCGATTCGGTAACCCAAATGTAATGCGTTCGCAAATAAAGCGGCTCATCGAGCTGTCGGAGTGTGATAATATCTCGCTCCGTATTCTTCCGCTCGACGGCCGTCACCCGATCGGCACCGGCGCCTTCGCGCTTCTCCAGTTCGGCGATGTACACGACATGACTTACCAGGATGTCGTGTACATCGAGAACCTGACGGGTGGCCGGTATGTCGAGGAAGAAGACGAAGTCTTCCGATATAGGCGAGCATTCGACCGCCTGTCCGATCTTTCCCTGGATGAGCAGAAGTCGAGGGAGATGCTCGTGGCGGCCCGTGACACGTGGCTCTAGCAGAATTGTAAAACCCATTACCAGAATGCACATGAAGGGCCCTAAGATGCGCCTTGTTACGCCACAGGACATTTCCTGGAAGAAAAGCTCCTACAGTGCCGCAAATGGAAATTGCGTGGAAGTCGCGCGGCTAGGCGCTGGTTATGTCGGTGTGCGTGACAGCAAGAATGCCGCTCAGCCTGCCCTGGGCTTCACCCCGGCCAGCTGGCGGACATTTATCAGCGCGGTAAAGAGCAACCGCCAGCCGTGACCCCGCGCCCGGGAGGTCAGCTGATCGTGGCCCGGCTCGCGGCGAACCGCTGGTGGCGCGCGTGATCCCGCTGGCCGAGGAACGCCCGGAACGGCCCCAGCCGGTAGGCCGGGCCGTCGCGGCCGTCGGCCATCTCGAGCTCGAAATCCTGGCTGAGGTGGCGCAGGTGCCCCCGCACCGCCGCCGGGCTCAGCCTGGCCAGGTCGGCGATCTGCCGGACGGTCAGGAAGTCGTCGCGGGCGCGCAGCACGCGGAACACCGGATCGTGGTCGTGAGTCGCGAAATCGGGCGCCGGACCAGCCGCCTCCGCGACGTCGGCGGCGACGTCGGCGTGCTCTAGGGCGCGGCGGATGGCCGTCCCGACCGCCGCCGCAACCGGCGGCGGGAACGCATTGCCGATCTGCCGGTAGCGCGCGGTCTTGCGGCCGCTGAAGCGCCAGCCCCAGTCGTCCTGCCAGCCCTGCAGCCTGGTCACCATCTCGCAGGTCAGCCGGGGCCGCAGCGCCGGGGCCGCGTCCGGTCCCGGCGCGACATCGGCGACCCCGATGCCGTCCACGCCGAGCTCGGCCCAGGCGCGCTTGGCCCGGGTCGGACCCAGGTCGGCGCCGCCGTGCTTCTTGGAGCCGCCGACGATCGTGGGTGCGATCCGGTCGGCGCCGCGGGCCCAGGCGGCCGCGCCGCGCCAGCCTCGCGCGGCCATCAGGTCGCCCAGGGTCTCACCCACGGTGGCGGGCGGCTGGGGCGAGGGCACGGGCCAGCGGAACCACGGCGCGTCGGCCCGCTGCAGCGCGACCAGCACGGTCCGCGGCCGCAGCTGCGGTACACCGTAGTCCGACGAGTTCAGCAGCCGCCAGCCCGGCACGTAGCCCTGGTCGCGGAGCCGGTCCAGGACGTGCTGCCGGTACGCGCTGAACCGGGTGGTGCTCAGGCCCCGGACGTTCTCCAGCAGCAGGGCCCGGGGCCGGATGATCCCGCACAGCTCCACGGCCCAGGCGAACAGGTCGCGCTCGTCGGTCGCGCCGAGCTGCCGGCCCGCCACGGTGAACGGCGGGCACGGGACCCCGCCCGCCAGCAGCGCCACCCCCCGGTAGTCGCTCGGGCGCCACAGCGCCGGGTCGGCCACGTCGCCCTCGGCCACCTTCCAGCCGGGCCGGTTGGCGCGCAGCGTGGCGCACGCCGCCGTATCGAGTTCGACCGCCAGGGCGTGCTCGAAGCCGGCTTGCTCCAGCCCGAGGGCCTGCCCGCCCGCCCCGGCACAGATCTCGACTACCTCAAGATCCGTCACCCCGGCCTCCTTCGTCGATCCAGCAAGCTCCCATCCGAAGCAGCCAAACGACCTCGCCGACCTAGTTTCCCGCAGCCCAGGCGCGGCGCGCCGGAGGACGGAGCCGTGTCGCAGGACTCTAGCGGGATCCGCCGACATTCTCTGCGTCGCCCCGGGCGGACCCGTCCCCACGGGGCGAACCGGAAGCACGGGCGTGCCTGGGGGAGCGGCCGCGCATACGGGGCGCGAGCTGCTTGCGGGCCAGTTCTTCGGGCAGCGCCAGCAGCGGGTTGGACGCGCTGTCCACCACCACCTCGGCGATGTCGATGACCTTATCGCCGCGGGCCCTGGCCACGTTCCTGAGCAGGTCGAACGCCTGCCGCGGCCGGAGCCGGTGCCGCTCGGCGAGCACGCCAATGGCCTGCTCGACCCGGACCCGGGCAACCAGCGCGTGCTCAAGCTGGGCCACGGTCACGGCCAGCCGCGCCGCCTCGTCGGCCTCACTCGCCGTAGGCGACTCGGGCGACCCAGGCGCGGGCGCCACGAGCGGCACGGTCGGCGACCCGAGATCGGCAGCCAGCAGGTCGGCGAGCACCATGGCGCTGGTCAGGTCGGTGGCCTCCTCCGGCCCGACCTGCCAGCCCTGCCCGGACCGGCGCAGGACCACCGATTCGCCGCCCGTTGCGTCGGGGGCGGCGTCGCCGGCCACGCGCTGCGTCGTCTCCGCGTCCATGTCTGTCCTGTCCTGTGGCGTGCACCACGCTGCGTTCGGCAGAATTGTCTGTCCCGCGCTGACCGCGGCTATCTCGCGCTGACCGCGGCCAGCCGCTCGCGGACCTGTGCCGCCGACGGGTTGACCATGGTCGTGCCGTCCGGGAACACGATGGTGGGCACGGTCTGGTTGCCCCCGTTGACCGACATCACGAACTCGGCCGCGGCCGGGTCCTGCTCGATGTCGACCTCGGTCATCTCGATCCCGGTCCGGGCGAGCTGCTTCTTCAGGTTCCGGCAGAAGCCGCACCATGGAGTGGTGTACATAATCAGCTGGCCGGACACCCGCTGCCTCCTCGAGGTTGGTGAGAATACCGGATCGTGTAACACCGGCGAGGCTGGTTGCGTTCCCGAGAGGAGACCGAGAGGAGAATGGTGCGGTGACCGAGGTCGCGAGCGATGCGCTGCTGGCCGGGCTGGATCCCGAGCAGCGCGAGGTGGCGCTGGCCACCCGGGGCGCGGTCTGCGTGCTGGCCGGCGCGGGAACCGGCAAGACGCGCGCGATCACGCACCGGATCGCGTACGCGGCCGCCATCGGGGTGGTGGACCCGGCGCACGTGCTGGCCCTGACCTTCACCGTGCGGGCGGCCGGGGAGATGCGCGGCCGGCTGCGCCAGCTCGGCGCCGCGCGGGTCCGCGCGTCCACCTTCCACGCCGCCGCGCTGCGCCAGCTGAACTACTTCTGGCCGCGGGTGATCGGCGGCCGGCCGCCGCGGCTGATCGACGCCAAGGCCGCCCTGGTCCGCGAGGCAGCCAAGGATGCCCGGGTCCGGCTGGACGGTCCGGGGCTGGCCGACGCGGCCAGCGAGATCGAGTGGGCCAAGACGACCCAGCTCCGCCCGGACGCCTACGCCCGCGCCGCGGCCGCCGCGGGCCGCACGCCGGTGATCGGAGCGGAGGCGATGGCGTTCGTGTACGACGGCTACGAACGCCTGCGGCGCGAGCGCCACCTCATCGACTTCGAGTCGGTCCTGGAACTGACCGCCGCCATCGTGCTCGAGCACCGCGGCGCGGCGGACCAGGTACGCGACACGTTCCGGTACTTCGTGGTCGACGAGTACCAGGACGTGAACCCGCTGCAGAAGCTGCTGCTCGACGCCTGGCTCGGCGACCGCGACGAGCTGTGCGTGGTGGGGGACCCGCACCAGGTGATCTACTCCTTCACCGGCGCCACGCCGGCCTACCTGACCGGCTTCACCGCCGAGTTCCCAGGCGCCGCGCTGGTCCGGCTGGTCCGCGACTACCGGTCGACGCCGCAGGTGGTCGCGGTGGCCAACCAGCTGATGCGGTCGGGCCAGGCGCTGATCGCGCAGCAGCCGGCCGGGCCGCAGCCGGTGCTCACCCAGTACTCCGACGACGCCAGCGAGGCGGCCGGGGTGGCGGTGCAGATCCGGTCGCTGATCGCGGCGGGCGTTCCGGCCGGCCAGATCGCGGTCCTGGTCCGGATCAACGCCGACACCGAACGGTTCGAACGGGTGCTGACCGAGGCCAAGGTGCCCTACGTAGTGCGCGGCACCGAGCGATTCTACGAACGGCCGGTGGTGCGTCAGGCGTTGGTCCTGTTCCGCGGCGCGGCCCGCGGCGAGGCGGCCAGCCCCGCGGACCCGGACCCGCTGCCGGCCGCGGTCCGGCACGTGCTGAGCGGCATCGGCTTCACCGCGGGCGCGCCCGCGGGCGGTTCGGCGGCCCGTGAGCGCTGGGAGTCGCTGGCCGCCATCGCCGAACTGGCCGACGACCTGTACGCCGCGCGGCCGCACGCCAGCCTGGGCGACTTCGCCGCCGAGCTGACCGAGCGGGCCGAGCTGGGCCACGCGCCCGCGGTCCAGGGCGTGACGCTGGCCTCGATGCACGCGGCCAAGGGCCTGGAGTGGGACGCGGTACTGCTGCCGGGCCTAGTCGAGGGGCTGATGCCGATCGTGCACGCCAAGACGCCCGAGGCGATCGACGAGGAAAGACGGCTACTGTATGTCGCGGTGACCAGGGCTCGTCAGCACCTGTACCTTTCCTGGTCCCCGGCCCGGACGCCGGCCGGCCAGGGCCGCGTCGCGGCGCGGCAGCGGTCGCGGTTCCTCGATGACCTCCGCCTGGGCCGGCGGTGAAGAGAGCCCCTGGGCACGGAGGAGGTGGGCGCGGAATGGGTGCGGCGCTGGACGCCCTGCTCGAGCTGCTCGACCTGGAGCAGATCGAGCTGAACATCTTCCGCGGCCGCAGCCCGGACGAGCAGCGGCAGCGGGTGTTCGGCGGGCAGGTGGCCGGTCAGGCGCTGGTCGCCGCCGGGCGGACCGTGCCGCCGGACCGGCCGGTGCACTCCCTGCACGCCTACTTCATCCGGCCGGGCGACACCACGATTCCGCTGGTGTACTCGGTCGACCGGACCCGGGACGGCCGGTCGTTCACCACCCGCCGGGTGTCCGCGATCCAGCACGGCCATACGATCTTCACCCTGTCCGCGTCCTTCCACCACGCCGAGCCCGGGCCCGAGCACGCCACCGCGATGCCCGATGTGCCGCCGCCCGAGAACGTCGAGCGGAACTCGGACCGGTGGACCCGGGTTCTGGGCCCGGGCCATCCCCGGGTGTTCGACGGCCCCTTCGACCTGCGCTCGATCGGCCCGATCTCGGTGGAGGCCGAGCGCGATCCGTCGCTGCGTACCACCGAGAACCTGGTCTGGCTGCGGGTGGACGGGGACCTGCCCGACGACCCGCTGCTGCACGTGTGCCTGATGACCTACGTCTCGGACGTGACGCTGCTCGACACGGTGCTGCTCGGGCACGGCCTGTCCTGGTCGGACGGCCACACCACGGGCGCGAGCCTGGACCACGCGATGTGGTTCCACCGGCCGTTCCGGGCCGACCGCTGGCTGCTGTACGCCCAGGAGTCACCGGTGGCCTCCGGTGGCCGAGGCCTGGCCCGCGGTCAGGTCTTCACCGCCGAGGGCGAACTCGTGGTGTCCGTGATGCAAGAGGGCCTGATCCGCACTGCCCCTCGCCGTAGTTGAAAACCGCAGCTTAAAAAACTGTTGCCCCCTCCAGGGCGCATTACATAGGCTGCCCTCATGTCCGTGGGCTAGTTACCGACGCTCCTGGAAGGGAGGTGCCCATTGTGACCATCAACTCTGACGTCCTGGCGACAGGCGTTCTGACGGCAGGCGTTTTGACGACAGAGCCGTGGCGTGCGCAGCTGGGTGCCTTCTGCCCGCGTTCGGCGTTCCCGGGGACGAGTGTGCCTGGTGCCGGCGGCGGCACTGGGCTGGCCGTTGTCGTGCAGTCGGTTCCGCGCGTCCGGGACAAGGCCGCCCTGGCCTTCCCGGTCCCGCAGTCCGCCCTCATGGCGCAGCTCGGGCAGATCAATAACTCCAACCACATGACCAGCGTTTACGCCGACGGCGAAGGCGCATCGGGTCCGCCTCCAGATAGGGAACCGGCCTAGAAAGGCCGGGAGCACATCCCCTTGAGGCCGCGGATCCGCACACAGGGTCCGCGGCCTTAGCTATCAAAGGCCTAGGTCCCAGGAACGGGCGAGAAATCGCATGGGCGATAACTAGGACCGGCAAGCGAGAGGGGATGGCACCGATGCAGTGGCGCGCTGCCACCGTCGGAGGCGAGGACACGACGGGGTTCGAGGCGTTCGGCTCTTCGATACGGCACGAGTCGGACGTCAGGCAGGTCCAGGTCGGAAACATCGGCCGGGCCAGCGAGGTCAGTGTGGCAAGTCAGCTCATGGTGGCCGGGCCTGTTATGGGCACCGGCACCGCATTCCCGGTGGGCCTGGATCTTCCGTGCACGGAGGACCCAGAGCTGTTCTTCGCCGAGTCTCCGCAGGACGTGGAGCAGGCGAAGGCCATGTGCCGGGACTGCCGGGCCCGGATCGCCTGCCTGACGGGGGCGCTCGAGCGCCGGGAGCCCTGGGGCGTCTGGGGCGGAGAGCTGCTCATGCGCGGCGCGATTGTGCCTCGCAAGCGGCCTCGCGGACGTCCGCGCAAGACCGAAGTGGCCGCGTAAGCGGTCACTGACCAACGGGGAAGGGCCGCGCGGCCTACCTGGGCCGCGCGGCCGGCCGAGCACATCATGCACACAACGGAGTGATCAGCATGTATTTGGTAATGGTAGAAGAGCTGGCGGCCGAGGAAAGCCGCAGCAAAATGGAGAGCGCCGAGCAACGGCGCCCGTCGCGCCGGCTGCTCACCCTGCGCCGGACACGCCGGATGGAGCGCAAGGCCGAGCGCCAGCTGATCGAGGCGTGGCGTCGGGCCGCGGAGCTCCACGGCAGGCTCGAATCCGCGGACTACTAAACGCCTGACGCCGAGGCCGAGGCGACCGGTCACCCCGGACGCCTCGGCCTCAGCCTGGTGCTGGCGCACAACGCCCTGCTGGCCGGCCTCAAACGCCGCAGGCGCCGCCGGGCGTCGGGCATCATCGCGGGTGCGGCCGTGGTCGCCGGGGTCTGCGTCATCGTCCCGGCGCTCACCGGCGCGCGCAGCGCGACCCCGGCGCCAGCCACGCCGACGGGTACGCCGATCGTGTACGTCGCGAATAGGCCGTCCAGCACGGGGTGGGTGACCCCGATCTCGACGGCCACGAACACGGCCGGACCACGGATCAACGTCGGAGTTAACAACGTGATGGCGGCTGCACCGAATGGGAAGACCATTTACGTCCTTGACCTACACTCAAACACGGTAATCCCGGTTTCGCCCCCGACAGGGCGGGACCGCCGATCAAGGTCGCGGATTACCCTTTCGCCATCACATTTATGCCGGATGGCAAGATCGCCTACGTGCTGAGTGAGGACGACCGGCTGACGCCGATCATGACCGCCACCAACACGGCCAGCCGATCACGGTCAATCCTGCGAGCTACCAGGGCTCCGCCTCGCCCGCGATCACGCCCGACGGAACGACCATCTATGTTTCCCCGAGTTACCTAAGTGACATCCTGGTCCCAGTCAAGACAGCCACTGATAAGCCGGGCAAACCGATCAGGCTCACCGCGCCGCCGTTCATGATCGTGATCACCCCCGACGGCAAGACCGCCTACTCGGTCAGCACAGACTCAGGCACGGTCACCCCGATCGACACGGCCACGAACACGGCCGGACCGCCGATCAAGCTCGGAGGCTACCCGTACGCGATCGTGATCACGCCTTACCTGCGATCGCACCCCAATATGGCCCCAATCATGAGCCGACCTGCAAGATGCCGCTTCCGGTTAGGCTGCCGCGTTCATGAGGATCACGCGCCCGGATGGGGGTGCGTGTGCCCCCGGCCCCGTCTTCCGGGTTCGGAGTGCCACACGCCCCGGGCTGCGGCTACATCGCCGCGTTCGCGGGCCGTACTTTCGTCCCTTTTGCCGCTTACCGGCACGGATTACCGTGGTGGATTGCGGCGTGGCGGTTGATTGGTGGTGCTGGGGCGGCTCTGGATATGCCGCGGAATCCGGATCCACGGCACCAGGCGAGCCTCAATGCGACCACCGTGGTACCGGTAGCCCCTCCTGACTCAGCCGTCTCGCCCCAGGGCCGGTTATCCGGGAGGATTGGGGCCTATGGGAGGGTTTGGGGGTCTATAGTGCACAAACCGCTCCCGTA
>PLDT01000581.1:0-11641 GCA_003136255.1 Actinomycetota bacterium
TGCGGCGGTGCGGCGGCCTGCGGTGCTGCGGCAGCCTGCGGTGCTGCGGCCACCGAGATGACCGGCTGGGGCCCGGTGCCGTTGGCCAGCGCCGGCTGGTAGTCGGCGAAGAAACTCCACCAGGCCCGATCCACCGAAGCGGGGTCAGCCAGGTAACGCTGGTAAAGCTCTTCGACCAGCCACTCGTTGGCGCCGAAATCGGCTGCCTGCGGTGCTGATCCGGACTGGTGTGACCCCTCGGGCTCGCGGACCTCCGCGTTACCCTGTGCTGACCCAGAAGACACGGCGGACATCGTCCCCCAAAACCCTCTTCCCGAAATGTGAACCAACGTTGGTGTTGCCTATCCAGGCTACCCGTGCGTCCCCAGGCCTGGGCCGGAAGATCACGCGGCGCCTCGTAGCCTCACGTGCGGCCTGGGCTCTGACGTGCCGAAGTGCCGGTCACGGCGGGGTGCCGGCCGGTACCATCGGCGGGGATGGCATATGGGCCTTTCGGGGTTTATCCCGCCCATCTCTGCAGGCTCGGGACGCAAGTCTGCCCGGCTCGGGACACAAGGCGAAGGTGACAAGGGACACGGCAGGCAACCCTGAGGGTGAAGGCGCTCGGGGCCCTCGGCGGCCTTCCGGCCGTCGGCGCGCGCATTCCGCGGCCGACCGTGCCGCAAAAGACCGTGCCGCAACAGACCGTGCCCCAACAGACCGTGCCGCTACCGACCACGCCACCGGGATGACTGGGCCCCAGCGTGCCTTCCCCGTCTGGGACGGCGTTCCGGGCTACGAATTCGAGAGCCCGCGGGCCTCTAGACGGCCACCAGCCGACCACCCGGGAACCGGGCCGCAAGCCACCCGCGGGCCGGTCGCACCCGAGAGCGAGGCGCGCCGGTTCCGGTACACCTCGACGGTGAGCCAGCCGATACCCGGCCCGCCGTCGGCCTGGCCCGGGGACGAGCCGGCCCCCTGGTCCCGGGGCGAGCCAGCCCCCTGGTCCTCCGACGAGCCGACCGCGCCCGGCTTCGAGTTCGACGCCGCGGGCCACAGGTTCGGTGGCGCGGCCCGGAGGTTCGACGCCACGGGTCAGCCCGCCGACCGGGACCGGGACCGGGACCCGGACCCGGACCGCCGCAGCCCGCGGGACGCTCGCACCGAGTGGGCCCGGCTGCTGCGCTCGTTCCTGCCCGAGCCGGTCAAGCGCAACTGGTTCGCCGAGTTCCGGTCCGCGCTCCACTTCCGCGGGGCGGGGGTCCGGGTGATCATCCCGATCCTGGCCATGGTGATGTTCGGCGTCGCGGTAGCGGTCATCGCCGGCGCGAACAGCCAGAACGGCCCGGCCCCGCCGCCCTCCGCACTCGGCTTCGCGCCCGCCACCTTGGCCGGCAACGCGTTCTCCGCGGCCGCCAGCGGGCGCGGCATCAGCCAGACGCTCGGCCCGATGACCAGCGACGGCGCCGAGATCGTGGCCGTAGGCTCACAGCAGGGCGCGCGGATCGCGCGGGCTCAGTTCTTCGTGTCCACCGACGACGGGCGGACCTGGTCCATGGGCCACGTGCGTGCCCCCGACGGCGGGCCGCCGCCGCCGGGGTACGCGGCGCGGTTCGTGGCCGGCGGGCAGGGGGCCTGGGTGGCCATCGGCCCCGCGTCGATCTGGACCAGCCCGGACGGCCGGACCTGGACGCTGTCCTCCACGGTCGGGCTGCCCCTGCTGCCCGGCGATCAGATCAGCGTGGTCAAGCGCACCGCGGCCGGCTTCATCGCCGCCGGGTCGAACGTGCCGGGCGGCAACGCGGCCGCGAGCACCCCGGTGGTCTTCGTGTCGGCCAACGGGATCAGCTGGCAGCGGCTCGGCGCCAGCCAGCTCCGCCTGGGGACAAGCACGGCCGGGAACACGGCCGCCAGCACCAGCCACGTCCTGGACATCAGGTACGCCGCGGTCTACCGGAACCAGATCCTGATCGCAGGCGACGTGTCCGTCATCCGGAACACCCGCACCAAGACCACCGGAATGACCAGCGCGGCCTGGCTGAGCGACAACGGCGGCGCGACCTGGACGCTGGCCGTCCCGCCGGGCCCGGCTGGGATCAGCGCCCCGGCCAGGCACGCGGCCCAGGCCCAGGCCCAGATCAGCGGCGTCGCCGTCACCGCGGACGGGTTCATCCTGCTGCGGCCGGCCACCGTGGCGTCCACTGGGGCCCGCAAGCCCGCGGTCGACGTCTACCGCTCGGCCAACGGCACGGCCTGGACATTCGAGGCCACCCTGGCCGCCACGGCCAAGGCCGGCTTCACCACCGACATGGTCAACGGCTCCCCGGACGGCGCCGTGGTCACCGGGCAAGCGGGCCCGGCGCTGATCGCCTTCGCGTCCGCCGACGGCGCCTCGTGGCGGCAGACCCCGGCGTTCGGCACCGCCGCGACCCAGGACGTGTCGGGCGTGGCCATGGCCCAGGGCGGCACCGTCGTCGCCGCGGGCACCACCACCAATGACCCCGACAGCCGCCAGCCGCTCCTCACCGTCCTCGCGGCGCCGGGCGCGGCCCCGGGCGCGCCGCAGGGCTCGACCCAGGCCGCACCGCAGCGCGTGGACATCGCGAAGATCCCCGGCGCCGTCGACCCCGAGCTCGCCGTCAACGACGTCGCGGCCGGGGGCGGCATGCAGGTCGCGGTGGGCAGCGCCAACGGCTATCCGGCCGCCTGGACCTCCACGAACGGCGGCATTACCTGGACCCAGGCCAGCGGTCAGACCCAGGCCGTGCTGAACCGCCCCGGCGTCCAGCAGCTGACCAGCGTGACCTTCGGCGCCGACGGCTGGCTGGCCGTGGGCGGCGTCATCGCCGTCGCCGCGCAGCATCCGGTCGTCCTGACCTCGGGGAACGGCAGCGTGTGGGCCGCCGCCGACCGCGAGCCCGCCTTCAGCCAGCCCGGCCTGGTCACCGAGCAGGCGGCCGCAGCGTCGACCGCCCCGCCCGGGGGCGCGGCGCCCGCGGGCGCGCCGCCGACAACCGGCTACGTCATCGTCGGCTATCAGGTCGTCGCGGGCCGCACCATCGCGGCGGCCTGGTATTCCACGGGCCTGACCGGCTGGCAGCGCGCGGGCGACGCCGTGTCGGGCCACGGCGGCCCAGGCGCGCTGGACGGGCCGGGGGCCAGCCGGCAGATGCGGGCCGTCACCGCGGGCCCGCACGGCTTCGTCGCGGTCGGCACGGACGGCAACGCGGCCGCGGCCTGGACCTCACCCAACGGCCAGGCCTGGACCCAGCAGAACGTCCCGCTGCCGGTCGGCGCCACCCGGGCCGTGCTGCAGCACGTGGCGAGCAACGGCCACACCGTGGTCGCGGTGGGCACCGCGCTCACCACCACCGGCCAGCAGCTACCGTTCGCGGCGAGTTCGGCCGACGGCGGCATCACCTGGACCGAGTCGGCCCTCCCGGTCCCGCAAGGCCGCGCCTTCGTCACCGCCCTAACCAGCACCGGAGCGAGCACCGGGGCCAGCACCAACCCCAACACCGGGGCTGGCAGCAGCCAGTTCCTCGCCACCGGCACGTTCGGCAGCACGCCCGGTCACCAGGACGTGGTGGTGTGGACCTCGGCCAGCGGATCGGCCTGGCAGGCGGTCACCCCGGCCGGGCAGGGCCTGACCGGAACCGGCATCCAGGCCATCACCGGCCTGGACGTCTCGGACCAGACGCTGACCGGCGTCGGCTTCACCGCGACGCCCGGCAGCGAGCAGCCCGTCTTCTGGCAGTCACCACTCCGATAAAGACACTGAAAGAACCGGCCCGAACACGTCTTCCCGCCGGTTAGCCAGACTCGGCACCGTAGCCCGCACGGTCTCGACCAGCCCGACATCCACCGAACCCACCGCCACCCCCGCCGACGGCCCCAGATCGAGCCGCACCACGCCGAGCGGGTCGACCAGCATGCTGCGCCCGACCCCGGTCGCGGCGCGCGTCGCCGGTTCGGACGGGTCCGGCACCTGCCCGACCGCGACCACCCACACGGTGTTCTCGATGGCCCGCGCCCGGACCAGCGTGACCCAGTGCTCCTCCTTGAACGGCCCCGCCGCCCACGCCGCCGGCACCACCAGCAACATCGCCCCGCCCACCGCCAGCGCCCGGGACAGCTCGCCGAACCGCACGTCGTAACAGATCTCCAGCCCGACCCGAACCCCCGCCAACGTACACAGCACCGGCACCGCCCCGGGCGCGACGACCTCCGACTCCCGGTGCCCGAACGCGTCGAACAGGTGCAGCTTGCGGTACGCCGCCACCAGCTCCCCGCGATCGTCGAACGCCACCGCCGTGTTGTACACCCGCCCGTCCGGCGCGGGCTCGAACACCCCCGCCACCAGCGCTACCCCGGTCTGTTTGGCCGCCGCCGCCAGACCCGAGCCGAACGGCCCGTCCAGCGGCTCAGCCGCCGCGCGCAGGTCCGACCCGAACCTGACCTGCGTCGCCTCGGGGAACACGGCCAGGTCCGCCCCCTGCTCCGCGGCCGAGATCAGAGCCGTCCGCACGCGCTCGGCGTTGACCGACGGGGAAGACGACACCGGAATCTGGCCCAACGCGACTCGCATACCCCTCAGCGTAGCTAGCACGGCATGATGAGCAAGGTGAACAACAGGCCGTTCCTCAACCGCCGCCTCGAAGGCCTCGGCACGACGATCTTCGCCGAGATGTCCGCCCGCGCGGTGGCGACCGGATCGATCAACCTGGGCCAGGGCTTCCCCGACCGCGACGGCCCGCCCGAGATCGCCCAGGCCGCCGCCGACGCGATACTCCAGGGCCGCGGCAACCAGTACCCGCCCGGTACCGGCATCCCCGAGCTCCGCCACGCGATCACCAACCACGCGCGGCGCTTCTACGGCCTGGGCTACGACCCGGACACCGAGGTCCTGGTCACCGCGGGAGCCACCGAGGCCGTCGCCGCCGCCATGCTCGCCCTGGTCGAGCCGGGCGACGAGGTGATCGCGTTCGAGCCCTACTACGACTCCTACGCCGCGAACATCGCCATGGCCGGCGGCATCCGGGTCCCGGTCACGCTGCGCCCCCCCGATTTCCGCCCCGACCTCGTCGAACTAGCCAAGGCCATCACCCCCCGCACTCGCCTCATCCTGCTCAACAGCCCGCACAACCCCACGGGCTCGGTCTTCACCCGCGACGAACTGGCCGCGATCGCGGCCCTCGCGGTCGAAAACGACCTGCTCGTGGTCACCGACGAGGTCTACGAGCACCTGGTCTTTGACGGCGAGCACGTCCCGATCGCGGCGTTCCCCGGCATGCGCGAGCGGACCGTGCGCATCAGTTCGGCGGGCAAGACGTTCTCCTTCACCGGCTGGAAGATCGGCTGGGTCATGGCCAGCCCCGAGCTGGTCACCGCGGTCAAGACGGCCAAGCAGTTCCTCACCTTCGTCAGCGGCGGTCCGTTCCAGTACGCGATCGCGCAGGCCCTGGCCCTGCCCGACACGTACTACACGACCCTGCGCCAGGACCTGCAGGCCCAGCGCGACCTGCTCACCCGCGGCCTGGCCGACCTCGGCTTCGAGGTCTACCCGCCGCAGGGCACGTACTTCGTCACCACCGACATCAGGCCCCTGGGCGAGCCCGACGGCCTGGCCTTCTGCCGCGCCCTGCCCGACCGCGCCGGCGTGGTCGCCATCCCGTCCGCCGTCTTCTACGACGACCAGGAGGGGGCCCGCACCCAGGTCCGGTTCGCCTTCTGCAAACGCCCGGAGGTCCTGACCGAGGCGCTCCGCAGGCTCGCACGGATGACCCGGAGCTGATCAGCCACGGCCGTTCGCCCAATTTTTATGCCGAACGGCCCTGGCCGCCCGCTCCCCGTCCCCCTCCCGCCCGCCCGGGGTGAGGCGCGATAGGGGGCTCAGGCCTACCCCGATCCGGGGGCCAGGCCCATGGCGGCGCCCCGGCGCCGGGGTCAGGATGGGGGCAGGGAAGGAGGTGGCAGCCATGCTTTTCGCGGTCGTGCTGCTGCTGACGATCGGGTGCATCGCGTTCGTCCTGGCCCAGGAGGCTCGGGGGGTTCCGCGTCCAGGCGGCCTGCGGGGGCGCATCCGGGACCGCGGCTGGGGTCTGCTGCTGCTGCCCGTCGCGATGGCGGCCGCCGTGATGGCCGGCGGGGCGCACGGGCTTATCCCGGCCGAGCTGGGCATCGCGGTCCTGGCCATCGTCTTCGTCCCGAAGCTGGCGGCCAAGCTGGTGCCCTACGGCGTACTCGGGCTGGCCGTCTTCGGGGTCATGCTGGCCAAGATGTACCACGACGGGTTCACCAGCCAGGTCCAGTACCTGTTCGTCCACGCGGTATCCCGCGGGGGCGCCGAGCTGGTGCTGGCCGAGGCCGGGGTGCTGTTCGTGGTCGGCCTGTGGCTGCTGGTGCGGCTGGACGTGCCGGGCGCGGGGCCGGTCAGGACGCTGGCCGCCCGGTGGCTCGACCGGGGTCGCGGCGGGATCTCCGCGGTCCAAGGGCTGCTCCTGATCCCGGTCGTGGGGCTGGCCATGCAGCTGCTCGGGCCCGGTAACTGGTTCGGCTGGCAGGCGGTCGACGGGCTCGACGCGGCCCTCATCGACCTGACCGTGACCACGGCCGCGCTGGTGCTGATCTTCCGGTCGCGGGCCTGGGCCGCGACGCTGGCCGCGGCGGGCCTGCTGGTCCTCGGCGTCTACGGCTGGCTGATCGTGGCGTTCTGGCCCGCGCTGCCCGGGTTCGCGTACGGCTTCACCGACCTGCACAACGACCCGGGGTCCGCCCATCTGTGGGGCGCCGCCCTGCAAGGGTCCGTCCTGCTGGCCGCCGGCCTGTGGCTGGCGCCGCGAGTGATGCGCCAGCACCTGGCCGACCCGGCCGACCTGGAGCTCGCGGCCCGGGCCCGGCAGCTCACCCAGCGGGTGCAGACGCTGACCCAGACCCGCCACGACGCGGTGGACACCGCGTCCGCGGAGCTGCGCCGNNATCGAGCGCGACCTGCACGACGGAGCGCAGGCCCGGCTGGTGGCCCTGGGCATGTCCCTGCGCGCCGCGGAACGCCTGTTCGCCACCAACCCCGAGGCCGCGCTGGCCCTGGTCAGCGAGGCCAGGGAAACCTCGTCCCGGGCCCTGAGCGACCTGCGGGACCTGGTCCGCGGCATCTACCCGCCGGTGCTCGCCGACCGCGGGCTGGCCGACGCGGTCCGGGCCCTGGTCCTGGACACCCCGCTGCACACCGAGCTCGACGTCGACCTGCCGGGCGAGGTGCAGACGCCGGTCGGCGCGGCCGTCTACTTCGCGGTCGCCGAGGCGCTGGCCAACGCGGTCGCGCACTCCGGCGCCCGGACCGTCCGGATCCACCTCAGCCACGCGGCCGGCCTGCTGCGCGCGCAGATCACCGACGACGGCTCGGGCGGTGCCGACCCGGCCCAGGGCACCGGGCTGGCCGGAGTGGAGCGCAGGCTGGCGACGTTTGATGGCATCCTGGCCGTGAACAGCCCGCCCGGCGGGCCGACCATCGTCGTCATCGAGGTACCGTGCGCGTTGTCATCGGCGAAGACCTCTTCCTGCTGAGGGAGGGCCTGGTCAGGCTGCTGTCCGCGCACGGCTTCGAGGTCGTCGCGGCGGTGGGTACCGCCCCGGAACTGCTGGCCGCCCTGGTCGACGAGCACCCGGACGTGGGGATCGTCGACGTCCGGCTGCCGCCGACCCACACCGACGACGGCCTGCGCGCCGCGCTGAAGGCCCGCCAGCGGATCCCGGGCCTGCCGGTCCTGGTCCTGTCCCAGTACGTCGAGCGGCTGTACGCCCGCGAACTGCTCGCCGACCAGGCCGGCGGGGTCGGNNCGGCTACCTGCTCAAGGACCGGGTGTTCAACGACGATCAGTTCACCGGCGCGATCCGCACCGTGGCCACCGGGGGCACGGTCCTGGACCCCGAGGTGATCGGCAAGCTGCTCGAGCGGCACTCCCGTACCGAGCCGCTGACCCGCCTGACCGCCCGGGAGCGCGAGGTGCTCGCGCTGATGGCCGAGGGCCGGTCCAACGCCGCGATCGCCCAGCGGCTGTTCATCACCGAGAAGGCGATCAGCAAGCACGCCGCGGGCATCTTCGACAAGCTGGGCCTGGCCCTGTCCGACGACGACAACCGCCGCGTGCTCGCGGTGCTGGCCTACCTAGACTCATGACCACCATGGACCCTGAGCTACTGCGCACCGCCGAGGCCGCGCCCGGGTTCATGCCCGGGCCCGAAGGCCTGGCCTTGTCCGACGCCGCCGCCGCATACTGTCGTCGCGGGCCGGTCCTGGAGATCGGCAGCTACTGCGGCAAGTCCACCGTCTACCTCGCCGCCGCGGCCCGCGCCGCCGGGCAGGTGGTCGTCACCGTCGACCACCACCGCGGCTCGGAGGAACACCAGCCCGGCTGGGAGTACCACGACCCCGACCTGGTCGACCCGGCCACCGGTCGCCTGGACACGCTGCCCCGCCTGCGCGCCACCCTGGCCGCCGCCGGCCTCGAGGAGCACGTGGTCGTGGTCGTGGGCCGCTCGGCCGACGTGGCCCGGCTGTGGGGCATCCCGCTCGGCCTGGTCTTCATCGACGGCGGCCACACGCAGGCCGCGGCCACCGCCGACTACGAAGGCTGGGCCCCCTGGGTCGCCCCCGGCGGCGCCCTGGCCATCCACGACGTATTCCCCGACCCCGCCGACGGCGGCCGCCCGCCCTACCTGATCTACCAGCGAGCCCTAGCCTCCGGCGCCTTCACCGAGGTCCGCGCCCAAGGCTCCCTCCGCCTCCTAGAACGAACCGGTCCCGGAATCTAACCCGCAGCGTCCCGGAACACGCCCGCGCCGCCGCTGAAGCCCGCCAGCGCGTCGGCGGCCAGGACCACGGCGGCCGCGGTCCAGTTCGATCGCTCGGCCGGGAAGTGCGCCCGGTTGGCGTACTGCCAGCCGGTCCAGTACGACCCGTCCGGATGGCGCAGGTGCGCCGTGGTCGCGAACATCGCCGCCGCCTGCGCGCCCATCCCGCACGCATCCATGGCCAGCACCAGCTCGCAGGTCTCGGCGCCCGTCACCCACGGCTGATCGCTGACGCACCGTACGCCGAGGCCGGGCACCACGAACGTGTCCCAGCCCGCTTTCAAGCGAGCGGCCGCGTTCGCGCCGCGGACCGCCCCGCCCAGCACGGGGTAGTACCAGTCCATGGCGAACCGGCCCTTATCCGCGAACGCCTCCGGGTGCGCGTCCACCAGGTCTGCGAGCCGATCCGCCGCGAGCTCCCAGTCGGGCTGCGGGTCGTCGGCCAGCTTGGCCAGCGCGACCGCGCAGCGCAGGCTCTGGTGGATGCTCGAGCAGCCGGACAGCAGCGCGTAGGTCCCCGCCGTCCCGCTGGCGTCGCGCTCCCACGCGATCTCCCCGCGCGGGGTGCGCAGCGCGAGGACCCACTCGACCGCCCGGCGCACGGTCGGCCACATGGCCAGGGCGTGGCTCTCATCCCCGGTTACCAGGTACTCGTGCCAGGCCCCGACGGCGACGTACGCGGCGTGGTGGCTTTCCGCCGCCGGGTCGGTCACGGCGCCGCCGCGGCTGGACCGCGGCCACGACCCGTCGGCCCGCTGCGTGTCCCGCAGCCACGCGTAGGCCCGCCGGGCCGGCCCGCGTAGCCCGCAGGCACTCAGCGCCATCGCGCACTCGACGTGATCCCAGGCGTCCACGTGCCCGTCCGGCCACGGAATCGCCCCCGACGGCTCCTGGGCCCGCGCGATCGACTCAGCCGTCGCGAGCACCCCGGCTTCGCTGAGCGTCCCGGCCGCCTCACCTGTCACGGCTGCCCCGGCTTGACCGCGTAGACCACCAGGCTCTTCCCGATCACCGGATTCAGCGCCTGCTCGGCCAGCCGGGTAGCGGCCGGCTTGCGCATGATGTCCCAGACCAGCATCCGGTGGTACGCGCTGACCAGCGGGTGCTTGTCGTCGTGCACCCCGACCGCGCACTTCAGCCACCAGTACGGGGAGTGCAGGCCGTGCGCGTAGTGGTGCCATCCGACGTTCAGCCCGGCCCGGGCCAGCTTGGCCTCCAGCTCGACCCGGGTGTAGATGCGCACGTGCCCCCCGGGGACCTCGTGGTACTCAGTGGACAGGGCCCAGCAGATCCGTTCCGGCAGCCAGCTCGGCACCGTGATCGCGGCCAGCCCGCCCGGGCGCAGCACCCGCGCGAGCTCGTTCATCGCGCGCTGGTCGTCCAGGACGTGCTCGAGGACCTCGGCCGCGATCACCCGGTCGAACACCCCGTCGGCGAATGGCATCACGGTGGCGTCCCCCGAGACGGCCGTCGCACCGGCCTGCGGGCCCGCCTCGCCGGCCTCGCGCATCGCGGCGAACATGCCCCGTACGGGTGCGAGTTCGCTGGGATCCAGGTCGAACGCGACCACGTTCCCGCCGTGCCGGTACACCTCGAACGCGTGCCGCCCGCCCCCGCAGCCCAGGTCGAGCACCCGCTGCCCGGGTCGGACGGGGAACTTGCCGAAGTCGACGGTCAGCACGCGGCCGTCCCCAGCGCCTCCCGGCATAGCAGTGTCTGCCGGGACCGCATTGCCTCCCGGTACTGCGCCGCGGTGGCCTGCGCCACCGCCGGCCAGGCGAACCGCTCGCCGACCCGGCGCAGGGCCCGTTCCGCCAGCGCGGCGCGTTCGGCCGGAGAATCGTGCAGCCGCCGCAGCACGGCCGCGAGCTCCTCGCTGTCGCCCGGCGGTACCAGGACGGCCGCGTCCCCGGTNNACGGCGACCTCCGCGCTGGCCAGCAGGGCGGAGAACGCCTCGTCGTCCAGCCCGTGGGTGAACGTGACCCGGTCGGCCAGGTCCAGCTGGCCGACCAGCCGCTCGGTGGCGGGCGCCGGCCGGCCGACGATGACCAGGTGCGCGTCCCGGTCGGTCACCAGCTTGGCCACCGCCTGCAGCAGGGTGGCGGTGCCCTTCATCGCCGAGTCGGCGCTGGCCACCGCGACGATCCGGCCCGGCACCCGCGCGGCCTGCCGCGGCCGGAACACCCGGGTGTCGACGCCGAGCGGGATGATCCGTACGCGTTCCGGCGGGACCTTGAAGTCGCGGCAGATGTCGCGCTGGGACGAGGCCGACACGGTGATCAGCGGGCCCGACCGGGCGAGGTGGCGTGCCACCCTGGCCTGCATCCGGACGAACCCGTACCAGCGCCGCCGGGAGAGCCGGCCGAGCGGGCCCAGGGCGGCCAGTTCGATGCGCCGGTCCACGCTGATCGGATGGTGGATGCTGGCCACCAGCGGCAGCCCGAGCCGCCCGAGGCCGAGCAGCCCGTAGCCGAGCCCCTGGTTGTCGTGCACGACGTCGAAGTCCCCGGCGCGCGCGGCCAGCACCCGGCGGGCCCTGATGCTGAACGTCAGCGGCTCGGGGAACGCGCCGCCCCACATCATGGCCGTCTCCAGCACGTCGGCCCAGTCCCGGTACTCACCCCAGCGCGGCGTCCGGAACGGGTCGCTATCCCGGTACAGGTCCAGGCTAGGGACCGGAGTCAGCCGCGGGCCGGGATCCAGCTCGGGATACGGCTGGCCGGAGAACACCTCGACCTGGTGCCCGAGCGCGTCGAGTTCCCGGCTCAGGTGGCGGACGTAGACCCCCTGGCCGCCGCAGTACGGCTT
>PLDT01000293.1:0-37622 GCA_003136255.1 Actinomycetota bacterium
GCGAGGGCAGCAGCAGCAGGGTCTGCGGCCTGCGGCTCGATTGATCAGGCGCTCATCTAGGCTGAGGCAATGACCCGCGCCAACCTAGACAAACAGCCGGGGGATGTCGCGGCGATGTTCGACGGCATCGCCGAACGCTACGACCTGCTGAACGACATCTTGTCTGCGGGCCAGGTCCGGCTGTGGCGGCGGGCCGTGGCCCGGATCACCGGCGCGGGTNNCCGCCACCGGCGCCGACTGCGTGGCCTGCGACTTCTCGCTGGGCATGCTGCGTGCGGGTCAGTCCCGGCGGGCTGGCCGCCCGCCGCGCAGCGGCGGGCGCATCGGGCTGGTGGCGGGTGACGCGCTCCGGCTCCCGTTCCGTGACGAGGCGTTCGACGCGGTGACGATCTCCTTCGGGCTGCGCAACGTGGCCGGCCCGGGGGCGGCGCTGGCCGAGATGCGCCGGGTGACCCGGCCCGGCGGCCGGCTGGTGGTCTGCGAGTTCAGCACGATCACGATTGCTCCCCTGGATATGCTTTACCGGCGTTACCTGATCAATGTCCTCCCGGCGATCGCGCAGCGGACGGCGCGAAATCCAGAGGCCTACCAGTACCTGGCCGAGTCGATCTCGGACTGGCCCGCTCAGCGCGAGCTGGCCGGCGTGATCGAGGCGGCGGGCTGGTCGGCGGTGCGCTGGCGCGACCTGAGCCTGGGCGTGGTCGCGGTGCACGTGGCCCGCCGGGCCCGGTAGGCAAGCGGCCGACACGGCTGACCCCCCGGATGGGGAAACCCATCGGGGTCTAAACTAAAGGCAAAGAATTTGTGAAGCGGTTCACAAGACGTTCAGGATCTCATTCGTGACCGAGCACGCTCCCCCCAACACCGCGACCGGCGACGGAGCCGGCCAGCGCCGCCCGGCTGACCAAGCCGATGTCATCGTGGTCGGCGCCGGGCCGGCTGGTTCGACGACCGCCTTTTACCTGGCCCAGGCCGGGCTCGACGTCCTGCTGCTGGAGAAGTCCAGGTTCCCGCGGGAGAAGGTGTGCGGCGACGGCCTGACCCCGCGCGGGGTCCGGGCGCTGGTGGCCATGGGCATCAGCGTCAGCGAGGAGGACGGCTGGGTCCGCAACAAGGGCCTGCGCGTCATCGGCGCGGGCCAGCGGATGGAGCTGCCCTGGCCCGAGCTGTCCAGCTATCCGGGGTACGGCCTGGTCCGGCCCCGGACCGACCTGGACCAGATGCTGGCCCGCCGGGCCGAGCAGGCCGGCGCCCGGCTGCTCGAGGGCGTGACCGTGACCGGCCCGGTCCTGGACGACCGGACCGGCCGGATCACCGGGGTCACGGCCAAGGCCGCCGACGGCGCCGGCGAGCGCACCTACCGAGCCCGGGTCGTGGTGGCGGCGGACGGGAACTCCTCGCGGCTGTCGGTGTCGATGGGCCTGCGCAAGCGCGACGACCGGCCGCTCGGTGTCGCGGTGCGGACCTACTACCGCAGCCCGCGGCACGACGATGACTACCTGGAGTCCTGGCTGGACTTGTGGGACGGCGACCGGCTGCTGCCCGGGTACGGCTGGATCTTCGGCATGGGCGACGGGACGTCCAACGTCGGGCTGGGGCTGATGAACACCAGCGCCGCGTTCGGCCATACCGACTATCACGGCCTGCTGCACAAGTGGCTGGCCGGCATGCCGGCCGAGTGGGGCTTCACCGAGGAGAACCGCACCGAGCCGATCCGGGGCGCGGCGCTGCCCATGGGTTTCAACCGGACCCCGCACTATTACCAGGGCCTGCTGCTGGTCGGCGACGCCGGCGGCATGGTGAACCCGTTCAACGGCGAGGGGATCGCGTACGCGATGGAGTCGGGGGAGATCCTGGCCCGGACCGTCGCGCAGGCCCTGGCCCGGGCCCGCCGGGCCGAGACCGAGCGGGTCCTGGCCGGGTACCCGAAGGCGCTCAGCCAGGCTTACGGCGGCTACTACGCCGCGGGCCGGGTGTTCGTGAAGGCGATTGGCCGGCCCGGGCTGATGCGGTTCGCGACCAAGCACAGCATGTCGCGGCCGGCCCTGATGGGCTTCGCGCTCAAGGTGCTCGCCAACCTGACCGATCCGCGGGGAGACGCGGCAGACCGGCTGGTCAACGGCCTGTCCAAGCTCGTCCCTAACCCTAAGTGAGGGGTAATGCAGGTGGTCCCTAGGATAAGGGGTTGGCATCGCGCCCAGGGCGGGAGGAAACACTGATGAGGCTCTACGTTCCGATCCTCGTGCTGGCCTTGCTGGCCCTCGGCTTCGCCGCCTTCTCCGTCACCTTCGGCGCCCTGGCCGGGCCGAAACGCTGGAACAAGGCCAAGCTGGAGAGCTACGAATGCGGCATCGAGCCGACGCCGCACCCGCCGGGCGGGGGCCGGATCCCGGTCAAGTACTACCTGACCGCGATGTTGTTCATCCTGTTCGACATCGAGATCATTTTCCTGTATCCCTGGGCGGTCACCTTCAACAAGCTCGGCTCCTTCGGCCTCGTCGAGATGGTGACCTTCGTGATAACCGTGCTGATCGCGTACGCGTACGTCTGGCGGCGCGGCGGCCTGGATTGGGATTAAGCCATGGGTATTGAAGAGAAGCTGCCGAGCGGCATCCTGCTGACCTCAGTGGAGAAGCTGGCCGGCTGGGCCCGGGCCCGGTCGGTGTGGCCGGCCACCTTCGGCCTGGCCTGCTGCGCCATCGAGCTGTTCCAGACCGGCAGCCCCAAGCACGACCTGGCCAGGTTCGGCATGGAACGGGCCTCCAACACCCCGCGGCAGGCGGACCTGATGATCGTGGCCGGCCGGCTCAGCCAGAAGATGGCCCCGGTGACGAGGCAGATCTACGACCAGATGTCCAACCCCAAGTGGGTCATCTCGATGGGCGTGTGCGCCTCCAGCGGCGGCATGTTCAACAACTACGCCATCGTGCAGGGCGTGGATCACGTCATCCCGGTGGACATCTACCTGCCCGGCTGCCCGCCGCGTCCGGAGATGCTGCTCGACGCGATCCTCAAGCTGCACGACAAGATCATCAACATGAAGCTCGGCAAGGACCGCGACCGGCAGATCACCGAGCTCGAGGACGCCCGGCTGAACCTGCGGCCGGTCCGGCTGGTCACGCCCGACAGGTCCGAGCTGTGAGCGAATCCGGGGAGGGCTCGAAGGCCGGCCCGGAGGAAACCCAGGGCTCCCAGGCGCCTCAGGGCCCCACACCGCCGGCCGGTGGCGTCAGCCCCGCCGAGGCGGACGCCAACCTGCCCGCCCGGCTCGGCGAGGAGCGGCTGAGCGAGCCGGTCATCCGTAGCGGCATGTTCGGCGTGCAAGACACCCCGGACACCTCCGGCTTCGGGCTGCTCAGGGTGCACGAGCCGCCGCCGCTGGACAGCCCGCGCCCGTACGGCTCCTACTTCGACGAGATCGCCGACACCCTGGGCCTGCCCGACGCCATCGAGCGGGTGGTGGTCGACCGGGGCGAGCTGACCTTCCACGTCCGCCGGGAGCGGCTGCCCGAGGTGGCGGCGAAACTGCGCGACGACCCCGCGCTCCGCTTCGAGCTGTGCAGCGGGGTGTCCGGCGTGCACTACCCGCGCGAGACCGGGCGCGAACTGCACGCGGTGTACCACATGCTCTCGATCACGCACAACCGCCGGGTGCGGCTCGAGGTGAGCGCGCCGGACGCCGACCCGCACGTTCCGTCACTGGTCGGCATCTACCCGACCTGCGACTGGCACGAGCGGGAGACGTGGGATTTCTTCGGCATCATCTTCGACGGGCACCCCGCGCTGACCAGGATCGAGATGCCTGACGACTGGAAGGGCCACCCGCAGCGCAAGGACTACCCGCTCGGCGGCATCCCGGTCGAATACCGCGGCGCCACGATCCCCCCTCCCGACGAGCGGAGGCACTACTCATGACCAGCGGCATGCCGCACGCGGCGGCCGGGGCGAGCGACGCCGAGGCCACCGAGGGCCGTGTCTACACGGTCTCCGGCGAGGACTGGGACGAGATCATCGCGGCCGCGAACGAGAGCACGGACTTCGAGAGCGGCGAGCGGATCGTCGTCAACATGGGCCCCCAGCACCCGTCGACTCACGGGGTGCTCCGGCTGGTGCTGACGCTGGAGGGGGAAACCGTGGCCGAGGTGCGCCCGGCCATCGGCTACCTGCACACCGGCATCGAGAAGAACATGGAGTACCGCACCTGGACCCAAGGCGTGACGTTCTGCACCCGGGCCGATTACCTGGCGCCGATCTTCAACGAGACCGCCTACTGCCTCGCGGTGGAACGACTGCTCGGCATCGAGGACCGGATCCCCGAACGCGCCCAGATCATCAGGGTCCTGATGATGGAGCTCAACCGGATCTCCTCGCACCTGGGCGGGATCGCCCCGATGGGCCTGGAACTGGGCGCGACCACGATCTACACCCAGGGCGCGCGGATGCGCGAACGCGTCCTGGACCTGCTGGAGCTGATCACCGGCCTGCGGATGAACCACGCATACATCAGGCCCGGCGGGGTGGCGCAGGACCTGCCGCCCGGCGCGCTCGAGGCGCTCCGCGCGTTCGATGAGAGCGCGCCGAAACTGATCCACGACCTGCGCACGCTGATCGACGCCAACCCGATCTTCATCGGCCGGAACAAGGGCATCGCCTACCTCGACCTGCAGAGCTGCATGGCGCTGGGCGTGACCGGTCCCGTGCTGAGGTCGACCGGACTGCCCTGGGACCTGCGCAAGTCCCAGCCGTATTGCGGTTACGAGAGCTACGACTTCGACGTGCCGGTAACGGACACGTGCGACGCGTACGGCCGGTACCTGCTCAGGATGGACGAAATCGAGCAGTCGATGCGGATCATCAGGCAGTGCGTCACCCGGCTGGCGGACCGCGGTTCGCCCGGCCCGGAGGCCGACCCGGTGATGATCCGGGACGCCAAGATCGGCTGGCCGGCCCAGCTGTCGCTCGGCCCCGACGGCCTCGGCCCCTCCCCGCAGCACATCGCGCACATCATGGGCCAGTCCATGGAGGCGCTCATCCATCACTTCAAGCTGATCACCGAGGGGTTCCGGGTCCCCGCGGGCCAGGCGTACGCGACGATCGAGTCCCCCCGCGGCGAACTGGCCGCGCACGTGGTTAGCGACGGCGGGACCAGGCCGTACCGGGTGCACCTGCGCGACCCGTCGTTCGCCCACCTGCAGTCGGTCGCCGCGATGTGCGAGGGCGGCCTGCTGGCCGACCTGATCCCCGCGATCGCCAGCCTCGATCCCGTGATGGGAGGCGTGGACCGGTAATGCCGTTCAGCAACGATGTGCGCTCCCGTCTGGACCCGGACGCGGCGCGGATCATCGGCCAGTACCCGGGCTCGAGATCGGCGCTGTTGCCGCTGCTCCATCTCGTCCAGTCCGAGGAGGGCTACGTCTCCGAGGACGGCATCGAGTACTGCGCGGGCCTGCTCGGGCTGACCGAGACCGACGTCACCGGGGTGGTCAGCTTCTACACCATGTACAAGCGCCGCCCGGTCGGCGAGTACCACGTCGGCGTGTGCACCAACACCGTGTGCGGCGTGCTGGGCGGCAACCAGATCCTCGCCGAACTCCACGAGCACCTCGGCGTGGGCGACGACGAGCCCACGCCCGACGGCCAGGTCAGCCTGGAGCACCTGGAGTGCAACGCCGCCTGCGTGTACGCGCCGGTGGTGATGGTGAACTGGGAATTCTTCGACAACCAGACGCCGGCCTCGGCCCGCCAGCTCACCGATGACCTGCGCGCCGGGAACCCGGTAGCCCCGACCCGGGGCCCGCGACGGCTGGTCAACTGGCGCGAGGCGGCCCGGATCCTGGCCGGCTTCAACGACGACCAGGCCACCGAGGGTCCGACCGCGGGACCGGCCGACCTGGTCGGCCTCAAGGTCGCCGAGGAGCACGGCTGGGCCGCGCCCGAGCCGGAGCCGCCCAGCGGGCAAGCGGCGGGCGAGAAAGCGAAGGAGCCGCGGTGAGCGACACCCTGACCCCGGTGCTGACCGCGCACTGGGACCAGCCCGACCTGTTCACCATCGACGGGTACCGGCGGGTCGGCGGCTGGCAGGCGCTGCCGAAGGCCCTCGCCATGTCCCGGGAAGAAGTCATCACGACGGTGCGGAACGCCGGGCTGCGCGGCCGCGGCGGAGCCGGCTTCGCGACCGGCGTGAAGTGGAGCTTCCTGCCGCAGGGCGACAACAAGCCGCACTACCTGGTGGTCAACGCGGACGAATCAGAACCGGGCGCCTGCAAGGACATCCCGCTCATGATGGCCAACCCGCACCTGCTCATCGAGGGCGCGGCCATCGCCTGCTACGCGATCGGGGCCGGCCACGCGTTCGTCTACGTGCGGGGCGAGGTCCTGCACGTGATCCGCCGGCTGCGCAACGCGGTGGCCGAGGCGCGCGCGGCCGGGTACCTCGGCCAGAACGTCCTGGACTCCGGGTTCGACGTGGAGGTCATCATCCACGCCGGGGCCGGCGCCTACATCTGCGGCGAGGAAACCGCGCTGCTGGACTCGCTGGAGGGCAAGCGCGGGCTGCCGCGGAACAAGCCACCGTTCCCGGCCGTGGCCGGGGTGTATGCCCTGCCGACGAACGTGAACAACGTGGAGTCGATCGCCACCGCCCCGTCGATCATCTTGAACGGGTCCGAGTGGTTCGCCGACATCGGCACGGAGAAGTCCAAGGGCTTCGGGATCTTCAACCTCTCCGGCCACGTGACCACCCCGGGCACGTACGAGGCCCCGCTCGGCATCACGCTGCGCGAACTGCTCGAGTTTTCGGGCGGGATGCGAGGCGGCCGCCGGCTCAAGTTCTGGACCGCGGGCGGCTCGTCGGCGGGGATTCTCACCGACCAGCACCTGGACATGCCGCTGGACTTCGAGTCGGTCGCCGCCGCCGGGTCCGGCCTCGGCACCAGGTCGGTGATGATCTTCGACGACACCACCTGCGTGGTCGGCGCGGTGCTCCGCTGGACGGAGTTCTACCAGCACGAGTCGTGCGGGAAGTGCACGCCGTGCCGGGAGGGCACGTTCTGGCTGGTCCGCATCCTGGAGCGGCTGGAACACGGCGACGGGACCGACGAAGACGTCGAGAAGATGCTGGACATCTGCGACAACATCACCGGCCGGGCGTTCTGCGCGCTCGGCGACAGCGCGACGCCGCCGATCACCTCCGCGGTCAAGTACTTCAGGGACGAGTTCATCCAGCACCACAAGGAAGGCGGCTGTCCCTTCGACCCGGCGGCTTCCACGCTCTGGAGCGAATCGTGACCGTCGAGACCACGCAGGACACGGTGACCGTCACCATCGACGGGTTCGAGATCGCGGTGCCCAAGGGCACCTGGATCATCCGGGCCGCCGAACTGCTCGGCATCGCGATCCCGCGGTTCTGCGAACACCCGCTGCTCGACCCGATCGGCGCCTGCCGCCAGTGCCTGGTCGAGGTGGAAGGCCAGCGCAAGCCGCTGGCCTCGTGCATCACCGCGTGCAGCGAGGGCATGGTGGTGCACACCCAGCTCACCTCGGCGGTCGCGGACAAGGCGCAGCAGGGCGTGATGGAGCTGCTGCTCATCAACCACCCGCTGGACTGCCCGATGTGCGACAAGGGCGGCGAGTGCCCGCTGCAGAACCAGGCCATGTCCAACGGGCGCGGCGAGACCCGGTTCACCTTCGACAAGCGGACCTTTGACAAGCCGGTCCCCATCTCCACCGAGGTACTGCTGGACCGCGAGCGGTGCATCTCGTGTACCCGGTGCACCCGGACCTCGGAGGAGATCGCCGGGGACGCGTTCATCGAGTTCCTCGGGCGCGGCCCGAACCAGATCATCGGCACCGCCGAGGGCAAGCCGTTCAACTCCTACTTCTCCGGCAACACGGTGCAGGTCTGCCCGGTCGGCGCGCTCACCGGCGCGGCGTACCGGTTCCGGTCCCGGCCGTACGACCTGGTCTCGGTGCCGAGCGTGTGCGAGCACTGCGCCTCGGGGTGCCGGCAGCGGACCGACATCCGGCGGGGGCGGGTCACGCGCCGGCTGGCGGGCGAGGAACCCCTGGTCAACGAGGAGTGGAACTGCGACAAGGGCCGCTGGGCCTTCACCTACGCGACCCAGCCCGACCGGCTCACCTCTCCGCTGGTCAGGGACGCCGACGGGGTGCTCGTCCCGGCCTCCTGGCCGCACGCCCTGGCGGTCGCCGCGGCCGGCCTGGCCGCGGCGCGCGACACCGGCGCCGAGCGGCCGCGCGGGGTCGGCGTTCTGGCCGGCGGCCGGCTCACCCTCGAGGACGCCTACGCGTACGCCAAATTCGCCCGGGTCGCCCTCGACACCAACGACGTGGACATGCGCGCCCGCCCGCACTCGGCCGAGGAGGAGCAGTTCCTGGCGGCCTGCGTGGCCGGGCGCGACATCGCCGTCACCTACGCCGACCTGGAGCGGGCCCCGGCCGTGCTGCTGGCCGGCTTCGAGCCGGAAGACGAGTCGCCGATCGTCTTCCTGCGGCTGCGCAAGGCGGTGCGGCACCATCAGCTGCCGGTGTTCTCGATCGCGGCGCTGGCCAGCCCCGGGACGGTCAAGCTGGCCGGTGCACTGCTGGCCACCCTGCCCGGCGACGAGGCCGCCGCGCTGACCGCGCTGGCCGCCGGCGGCGCCGCCAGCGCTCCAGGCTGGACGCCGGCCGGCCGGGAATCCGCCGACGAGTGCTGGCAGCGAGCCGGCGAGGCGCTGGCGTCGCCCGGAGCGGTGATCCTGGTCGGCGAGCGGCTGGCCGCGGTGCCGGGCGCGCTCGCGGCCGCGGCCCGGCTCGCGTTCACCTCCGGAGCCCGGCTGGCCTGGGTTCCGCGCCGCGCGGGCGAGCGGGGCGCCGTCGAGGCGGGAGCCCTGCCGGGCCTGCTGCCTATCGGCCGCCCGGTGACCGACGCCGCGGCCCGCGCCGAGGTGGCTAGGACCTGGGGCAAGAGCTCGCTGCCCGCCGCGCCGGGGCGTGACACCACGGCCATGCTCACCGCCGCGGCCGACGGCGAGCTCGGCGCCCTGGTGGTGGCCGGGGTNNGGTCACCGACCGCGCCGACGTGGTGTTCCCGGTCGCCGCCGTGGCCGAGAAGGCCGGGACGTTCGTGAACTGGGAAGGACGCGGCGGCTCGTTCGCCGAGGCGCTGAAGGTCCCGGAGGTCCGCACCGACCTGTACGTGCTCGGCGCGATCGCCGACCAGATGGATGTCCATCTGGGGCTGCCCGACGCCGCGGCGGCGCGCGCGGAGCTCGCCGCGCTCGGTGCCTGGCGGGGCACGCGTCCCGACGCGCCCGTGATGACGACCGCCTGGCCCAGCGCGCCGTCGGCCCGCGGCCTCGACCCGTCGGCGGGCCTGGAGGTCCGGCTGGCCAGCTGGCACCAGCTGCTGGACAGCGGGCGCATGCAGGACGGCGAGCCGGCCCTGGCCGGCACCGCCCGTCCGGTGCTGGCCCGGATGTCAGCGGCGACCGCGGCCGAAGCGGGCCTGGCCGACGGCGATAAGGTGACCGTGGTCACCGGTCATGGCTCGGTGACCGTCCCCGTCGAGCTCGCGCCGATGGCCGATCACGTGGTCTGGCTCCCGGCGGCGGGCCTGCCCGGCGGAGCCACCCTCCACGCCGAACTCGGCGCGGGTCACGGCGCCATGGTCACGCTGAGGAGGCCGGAATGATGCAGGCAGCAGGGCTGCCGCAGGTACTGGCGGCGCCACCGCCGGACCCGACGCTCAGCGATTTCAACCAGCTCATCTGGTGGATGGTGCTGCTGAAGGTCGCGATCGTCTTCCTCTTCCTGCTGCTGACGACGATCTTCATGATCTGGGCCGAACGCCGGGTCATCGGCCGCATGCAGAACCGGCCCGGGCCGAACCGGGCCGGGCCCTTCGGCCTGCTCCAGCCGATCGCGGACGCGCTCAAGCTGCCGCTGAAGGAAGACATCATTCCGCGCACCGCGGACAAGCTGTTGTTCATCGCCGCGCCGGTGATATCGGGGTCGATCTGCTTCATCGCCTTCGCGGTCATCCCGTGGGGCCCGGAAGTCTCGATCTTCCACCACTACACCCCGCTGCAGCTCACTGACCTGCCGGTGGCGGTGCTGCTCGTGCTGGCCATGAGCTCGATCGGGGTGTACGGGATCGTGCTGGCCGGCTGGTCTTCCGGGTCGCCCTACTCGCTGCTCGGCGCGCTGCGCTCGGCGGCCCAGGTGATCAGCTACGAGATCGCGATGGGCCTGGCCTTCGTGGCCGTGTTCCTGTACGCCGGCTCGCTGTCCACCACCGCGATCGTCAACGCGCAGCAACACGAGTGGTACGCGTGGCTGCTGCCGGTGTCGTTCGTCATCTACCTGGTCACCATGGTCGGCGAGACGAACCGGCTGCCGTTCGACCTGCCCGAGGGCGAGGGCGAGCTGGTGGCCGGCTATCACACCGAGTACTCCTCGATGAAGTTCGCCATGTTCTACCTGGGCGAGTACATCAACATGACCACGGTCGCCGGCCTGGCCACCACGCTGTTCCTGGGCGGCTGGCGGGCGCCGTGGCCGCTGTCGCTCTGGTCGGGCGCCAACCACGGCTGGTGGCCGGTGCTGTGGTTCGTGATCAAGGTCTTTATCCTGCTGTTCTGCTACATCTGGCTGCGCGGGACGCTGCCCCGGGTCCGGTACGACCAGCTGATGGCGATCGGCTGGAAGGTCCTCATCCCGGTCTCGATCATCTGGATCCTGCTGATCGCCACCGTGCGCGCGTGGCGGCTCGACACGCACAACACGATCCCGTACGTGGTGGGCGGTGTCGTCTTGGTGCTGGTCATCGCCCTGGCCTCGATGTGGGAGAGCGCCGCGCAGCAGCGGGCGGCCCGGTTCGAGGCCGCGGATTCGGCCAGTGCCAGCGAGGCCGGCCGGGACGTGCCGATGGGCGCGAGCTCCTTCCCGGTGCCGCCGCTGGACCTGCCGCACTACCACGGCGTCGGCCTGGATACCGAAACCTCCACCAAGGAGGTCACTGGTGCTTGATTTCCTCAACCCGATCAAGGGGTTCGGGGTCACCTTCCACGAGATGTTCCGGAAGGTCGAAACCGTTGAGTACCCCGAGGTCAAGAAGCCCACCGCGCCGCGGTTCCACGGCCACCACCAGCTCAACCGGTGGCCGGACGGGCTGGAGAAGTGCATCGGCTGCGAGCTGTGCGCCTGGGCCTGCCCGGCCGACGCGATCTACGTCGAGGGCCGGGACAACACCGAGGACGCCCGGTTCTCCCCCGGCGAGCGGTACGGTCACGTCTACCAGATCAACTACCTGCGCTGCATCTTGTGCGGCATGTGCATCGAGGCCTGCCCGACCCGCGCGCTGACCATGACCAACGAGTACGAGATCGCCGACGACAGCCGGGAAAACCTCATCTGGACCAAGGAGCAGCTGCTCGTCCCGCTGCTGGCGGACATGGAGGCCCCCCCGCATCCGATGCGGCTCGGGAACGACGAGAAGGACTACTATCGCCTCGGCGCGGCCGGCCTGGTCCGCGGCCCGCGGGCGCCGGGGATGTCCGGGCCAGGCGGGCCGTCCGGCCCGGCGGTGTTCGCCGGATCGCCCGACGCCTCGCTCTCGTGGGCCCCGCCGGAAGTTCGCGAGGAGGTGGGTGAGGAATGACGAACGTCCTGGCGGCCGGCCCCAACGCCGACGGCATCGCGGTGGAATCCATCTTCTGGATCCTGGCCGTCGCCTCGGTGGGCGCCGCGCTGGCCATGATCCTGGTCCCGCGCGCGGTGCACTGCGCCCTGATGCTCGCCGTGGTGATGCTCTGCCTGGCCACCATGTACGCCATGCAGGGCGCGCCGTTCCTGGCCTTCGTGCAGATCATCGTGTACACCGGCGCGGTGCTCATGCTGTTCCTGTTCGTCCTGATGCTCATCGGCATCAGCTCGGCGGACTCGATCGTGGAGACCATCAAGGGCCAGCGGCAGGCCGCGGGCCTGGCCGCGATCGGCCTGCTCGTCCTGCTCGCGTTGGGCATCGGGCACGCGGCCATCGGCCCGGCCACGCTGTCGAGCAGCAACGGCGGCACGAACAACCTGACCGGCATCGCCACCTTGATCTTCACCACCTACGTGTTCCCGTTCGAGGTCACCGGCGCGCTGCTGATCACCGCGGCGGTCGGGGCCATGGTGCTGGCGCACCGCGAGCGCCTCACGCCCAAGCCCACGCAGCGCGAACTCGCCGCCCGCCGGCTGGCCAGCGGCCAGATGGCGCCGGACCCGTCGCCCGGGGTCTACGCGCTGCACGACTCCGCGGACCGGCCGGCCCTGCTGCCGGACGGCACGACCTCCGAGGTGTCGGTCAGCTCGGCGCTGTCTCCGCGTGACCCGAACCAGAAACCCACGTTCGTTCCGACCGAAGAAACGCTCGAGATCACCGCGGAGAGCGGCGAGTGGGAGCCCGCCCCGTCCGGGAGGGCCGACTCATGAGCCCGGTGCACTACGTCGCGCTATCGGTGATCCTGTTCGTGATCGGCGGCGTCGGCGTGCTCGTCCGGCGCAACGCCATCGTCGTCTTCATGTGCATCGAGTTGATGCTGAACGCGTGCAACCTGGCCTTCGTCGCCTTCGCCAGCCTGCACGGCAACCTGGACGGGCAGGTCATCGCGTTCTTCGTCATGGTGGTGGCCGCCGCGGAGGTCGTGGTCGGCCTGGCCATCTTGATGGCGATCTACCGCGCCCGCAGGTCCGCGTCGGTGGACGACGCCAACCTCCTCAAGTACTGAAGGGATGACGACCTTGACTGGCACGGCCCTTGCGGATGTCGCTCGTGCCCAGGCGCTGACCACCGTGCCGGCCACCGGGGCGCTGAAGCTGTCGTGGCTGCTGCTCGCTCTCCCGCTCTTCGGCGCGGTGGTGCTGCTGGTCGGCGGCCGGCGCACCGACCGGTGGGGGCACCTGCTCGGGTGCGTGCTGCCGGTCGGGGCGTTCGTCTACGGGGTGATCGCCTTCTTCACCCTGCTCGGGGACACCCACCGGGAACAGGACCAGCACCTGTACACCTACATCCTGGTCGGGCACTTCCAGGCCAACGTGTCGCTGCTGATCGACCCGCTGTCGATCTGCTTCGTGCTGCTGATCACCGGGGTCGGGTCGCTGATCATCATCTACTCGGTCGGCTATATGGCGCACGACCCCGGCCGGCGGCGCTTCTTCGGCTACCTGAACCTGTTCGTCGCGTCCATGCTGCTGCTCGTGCTGGCCGACAACTACCTGGTGCTCTACGTCGGGTGGGAGGGCGTCGGCCTGGCCTCCTACCTGCTGATCGGGTTCTGGCAGGACCGGAACTCGGCGGCGGTGGCGGCGAAGAAGGCGTTCGTGGTCAACCGGATCGGCGACGCCGGCCTCACCCTGGCCATCTTCTTGATGTTCAGCGAGTTCGGGACGGTGTCGTTCTCCGGGGTGTTCCACCAGGTCCCGTCGGCCGGGAACGGGGTGGCCACCGCGCTGGGCTTCCTGCTGCTGCTCGGCGCGTGCGGCAAGTCCGCCCAGGTGCCGCTGCAGTCCTGGCTGCTGGACGCGATGGAGGGCCCGACGCCGGTGTCGGCGCTGATCCACGCGGCCACCATGGTCACCGCCGGCGTCTACCTGCTCGTGCGGTCCAACGCGATCCTGGCCATCTCGGAGGACGCGCGGATCGCGGTCGCGGTGGTCGGCACGGTCACGCTGCTGTTCGGCGGGATCATCGCCGCGGCCAAGGACGACATCAAGAAGTCGCTGGCCGGGTCCACCATGAGCCAGATCGGCTACATGACGCTCGGGGCGGGCCTGGGGCCCGAGGGGTACGTGTTCGCGATCGCGCTGCTGCTCGCGCACGGGTTCTACAAGGCCGGGCTGTTCCTCGGCGCGGGCTCGGTCATCCACGCCATGGACGACGAGCAGAACATGCGGAAGTTCGGCGGCCTGGCCCGCTTCCTGCCGATCACCCAGGTGACGTTCGGCCTGGCGTACCTGGCGATCATCGGCATGCCGCCGTTCTCCGGGTTCTTCGCCAAGGACCCGATCATCGAGGGCGACTTCACCGAGCACGGCACGGGCGGCTGGATCCTGGGCATCTGCGCGCTGATCGGCGCCGGCCTCACCGCGTTCTACATGACCCGGATGATGCTCATGACCTGGTACGGCAAGCGGCGCTGGGCGGCTGACGCGCATCCGCACGAATCGCCCGCCGTGATGACCTGGCCGATGATAATCCTGGCCATCGGCTCGGTCGGCGCGGGCGGGTTCCTCATCGTCGACGACCGGCTGCAGAAGTTCCTCGCCCCGGTCGTCGGGGTGCCGCCGGTCTCGCACGGGTTCGTGAGCACCGCCGGGATCGTGACGCTGGTGCTCGTCGTGGCCGGGATCGCCCTGGGCTGGGTCATGTACGGGCGGGTCCCGGTCCCCGAGACCGCGCCGCACGGGAACCCGCTGGTCGTCGCCGCCCGCAAGGACCTGTACGGCGACACGTTCAACGAGTCGGTGCTGATGCGGCCCGGGCAGTGGGGCACCCGGCTGTCGGTGTACTTCGACAACCGCGGCGTGGACGGCCTGGTCAACAGCCTGGCCGCGCTGATCGGCGGGACGTCGGGCCGATGGCGCAGGCTGCAGACCGGGTTCGTGCGCTCCTACGCGCTCTCCATGTTCTTCGGCGCCGCGGTGCTGGTCGCCTTGCTCCTGGCGGTGAGGCTCTAGATGAACGGCTTCCCCTGGCTGACCGTGGCGGGCGCGGTACCGTTGCTCGGCGCGATCGTGATCATGCTGGTGCCCGGCCGCCCGGCCGGCAGCGCCCCGGCCGCCGTGCGGGCCCGGGAGGGCCTGGCCAAGTACCTGGCCCTGGCGTTCTCGCTGGTGACCCTCGTGGTGGTCATCATCATCGCGGTCAAGTTCCAGGTCGGCGGGCCGAACTTCCAGTTCACCGAGACCTACTCCTGGATCCCGGCGTTCGGCGTGCACTACGCGCTGGGCGTGGACGGCATCGCGCTGGTCCTCATCGCCATGTCCGCGGTGCTGATGCCGGTGGTGATCCTGGCCTCCTGGAACGACGCGGACGCACCTGTCCTTCCGGAGGGGGACGACACCCCGCCGGTCCCCGCCGCCAAGCCGCAGCACAGCGTGAAGACCTACTTCGCGCTGATGATGGTGCTTGAGACGATGATGATCGGCGTCTTCGCGGCCACCGACGTCTTCCTGTTCTACGTGTTCTTCGAGGCCATGCTGATCCCGATGTACTTCATGATCGGCAGCTACGGGGTCGGCAAGCGGCAGTACGCGGCGGTCAAGTTCCTGCTGTACAGCCTGCTCGGCGGGCTGCTCATGCTGGTCGCGGTCATCGCGCTGTACGTGTACTCCACTCACAGCGCCGTCACCGGCCACCACGGGTCATTCCTGTTCAGCGAGCTCACCCAGATTTCGCTCAGCTCGACCGTGCAGAAGTGGCTGTTCCTCGGGTTCTTCATCGCGTTCGCGATCAAGGCGCCGTTGTGGCCGTTCCACACCTGGCTGCCCGACGCCGCCGCTGCCTCTCAGCCCGGCGCGGCCGTGCTGCTGGTCGGCGTGCTGGACAAGGTCGGCACGTTCGGCATGCTGCGGTACTGCTTCGAGCTGTTCCCGGCGGGCGCGAAGTACTTCACCCCGCTGGTCATCACGCTGGCGGTGATCGGGATCTTGTACGGGGCCATCGTGGCCATCGGCCAGCAGGACATGAAGCGGCTGATCGCCTATACCTCGGTCTCGCACTTCGGCTTCATTGCGCTCGGCGTGTTCGCGATGACCAGCCAGGGCGTGGCGGGCGCGACGCTGTACATGGTCAACCACGGCTTCGCCACCGGCGCGCTGTTCATCCTGGCCGGGTTCCTGATCACCCGGCGCGGCTCGAGCAGGATCGCGGACTTCGGCGGCGTGCAGCAGGTCGCGCCGCTGCTGGCCGGGCTGTTCCTGATCTCCGGGCTGGCCGGGCTGTCGCTGCCCGGGCTGTCCACCTTCGTCAGCGAGTTCCTGGTCCTGATCGGCACGTTCTCCCGGTACAAGCTGCCCGCCGTGTTCGCCACCGCGGGCATTGTCCTGGCCGCGATCTACATCTTGTGGATGTACCAGCGGGTGGCGGGCGGCCCGGTCCGTGACCAGGTGGCCGGGATGAAGGACCTGCGGGCCCGCGAGATGCTGGCCGTCGCGCCGCTGATCGTGCTGATCATCGGGGTCGGCGTCTACCCCAAGCCGGTGCTTGACATCATCAACCCGGCCGTGCGCGTGACGATGGCGCAGGTGCACGAGACCGATCCGGTACCCGCGCACCCCGCGCCCGGGTTCACCACCACCGCGGTCTATACCACCGCCGTGCAGAAGGGAACCCTACCGTGATCGGCGTCCTGGCCCTCCCGGCGAGCAGCGTGCTGGCCCTCCCGGCCAGCAGCGTGGCCGGCGCGATCACCCCGCCGCACATCGAGTACGGCCAGCTCTCGCCGATGCTGGTCGTGTTCGGCGCCGCGGTGGCCGGCATCCTCGTCGAGGCCTTCACCCCGCGCCCGCTGCGCCGCGCCTTCCACCTGGTCCTCACCATGGGCTCGCTGGCCGCCGCGTTCGTGCTGACCATCGTGACCGCCTCCGACAGCATCTTCTCCCACGGCAGTCCCGGCCACGTCGCCGCGGCGGGCGCGGTCGCGGTGGACCGCCCCACCCTGTTCATCTGGGGCACGATCTTGGTCCTGGCCTTCGCCAGCGTGCTGCTCATCGCCGACAACAGCAACAGCCCGTTCGCCGCCCAGGCCGCCGCGCCGCCCGGCAGCCCGGAGGAGGCCGAGGGCCTGGTCACCGGGGCCTTCCACACCGAGATCTTCCCGCTGACCCTGTTCGCGGTGGGCGGCATGCTGCTGTTCCCCGCCGCCAATGACCTGCTCACCATGTTCATCGCGCTCGAGGTGCTGTCGCTGCCGTTGTACCTGCTGTGCGGGCTGGCCCGGCGCCGCCGGCTGCTCTCGCACGAGGCGGCCATGAAGTACTTCCTGCTCGGCGCGTTCTCCTCGGCGTTCTTCCTGTTCGGCATCGCGATGCTCTACGGCTTCGCGGGCTCGGTCTCGCTGGCGGCCATCGCGTCCGCGGCGACCAGCAACACCGCCAACGCGACCCTGCTGTACGCCGGGATCGCGCTGACCGGCCTGGGGCTGCTGTTCAAGGTCGGGGCGGTGCCGTTCCACGGCTGGAAGCCGGACGTNNACGCCGGTGACCGCGCTGATGGCGTCCTGCACCGTGGTGTCCGCGTTCGGCGCGCTGCTGCGCGTCTTCTACGTCGCGTTCGGCAACCTGACCTGGGACTGGCGCCCGGCGCTGTGGGTCATCGCCATCTTGACCATGGTCGCCGGCGCGGTGATCGCGATCACCCAGACCGACGTCAAGCGGCTGCTGGCCTACTCCTCGATCGCGCACGCCGGGTTCATCTTGACCGCGGTCATCGCGACCAGCGTCGCGGGGCTGTCCAGCAGCCTGTTCTACCTGGCCTCCTACGGGCTGACCACGGTGGGCGCGTTCGCGGTGATCACCCTGGTGCGCGACGCGGGCGGCGAGGCCGGGCACCTGTCCCGGTGGGCGGGCCTGGGCCGGCGCTCGCCGGTGGTGGCGAGCATCTTCGCGCTGTTCCTGCTGACCTTCGCGGGCATCCCGCTGACCAGCGGTTTCACCGGGAAGTTCGCCGTCTTCCAGGCCGCGATCGCGGCCGGCGAGACGCCGCTGGTGATCGTCGGCGTGCTGGCCAGCGCGATCGCCGGGTTCTTCTACGTCCGCGTGATCGTGCTGATGTTCTTCAGCGACCCGGTGCCCGACGGGCCCGAGGTGGTGGTGCCGAGCGTGTTCACCGGCGCGGCCGTGGGCCTCGGCGTCGTGGCGACAATCGTGTTCGGCATCGTGCCCGAACCGCTGCTGAGCCTGGCCGGCCACGCGGCTAATACATTGTTCGTCAGCTGACGGAGGTCGCGCCCCCCTGGGCCAACACTTGCTCCTTCGGACAGATAAGGCATACTCGAAAATTCGAGGCGTTCGCGCGTGCCGATCATCTGGAGAGTGTGTGATCACCGCAGTTCCGGTAGATTTCCCGGACTCCGCCCTGGCGGCGGAGGTTCTTGACGATCTGGCCCGGGTCGAGGCGTCGCTGATGCAGACGGCGCATCCCGGTGACGAGCTCTTCACCGAGGCCTCCAGGCATTCCATCGCGGCGGGCGGCAAGCGGTTCCGGGCCCTGCTGGTGCTGCTGGCCGCGCAGTTCGGCGACCCGAAGGACCCCCGGGTCATCCAGGCCGCGGTGGCCATCGAGCTGACCCACCTGGCCACGCTGTTCCACGACGACGTCATGGACGAGGCCGAGGTCCGCCGGGGCCAGCCCTCGGTCAACTCCCGGTGGAGCAACTCGGTCGCCATCTTGACCGGCGACTTCCTGTTCGCGCAGGCGTCCCGCATTCTCGCCGACCTCGGCCCGGACGCGGTCCGGATCCAGGCCGAGACGTTCGGCCGGCTGGTCGCCGGACAGCTGGCCGAGACCGTCGGGCCGCGGGCCGGCCAGGACCCCCTCGACCACTACATGCACGTGATCACCGAGAAGACCGGATCGCTGATCGCCACGTCCGGGCAGTTCGGCGCCCTGTTCTCCGATGCCCCAGCCGGGGTGGCGACGCGGATCGCGGCGGCCTGCGAGCAGCTCGGCGTGGCCTGGCAGCTGTCCGACGACGTGATCGACATCGCCAGCGACTCCGCGCAGTCCGGCAAGACCCCCGGCACCGACCTGCGCCAGGGGGTACGGACCCTGCCCGTCCTGTACGCGCTCCGCTCGACGGCCCAGCCAGAGACAGCCCAGTCAGAGACAGCCCAGCCGGAGGCCTCCCAGGGCGGGGCGGACCGGCGGCTGCACGGGCTGCTCGTCGAGGCCGACCTGACCGATGACGCCCTGCTGACCGAGACGCTGGCCCTGCTGCGCGGCCATGCGGCCCTGGCCGAGTCCCGTGCGAACGTGCTGAGCTGGGTCCAGGGGGCCCGGAACGAATTCATGGCGCTCCCCGACGTACCGGCCCGGGCCGCGTTCCTGGCGCTGTGCGACTTCGTGGAGAAAAGGACCGGCTGAGCCGGCAGGTTAGGAACGCTCCGGTGTGGGCAGTGGGAGGTTCTACACCGAAGGGAGCCGCCATGAGCGCGGAGAACAAGGCTAAGGACAAGGCGCAGGTCGCCAAGGGCAAGATCAAGAAGGGCGCGGGCAAGGTCCTGAACGACCCGGTGCTCGAAGGCGAGGGCAAGGCCGACCAGGTCAAGGGCAACCTGAAGCAGGCCGGCGAGAAGGTCAAGGACGCCGTCAAGAAGTAACCTGGTCCGCCGGGCCCCGGCCCGCGGGCCTGGCGGTCCGGCGGGCAGCCCCGGCGGTCCGGCGGGACCAGGGCTAGCTGACTTCCCAGGTGTCGTGGCCCGCCAGCAGCGCGCCCAGGTCACCCGGGCCGCTGCGGGCCTTGGCCGCGGCGATCTGGTCGGCCATCAGCCGGTCGTAACTGGCCTGCTCCACCTGCCGGAACACCCCGATCGGCGTATGCCGGAAGTCGGCCGCATCGAGCCGGGACAGCGCGAACGCGTAGGACGGGTCGGCCCGGTGCGCGTCGTGGGTGATCAGCGCGTCCGGATCGGCACCGTCGACGTCGACCGGCTCGAGTTCACCAAAACGGCCGAACCGCAGGCCCTGCGCGGACCCCGCGCCGAACCGGACCGGTGCTCCGTGCTCGAGGCGGATCAGCCGCTCGCCCGCCGCGGCCGGCTCCTTGAGCGGCGCGAACGCGTCGTCGTTGAAGATCGGGCAGTTCTGGTAGATCTCGATGAACGCGGCGCCCTGGTGGTCCGCGGCGGCCCGNNCCGAACGGGGTGGACTTGGTGACCTTGCCCTGCTCGGAGGTCGGCGAGTACTGGCCCTTGGTCAGCCCGTAGATCCGGTTGTTGAACAGCAGGATCTTGATGTTGACGTTGCGGCGCAGCGCGTGGATCAGGTGGTTGCCGCCGATCGACAGCGCGTCGCCGTCGCCGGTGATGACCCAGACCGACAGGTCGGTCCGGGACGCCGCGAGCCCGGTGGCGATGGCCGGCGCACGGCCGTGAATCGAGTGCATCCCGTAGGTGTCCACGTAGTACGGCAGCCGGGACGAGCAGCCGATCCCGGAGACGACGACCACGTTCTCCCGCGGCACGTCAAGCTCGGGCAGGAAGGCCTGGAACGCGGCCAGGATCGCGTAGTCCCCGCAACCGGGGCACCACCGCACCTCCTGATCGGATTTAAAATCTTTAGTCGCCGAACGGCCCGTGGCTTTAGGCACCAGGGTCAGCGACGCGAGCCGGTGCCCTGGATGCCCCGACATGCCCTCGTCGTGCCCGTTGGTCCCAGCTCCGGCAGATTCAGACATGCCCGATCACATCCTCTATGACGCCCGCCAACTCGGCCGACTGGAAGGGCAGGCCCCGGACCTGGTTGTAGGAGATCACGTCGACCAGGAACCGGCCGCGCAGCAGCAGGGCGAGCTGGCCGAGGTTGATCTCGGGCACCAGCACCTTGTCGTAGCGGCGCAGCACGTCACCCAGGTTCGACGGGTACGGGTTCAGGTGGCGCAGNNGTCGAGCCCCAGCCGAGCACCAGGACCCGGGCGTTGCCGTCCGGGTCGTCGACCTCCAGCAGCGGGATGTCGGCGGCGATCCCGTCGATCTTGGCCTGGCGCAGCCGGACCATCCGGTCGTGGTTGTCCGGGTCATAGGAGATCGTCCCGGTCACGTCGGCCTTCTCGATGCCGCCGATCCGGTGCTCGAGCCCGGGGGTGCCGGGAATCGCCCACGGCCGGGCCAGCGTGGCCGGGTCACGCCGGAACGGCTCGAATTCCTTGCCGTCCTCCCAGCCGCCTTCCGGGGCCGTGGCGAAGCTGAATTCCTGGCTCAGGTCGGGCAGGCTGGCGGCGTCCGGGATGCGCCACGGCTCCGAGCCGTTGGCCAGGGAACCGTCGGAGAGCAGGATCACCGGGGTGCGGTACTTCACCGCGATCCTGGCCGCCTCGATCGCCACGTCGAAGCAGTCGGCGGGACTGGCGGCGGCGACGATCGGGATGGGTGACTCCCCGTTCCGGCCGAACATCGACTGCAGCAGGTCCGCCTGCTCGGTCTTGGTCGGCATCCCGGTCGACGGGCCCGCGCGCTGGATGTTGCAGACGATCAGCGGCAGCTCGACCGATACGGCCAGGCCGATGGTCTCTGCCTTCAGCAAAATGCCAGGTCCGGACGTGGTGGTGACGCTCAGCGAGCCGCCGAATGAGGCGCCGAGCGCCGCGCCGACGGCGGCGATCTCGTCTTCGGCCTGGAACGTGCGGACCCCGAAGCGCTTGTGCTTGGCCAGCTCGTGCAAGATGTCCGAGGCCGGCGTGATCGGGTAGGAGCCGAGGAACAGCGGCAGGCCGGCCAGCTGCGAGGCGGCGACGAGCCCGTAGGCCAGGGCCGTGTTGCCGATGATGTTCCGGTAGGTGCCAGGCGTCAGCGGCGCGGGCTTGACCTCGTACCTGACCGAGAACGCCTCGGTGGTCTCGCCGAAGTTCCAGCCCGCCTGGAAGGCGGCCACGTTGGCCTGCATGATCTCGGGCTTGCTGGCGAACTTGGCCTTGAGGAAGCCGAGCGTGCCGTCGGCGGGCCGGTCGTACAGCCAGGACAGCATGCCGAGCGCGAACATGTTCTTGGCCCGCTCGGCGTCTTTCCTGGTGATGTCGAAGGCCTCGAGGGCCTTGACGGTCATCGAGGTGATGGGCACGGCGTGCACGTTGTACTGCTCGAGCGAGGCGTCCTCCAGCGGGCTGCCCGTATAGCCGACCTTGGTCAGGTTCCGCTTGGTGAACTCGTCGGTGTTGACGATCAGGTCACCGCCTCGCGGCAGGTCCTTGATGTTGGCCTGCAGGGCGGCAGGATTCATCGCGATCAGGACGTCAGGCGCGTCACCCGGGGTGAGGATGTCGTGGTCGGCGAACTGCAGCTGGAAACTCGATACGCCCGCGAGAGTACCGGCCGGAGCCCGGATCTCGGCCGGGAAGTTCGGCATGGTGGACAGGTCGTTACCGAGGACGGCGGTCTCCTGGGTGAACCTGTCTCCCGCGAGCTGCATGCCGTCGCCAGAGTCGCCGGCGAACCTGATGATGACGTGATCGAGCTGCTGGACCTGCTTGGTCACGGTTGGAAGACCTCCTCGGCATGCCGCGGCCGAACGCTCTCGCAGCACCACCCCCACGGCCGGGGGCATTAGGACGGTACAAATCTTACGCCGGAACAGGCGGGCCAACGTTCATCTGCGCGTTGATATTCCCTGGCCCACTGTGATCTGGCCAGACCGATGTAGTTTGTGACAGATTCCGGTAAGAACCCGCGGCCAGGTTTGTGCATGACAGGCCTGGCCCCGCGGCGCAGACTCGGGTCAGCGGCCGGCGAGATGGTGGCATGCTGGCCGAACGCGGGACCCCGGGGAGGTGCATGGCCGTGCGCGGTGGCCGGCGAGCCGCCGGGCTGACCGCCGCGGCCGCCGCGGCCGCCCGGCTCGCATCTGCCGTGCTCCCGCTGGTCGCCCTCTGCGCCGGGGTCGGCGCCGCGGTCGCGGGCGGCGTCGGGGCGGTCGCCGGGGTCGCGGTCGCCGCCGTCGTGCTGGCCGCCGTCGGCACGTACTGCGACCGGCTGGCCCTGTCCGCGATGGCGGCCCGGCCGGTGAGCGAGGTCGAGCATCCCGAGCTCTACCGGCTGGTCCGGGAGCTGAGCAAGGGCGGCCGGCTCCCGGTGCCGCGGCTGTTCCTGTCCCCGGCCGAGCAGCCGAACTCGTTCGCCGTCGGCCGCAATCCCCGCACCGCCGCCATCTGCTGCACCGAGGGCCTGCTCGCGTCGCTCGACGAGGCCGAGCTGCGCGGCGTGCTCGGGCACGAGCTCGCCCACGTGTCCGGCCCGGACATCCTGCCCGCCACGATGTCGGCGGGCCTGGCCACCGTCATCACGTTCCCGGCCGGCCTCCGCGCGGTCGGGGCGCCGCTCATGCTGGTCCTGGGGCCGGTCGCCGCGCTCGTCATCCGGCTGTCAGTGGCCCGGCAGCGCGAGTACCGGGCCGACGCGGCGGGCGCCCTGCTGGCCGGCGACCCGGTGGACCTGGCCGCCGCCCTGCGCAAGATCGAGGCCGGCGTGACCGAGCTGGCCCTGGCCCCGGACGCGCGGCTGAGCTCCGTGGCCCACCTGATGATCGCCAGCCCGTTCCACCCCGAAGGGTTCGCCCGGCTGTTCGTTACCCAGCCGCCCGCGGGCGAGCGCCTGCGCCGCCTGGAGGCCCTGGCGGGCTATCGCCGCTGAGCGCCGCCGGCGCCCCCGGCGGGCGCGTGCGCTACGGTGGCAGGAGGCTGACAGAAGGCTGGTGATCGCCGTGGAGGAATACAGCAGGCAGCATGTGGTCGACCTGCTCAACCGCCTAGGGCACACAGAGCTGGCCGAGGAGGCGTCGCGGGTCCTGCCCGATCCGGCTGGCATCGATCAGATCACGGCCTTCGGGATGCAGCACGGCGTTTCCCTCGATGACTTGACCAGCCAGATGGGTGGCAGTCCCTGAGGTTCGGCGCGCGAGTACCGGACCTGGCCTGCNNGCGATGACGGTCTGCAGGTCGTCCTTCTTCTTGGCCGAGACGCGCAACTCCTCGCCCTGGATCTGGGCCCGGACGCCCTTCGGCCCCTCGTCCCGGATGATCTTCGACAGCTTCCTGGCGTTGTCCTGGCTGATGCCCTCGTTGAGGGCGACCGCCATCCGGTACTCCTTGCCAGAGAGCTTGGGCTCGGCCGGGTCCAGGGTCTTGAGCGATACACCGCGTTTGACCAGCTTGTCCTTGAACACGTCGAGGACGGCCATGGCGCGCTCCTCGCTGTTGGCCCGGATGTCCACGGCGTGCTCGCCGGACCAGGAGATGGACGCGCCCACACCGCGGAAGTCGAACCGGGTGCCTATTTCCTTGGCCGCCTGGTTGAGCGCGTTGTCAACTTCCTGGCGGTCGAGCTTGGACACGATGTCAAAGGAAGAATCTTGGGATGCCACAGCCCCCAGGCTAGACGCGCGAACCGCTGGCCGTCACGCCGAACGCGCCGGCCGCCGTACCCGGCAGGACCCGATGGGCCGTCGGCTAACCGTCTTGTCGTGTCTTGGGCTATCCTTTTCGATGCCGCCCGCGCGACGGCACACGGCAGGTTGCCCGAGTGGCCAAAGGGAGCGGTCTGTAAAACCGTCGGCTCAGCCTACGTTGGTTCGAACCCAACACCTGCCANNGCGGGCCGTTTTTTCTCTGTCCCGTCGTGTGTGTCACCTTGTCGCGCTGCGGACCGCTGTGTCGCGTCCACGGACATATAGCGGACGGCGTCCAGCCGCTAGGACGGTCGGTGTGCACCGTCGGCTTTTCACGGGCGGCCACGCACACTTGCCCGGGACGCCCGATCATGTTGCCGGACCCGAAGACGCTGCCCGGGAGGAGCGCATCGCGCTCCGCGGCTGTCACGCGGCCTGAAGCGCACGCCGCGCGGATCCGGGAGGTTGCAAGCTCAACTCCGGAGAGGCGCACACTCCGATGTGAATTGCCTACGCGGTCAATCCTGACTCGCGTCTGAGCTGGGGAGGTCTCCCGGCACCCGGTCGCCCACCTCAGCTCACTCCGGCCCGATGCATGTCATCTAATTGGTCGGCTTCCTGTCGAGCGTGGTCTCCCTGTGATCGTGCTGGTGCATATCGGGTCGATCGGCGCGGCTGACTCGGAGAGTTGCTTAGCGGTACGCGATCCGCATCCGCCGGTCATGTCGGCTCTGTGCCTAGGGCTGTGCTACTTACGCGCAAAGCTTGACACGAAGCCGCGCTGCGTCCGGGTGATGCAGTTCGTCGAGGATAGTAACGGCCTGCCGCCAAGCATCCAGGGCCCTGTTCTCCTCGCCGGCGGCACAATGGGTGTCGCCGAGGTGAGTGAGGGTGTCGGCTTGGTAGTAGCGGTTGCCGAGTTCGCAGAATATGCGCAGGGCGCGGCCGTAGCACTCCGCGGCGTTAGTAAAGTTCCCGAGCTGGTGCTCGGCGTAGCCCAGGCTGTCCCACGAGCTCGCCTCGCCGGGGCGGTCGTCGAGCTGGCTATACAGGCGCAGAGCTTGCTGGCACGATGTCTGTGCCTGCTGATAATCGCCGAGCCGGGCGTAACTGCAGCCGACGTTGTTGAGGGCTTCGGCTTGCCCGGCCTGGTTGCCGGTGGCCTGGAACAAGGCGAGGGCCCTTTCGGCGTGGCTGAGCGCGTCGGCGTTTTGGCCCTGTTGCGCGGACAGCCAGGAGAAGGTCTGATGGACATGAGCCGCGCCTGCCTGGTCGCCGAGTTCGTGGTTGAGCCGGAGGCATTCGGTCAGGTGGGCGCGCGCCTGGTCGTAGTCGGCAAGCTTGGCGCAGGAGTGCGCAAGCAGCCTGTGTACTGCGGCTTGCCCGGCGGTATCGCCGAGGCGGACCGCCGCCGCCAGTGCGGCGTGCTGAACCGCGGCCCATTCGTGCCAGTGCCCTCGCCAGTCGAGGAAGTTCGCCATGGTCCAGGGCAGCTGCCAGCCGTAGGCGTCAAGTCCGCGCTGGGTGGCCAGGATGATGGCGGAGGTGACGACATGGTGCTCGGCTTCGAACCAGGTCATTGCCTGCAGGTGGTCGGCCAGATGCTCGGGAATAACCCCGGGCCGCGGTTTGTGCAGGGTGAGCGGCTCGCGTGACGGGTTGAGCAGCAGAGCGGCGGCGTAGGCGGTATGCAGGTAGTGGTCTAGGGCCCGGCCGACGGCTTCGTCAGGAGCGGTGCCGTGGCCGGCTGGGCCGGCCTGCTCGACGGCGTAAGCGCGGAGCAGGTCGTGGAGACTGAACCGGCCGGGAGCGTGCTCGGTGATGAGGTGCGCCTCGGCGAGCTGGTTCAGGGCCGAGCGCGCCTGCGGCAGTGATACCCCGGCCAGGCTGGCCGAGGCCGGCGTCGTTATATCGGGTCCAGGGTGCAAGCCGAGCAAGCCGAACATGCGGGCCGCTGGGGCTGGCAGGCTGGCCAGGGACCAAGAGAAGACCGCTCGCAGGCTGGCTGAGGTATCTCCGGCGTCAAGCGCGTCAAGCCTGCGCTGGGCATCCTGGAGCTCCTCCACTAGGGCGCCAAGTCCGAACCGGGGGCGGCCCGAGACGCGGGCCCCAGCGATAGCCAGAGCCAACGGCAGCCGCGCACATAGTTCGATCAGTGCGGCGGCCGCTTTCGGTTCGGCGCCGAGCCGATCGGCGCCGAGCCGCAAAGACAGCAGTTCGTGAGCCTCGACATCGGACAGGACGTCCAGGGTCAGGAGGTGCGCGCCCTCGGCGGTGGCCAACCCCGTCAGCTGGCGGCGGCTGGTCACCACCACCAGGCAGGACGGACTGCCAGGCAGTAGTGGGCGGACCTGCTCGCTGTCTCGCGCGTTGTCCAAGAGCACGAGCACTCGCTTGCCTGAGAGCAGGCTGCGGTACAAGGCGGCCTGCGCGTCCAGGTCAGCCGGGATCTGCTCGGCCGCCACTCCCAGCCCATCCAGGAAACCACGGATCGCCACAGCCGCTGATACTGGCCGTCCCGCCGGGCCGAAGCCGCGCAGGTTCACGTACAGCTGCCCGTCCGGGAACTGGCCTGCCACCTGGTGGGCCCAGCGCAAAGCCAGCGCGGTCTTGCCGACGCCCGCCGTCCCCCCGATCGCCGAGATCACCACGGTGCCTGCCGTGCCTGCCGCCTCGTTCACCAGCGTGTCCAGCGCGCTGAGCTCGGCAACCCGGCCGGTGAAATGCCGCGTCCCGGCTGGCAGCTGCCGTGGTACTACCCGTCCCTGCTCGCCCCTACCCGCCGCTACGGGGACGGGGTGCGCCCGGTCGGGCGACTCGCTGACCAGGAGCCCGGGGTCGCCAGCCAGAATGCGCCGATGCATTTCCGTAAGCTCGGACGCCGGTTCCACGCCAAGCTCATCCCTTAGTGTGGCCCGCGTGTCCCGGTACACCTCCAAGGCCTCGGCCTGCCGCCCGCAGCGGTAGAAGGTGAGCATGAGCTGGGCTCGCAGGTGCTCACGCAGCGGGTACTCCGCCGCGAGCTGCCGGAGCTCGGCCACGAGCTCGTCGTGCCTAGCCAGGCGAAGCTCGGCATCGATGCGGAATTCAGTTAGCTGGAGCCGCAGCTCGGTAAGGTGCGCCACCTGCTGAATGAACGCTGGTGAGGGAACGTCGGCGAGCGGGTCACCTCGCCACAGGCTCAGAGCTGCCGAAAACAGCTCTGACGCCTCCGGCCACCGGCCGGCTTGGGCGGTCGCCCGCGCGTCGCGGCGCAGCTTATCGACCTCGGCCACATCGAGTTCACCGGCTCCATGTACTTGGATCGTGTAGCCGGCTGGCCGGGTCACGATCCTGGATCCGGCTGACCCCATCTGGCGGCGCAGCCTCATGACGTAATTGCGCACCGCAGTCGCCGCGCTGGGCGGCGGCGACAGTTCCCAGAGGATCTCCGTCAGCCTGTCCGTCGATACTTCTGTGTTGGCTGATAGGAGCAGCGCCGCCAAGATTACCCGTTGTTTAGCCGCTGGCAGTGCCGCCACTTGGCCTGTTGCATCGGCGACAAGCAGCGAACCGAGCAGCCCGAAGCGAAACGTGACGCCCGGCCGGCCCTCCGTGAGATAATCCACGCGCACTCCCTTTTTACGGCTGCCATTCCGAGATACACCTACGTTACAGCGAAGATACTGGTTCTCGGGAGTATGGGCATTCAGATCCGCAGCAGACCGGCTTGCCGGCGTCGGTGACCACCGGCCCAAACAGCTCCGCATATAAGGTGGCCAGGAGATAGACTATGCGCTCCTTCACGTTAACGCGAAAGCGAAGGCGTATCCCTTGCCGCCGCCGGGATAGCAATAGTTCGGGTGCTTGAGAATCGCCCGCGTTCACATCGTCAAGAAGTTCCTGGCATGGAAGGGCTATTCAGGCCGTTCTGTGAAGCGAGCAGAGCGTCTACGCTCCGGCCCGAACCTCCGCTGGATGTCCGAGCTTTCTGGATGTCCGCGCGGGCCGCCAACCCCTCACGGAGAGGAATGTGTATGAAAATGACTATCTTCCGCCGGGCGGTCATTCCTGGCCGTCGCATAGCGATGGCGACCGCCATACTCGCCACCGCTGGACTCCTGGCCAGCGTGTCCGTGGCGCCAGCTTCCGCGGCGCCCGCTAGAGCGGCACACGCGTCCACTATGGGCACGAAGCAAGCATCCGCAGCCGCGGATCCCTACGAGGAGTGCCTCACCAACACCTCCACCAACTGCGTCGGCCTTATCGACGAAGTAGTGGTAGCCGCAGGCACCGTAATTACCATTTATGGGGATGAAGTCAAGGCCGGCGTTAAAGTCGCCGCCATGTTCATCAAAAAGGTGTGGATACGATGGGTACCCGGTCCCGGCTCGCACAAGCTGTGGGCGGGATATTACGAATTCGATGGTGATAGCGCAGGCGCAGGCGCTAATACCAACCTTTGCCTGGGCGATACATCCTTCACTGCTCCCATTACGCTCAAGTCCTGCGGTGCCAACGGAACCGTCTGGATCGAGGAGCCCGACAATAATGGGGGGAATTATAACTTCAACGAGTACTTCGTTGACAATACTGATTGCGAGATAGCTAGCCCAGGGTACACCTCATACGGTGACTGCATGGTCATGTCGGCCAATTCACTTCAGGACGGCGCAGCCCTCTATCTCGATCGCCCGGAGCAGTCCGGTGGTGGCCTCTTCCAGGATTGGAACCCGTAGCAGGCGCGGCCTCGCCGGCCACCACTGGGTCACGCTTCGTCATAAAGCCGATCGCAGCGGTCGCTGCCGCACACGCTGATACGCAGCCAGCGCGCAGGAACCGATTACGGGCCGGTGGCCTCGCCCGCATCCGGGCGCCGCTATCGGGTCAGGAAGGCGACGTCATGATCCTCAGGTCGCTGAGAGAGCACCAGGACATGGGCAGCCTGGCCGCCCTGCTTGTCAAGGGCGGCCTGGCCGTCGTCAAGGCCAGCAATCTGCTGCTGGCTCTGGCTTCCTTCGCGGTGTATGCGTTCCTGTTCACCTGGCAGTTCGCGATCATCATCGTCGGCATGCTCGTCATCCACGAGTGCGGCCACCTGGCGTGCATGAAGCACTACGACATGAAAACTAGGGGTATCTACGTCATCCCGCTGGTTGGTGCCGCCGCGGTGGCCGAGGAGAACTTCCCCAGCCGGCGCGCCGAGGCCACCGTAGCCCTGGCCGGGCCACTGACCGGGGCCGTGCTGGCGGCCGGGACGGGGCTGGCGTACTTCGCCAGCCACAACGGTGCCCTCGCCGCTGCCGCTGCGTGGATGGCATTGATCAACCTGTTCAACCTGCTGCCGGTGGTACCGCTAGACGGCGGCCGGGTGGTGAAATCGATCACCTGTTCCATTGGCTCGCGGACGGGCCTGGCCGTTCTTATCGCCGGGATGCTGTTGGGCGCGGTGCTGGCATTTACCGCAGATCTGTGGATCTTCGTTATCCTCATCCCACTGGGACTGCTCGACTTCCTGCATGACCGCCATCAGGCGAGCCAGGCGGGGCGTCGAGATAGCCGGCAGGCGGGAAGACATGCGCGCCCGGAGACCAGCGCCGACATCCCCGCTGCCAAGCTGCCGCTCAGCCCACGCGCATCCTGGGCTGCTTTCGCTTTCTACGCGGGACTGGCGATGCTTCTGTGGCTGTTCATGCTAGCGATGGGCCACCAGCCGGGAGCCGTGGCGGCGACGCACGCCCTGCAGGGCTGAACGTCCTGTCCTCGAAGACGTCGCTCAGGGTGCCAGCCCCTGTACCGCTTCAAAACTGTCGCATGGTGGTTGACCTGGGGCTTCATGAGATCGGCTCAGGCGGCTCGGTGGTACTCGTTGATCACGCCGCCGAGCACTTTTGCGCGGGACTGCCGCGCGCCCAGCCGAGGTCCTATTTCCGGTTAGGTTCCGTTCTGGAGACTGGTCTTAGTTTGGGTATTTGGGCGGGGATCTTGGCAGGAGCGGGCGAGCGCCGCGTAGCGGCGTAGGAGCCAGGGGGCGGTCAGCAGGCCCAGGGCGATGAACGCGATGCCGAGGGCTACCGACAGCCAGGCGGTGCTAGCGGTGGTCACGTGGATGAATGCGTACCAGTTGTTGCCGTGTGCGGTGACGATCGGGTGCCATACGGCGGGCATGACCACGCCGAACAGCCCCCAGGCGATCAGGCTCGCCGGGGCGAGCGTGAGCAGCCAGCCCGCCAGGATGTCAACGGTGCTCCACAGCAGGCTCCGCCAGGTGTCCGGGTCGGCCATCAGGGAACCGAACCGGACCCAGAAACTCGGCTCCCGTTCCTCCTGGCGGGCGGGTCTCGCGGGGCGGGAGCCGCTGCGGCGAACCCGCACCCGTCGGCTACGTGTCGCCAGGCCTTGGCCTCAAGACCGCGCATGGCCCGCAGGGCGACAGCGGTGAGCGGCAGGCCCACGCCGAGCGGGATGAGGGCCACGGCTGTCAGGAGCATCGCCCACAGCACGAGGCTGGCCAGCGTGAACCCGAACAGGACCATGCCCCGCCCGGCCGCGGCCGCGCCCTGGGTGGCCCAGTTCCTGGTGCGGCCGGGGATGTCCGTGGCTGTGTCCAGCTTGATCGTTCCGTTCATCACTATCTCCTTGGCTCAGAACGCCCCGGCGGGACGCTCGCTTTTCGTCGTGCCGGGGCTTGGGGTAGTGCGGCCGGGTAGCCAGGACAGCCAGCGGGGCAGGTACCAGCACCGGTTGCCGAGCAGGGCCATGGCGGCGGGGAGGAGGACGCCGCGGACGATCGTGGCGTCCAGCAGGATGGCGGCAGCCAAGCCGACACCGAGCATCTTCAGCTCGACGAGCCCTATGCCGATGAAGATGGAGAACACCGCCACCATGATGATCGCCGCGCTGGTGACCACCCCGGCGCTGCTGGCGATGCCGGCCGTGATGGCGCCGACCGTGGTCTCGCCGCCCCGCCGTAGTTCCCTGATCCTGCTCAGGATGAAGACGTGGTAGTCCATCGAGATGCCGAACAGGAACGTGAACAGGAACAGCGGCACCCAGGGGGTGATCGCGCCGGATCCTTGGTAGCCGAGCAGTCCCTGGAACCTGCCGTCCTGGAAGATCACGGTGATCAGCCCGTAGGCGGCGGCGACGGACAGGAAGTTGAGCGCGATCGAGACCAGCGGCAGGACCACCGACCTGAACGCGAACAGCAGCAGGCAGAAGGCCACCGCCGCGACGACGGCAAGCACCAGCGGCGTGCGCCCGCTCAGCTGGCTGGCGTCGTCGTGATTGCTGGCTGTGTCGCCGGCCACCGCGTAGCTGACCCCGGCCCGGCCAAGGGTCTCCGGCAGGATCCGGCCGCGCAGCGCGTCTAGCGCGTCATAAGACGCGGCGTCGCCGCCGTTGCCCGCCAGCGGGACGCTGACGATCAGCGCCCGCCCGCCGGCGACGACCCTGGTCGTGACCGGCTCGCGGATCGGGCCGCCCGCGGCGGTGGCCGGCGAGGCCAGGGAACTGCCGCTTGACGCGGAGCTCGCGGCCGCTCGCGACGTCCTGGCGTCTGCCGGCATCGACGTTCACGCGCACATCGGCGCGAACCCGCCGCCGGAGGCGGCCTCGGTCCTGGTCCCCGTGCTGCGGGAAGCCGTCACGAACATCCTCAAGCACAGCAGCGCAAGCTACTGCACGCTCGAGCTGACCACCGGCCCTGCCGGGCAGCTGCGATTGTGGGTCAGCAACGACGGTAGCAACGAGGCCAGCAGCGCGCCGCTGGCCGAGGCCGGGCGTACTGGCAGCGGCCTCGGCAACCTCGCAGCCCGCCTCGAGGCGGCAGGCGGGCAGCTGGCCGCCAGGCGGGAGGGCGACACCTTCAGCCTGGCCCTCGAGCTCCCGCTGCCCACTAGCACCCCGCCCGTGGTCGGCCAGCCCGTGGTCGCTCAGCGGCTCGTTTAGAGCCAGCCGGCCTCCGTGGCGACCCGGACCGCGTCCATCCGGTTGCGACCGCCGAGCTTGGTAACCGCTGATGCCAGGTAGTTCCGCACGGTCCCGTAGGACAGGAAGAGCTCCGCCGCGATCTCGGGCAGGTCCACGCCAGCCGCGAACCGCCGGAGGACATCGGCCTCGCGCTCCGACAGCGGGTTTTCCTTCATCTCCAGCGCCGCCAGGGCCAGCTTCGGGTCGATCACCCGCTCCGCTGCCGCGACCCTGCGCAGCACGTCGATCAGCTGGTCCGACGGGGCATCCTTGATCATGAAGCCCGATACGTGCGCGGCAAGCGCCGCGCGCAGCTGCCCGGGGTACCCAAGCACGGTCAGGATCACCACCCGGCATGCGGGCATCCGTTCATGCAGCTCCGCCGCGGCGGTGAGCCCGTCGAGCCCCGGCAGATCGATGTCGAGCATCGCGACGTCGGGACGCTCCGCCAGCGCCGCGGGCACGATGTCGGGGCCGGCCGCTACCTGGGCGACCACTTTGATGTCTTCTTCCAGGTTCAGCACGGAGACCAGCGTGTCCCGCAGAATCCGCATGTCCTCCGCGACAAGGACCCGGATCATCACCCCTCCACCCGTGCGAACGGCCACATCTCTCAGAGCCTAGCCAGAACGTCTCGCCCCTCGGACACCTGGTCGGCCCGGCCTCCTGCCAGCGGATCCGCGCCACCCTCCGCTCGGCGATCAGCACCTACATGAGGCAGCACCCGGGCGCGCCACCCTGTGCTGTGCCAAAACCCTGCGCATGCCTGACCGGGACGCGGAAGGCGCCCGGGGACTTTAGCCGCGGCTGTCGCAGGCGGTCAGGCGACCCAGGAGGGGACGATCTGGGCTAGCCGGTCGGGGTCGGTCAGCGCGCGGATTGCCGTGACCGCACCGTTCGCGACGGTGAAGGCCAGGACGGTGACCGGCTGCCCGTCCACGATGACGAGAAGGCCCGGAAGGCCGTCGACGACTGCCGGACGGAGCGCGCCCGGGCGCGCGCCCACCCTCGCGCTGCGTGCGATCTGCTCCGCGCCGCGCACGACGAAGGGACCTTGCGGACCGTTCCCGCGAAGCTCGGCCTCGGGGGCGAGCACGGCGAGCAGCCCCGCCATATCGCCCCGGCCCGCCGCGAGGAACGCCTCGACGACCTCCCGGGCAGCCGCGTCCGCGGCGGTCGCCGGCGTGCCCAGACGGATCCGCGCGCGGGCCCGGGTGGCGAGCATCTTCGCGGCCGGCGTGCTGCGACCGAGTATGGCGGCGATGGCGTTGAACGGGATCTCGAACATGTCGTGCAGGACGAACGACACCCGCTCTGCCGGGGTGAGGGCGTCCATGACGACGTACAGCGCGAGACCCACGGAGTCCCCGAGCAACACCTCTCCTCCTCGGGGCTGGTCCGCGGCCCCGCATCCAGCGACAGCATCTCGACGCTGAGCTCGAGCGGCTCCTCACCCCGCGCGCCGCGCCTGCGGAGCAGATCGAGGCAGATCCGGCCGGTCACGGTGGTGAGCCAGCCGCGCAGGTCCTCGATGCTCCCGTCGCCAGTCCGGGCGAGGCGCAGCCACGCCTCCTGCACAGCGTCGTCCGCGTCAGGGTGCGAGCCGAGCACGCGGACCGCGATCGCGTGGAGGTAGGGGCGGTGGGTCTCGAACTCGGCGGCGAGCTTCTCTTCGTCTGTCACGCTCATCCTCATCCCGAACGGCAGCGTGCGATGCCCGGCACTACAACGACGCACCGGGTCCCGGTGAGGTAACGCACCGGTCGGCGTTACCTCAGCCGCCACCGCACGTCGTAGTGCTGTCCATGATCCGCGATCTGCTTCATGGAGGAGAGATGGCAGCACGTATCCAGCACACGACGCCCAATCCCGATCTCACCACAGGCGTCCAGCACCTGTTCAAGGCCATTTACGCTGGGGGAGTCCCGCAGCAGACGCTGGAGCTTGTGCACCTGCGCGCGAGCCAGATCAACGGCCGCGGCTTCTGCATTGACGCCGGCGCGAAGAACGTAACAAAGGCCGGCATGAGCCCCGAGAAGCTGTCCGCCGTAGCCGCGTGGTACGACAGCGGGCTCTTCGACGACGCCGAACGCGCCGCGCTGGCGCTCACCGAGGCCGCGACCCGCCTTGCCGACCGGCCAGGCGCGGTCACCGACGAGATCTGGGACGAGGCTGCGAAGCACTACGACGAGCGGCAACTCAGCGCTCTGGTGCTGATGGTGGGGGTCAGCAACTTCTTCAACCGCATCAACACCACCCTCCGGGTACCGCCCGGAACCCCGTACAACTGACCGTCGGCTAAACCATGGTGGGAGCGGCCCAGCCGCTCCCACCATCAGCGAAGCAGTTGCCCCCATCAAGTCCATCCGGCTCTTCCGATGATGGGAGTTCACGCGCCGCCCATCGGGAAGGCCCCGACGTGCCTGACGCCACCTTCGCCTGCCGCGCTCATTGATCGCGTGAAAGGGCCCGAGGCGCCTCTACCGGCGGCGAACTGTGGAGATCGCTTGCCGTGTTTCCAGTAATGGTCATCGGGTCGGCGTTGCGGGTGTCCTGCTCGGGGAAAGCGATTATTCGAGCGGCACACGGTCTATCCGCGCGACGGTGATCAGGTTACCTTCGACCTCGTACAGCACCCGCTAGGGCCGACGCGCAATCCCGGCTTGGTCGGCCATGAAGCGGACGAAGGTCGCCTGCGCGATCGTTGACCAGATGATCCTCACCGGGAGTCGCCGCCGAACATCTCAGCCATGAACTCAGCTGCGAGCGGGATGGGGAACACCGGACAGGAAAGCCAGTCGCAGTTTGGTCTCGTCCTCGGTATCGGGGGCTGCGGTAAGGATCACGATCTTTAGCTCTGCGTCGCCGTCGGTCAGGATGTCGCAGTCCACCGCGATCGGCCCGACTGTAGGGTGCTCGACGATCTTGTGGTCTTCCCGGTGTGCGCTGACCCCGCCGGAGGCCCACAGCTCGGCGAAGCGCTGGCTGCCCGTTGTGAGTACCTGAATCAGGCTGTTCAGGCGGCTGTCGTTCGGGAAGCGCCCGGTGGCACGGCGCAGGTCGGACACGATGGCGGCTTCCACCGTGTCGCCGGCGAGCGAGGTTACCGGCCATTGCGACAATCGCGGAGCGTCGCCGTTGACCGGGAAGCTGTCGCGAGCGAAGTTGCGAAGCGCCGGCGGCGTTGACGACGGGTCGCCAAGGAGCGCCGCCCAGCCGCGGTTCCACCAGATCAGCTGCCAGTCCGCGGAGAAGACCCCGACGGCGGCGTCTCCAAGCCGGTTTAGCATGCGGTGGACGCCGGGCGGGATGTGGTCAGAGATCTCCCCATCGGCTGGAGGAGCAAGCCGGGCCAGCCGGTACAGGTGATCTCGTTCGGTGTTCGTGAGCTGCAGTGCGCGAGCGAGCGCGGCGACCACCTGCGCCGAAGGGGTTGTGGACCGTTGCTGCTCCAGGCGGACGACGTAGTCGACCGAGATCCCGGCGAGTTCAGCAAGCTCCTCCCGACGCAAGCCCAGTGCCCGGCGCGCGTGCCCGGTCGGCAGCCCTGCTGCCGCTGGGGAGAGGCGGTCGCGCCAGGCGCGCAGCGTTGCACCGAGCTCGGTTGCGTGAGTCGCCATACGGCCGATTATCCCGCACGGTCACGTTCCGAGGCTGGTACCGCTGCTCCTACCGTTGTGCCTTCCCTGGCGCGCCTCGCGCTGCAGGCACACGATGGGCGTATGACAACCACCGACAGCGCACCTTCACTCACCGCAGACTCACTCACTCGCCTGCTGGACGAGGCGGCTATCCGCGACGCGACCGCCCGCTTCGCCGATGCCGCAACTAGCGTCGACTACGACGGCTTCCGCGCGTTGTGGGCCGACGACGCCGAGTGGGTGATCGGGGGCACCGAAGGCCAGCCCTTCGGGAGGCACGCCGAGGGCATAGATGACATCGTGTCGATGTTCCGCAGTCTCCGGGACGAGAGAGACTACTTCGTTCAGTTCGCAGTGCAGGGCTCCATCGAGATTGACGGCGATGACGCCACATCCCGCTGCCTGTGCCACGAGGCCGCGCGCGGGCCTGGAGAGAGCTACTACAGAAACAACGGCGTATGGTCTGACCGCCTGCGGCGCTCGGAAAATGGCTGGGTGTTTACGAGCCGTACCTATCGATACCTGTGGCTCGACCTCTCCCCCTTTTCCGGAGAGATCTTCCCGGGCTGACACACGCGAATCGCGGGTGCGCGGATGGCTGGGCTGGCGGTCCGGGAGACCGTGACGTTGCTGGGCGGGCAGAGCGGGCGCAGGTCGCCCGCGCATTCATGGGCGGGGTGCTCGGCCCCGGCGCTCGTGCGAGGAAGCCGGAGGCGCGGCGAGCGGGCAGTGACCTGGTTGGAGCCATGGTGGCGCTCTGCCGGGTGAACGGCTGAGTGGTCCGTGACCGAGCGGCTGGCGCTCCCGCTCATTCGTTCTCGAAGGGGCGCACCTCGATCGGGTGGGACCGGGCGGCCGGATGGGTGGCGGCGAGCTGGATCGCCTGTTCCTGGTCGGCGCAGCTGACCACGTCGATCGCGGCGATGTACTCGCCGGTGGCGAAGAACGGGCCGTCAGTCAGCATGGTTTTCCCGTCGCGGACGCGGAGGGTGGTGACGGTGTCAGCTCCCTCGAGGGTTCCGCCCAGGATGTGCAGGCCGCGGGCGGCTACGTATTGCCGCCAGGCGTCTCCTTCGGCTAGGACCGCCTGGTCAACCGATGGCGGCGCCTGCGTTCCGCCCGCCCAGACCGCCAGTGCGTAGGGGCGGGCGGCGCCGTCTTCGAAGCGGCCGAACGCGGCCGCCTTCTCGTCCAGCCGCGGCTCGCTGGCGAACGGGCGGATCTCGATCGCCATGAACCATGCCACCGGGGCGGTCGCTGCCACCGCGATGCACTCGTCCAGGTCGGCGCACTCGAGCAGGTCGAAGCCGGCGATGAACTCCTTGGCCTCCACGAACGGGCCGTCGGTCACTAGCGGCTGGCTGTCGCGGACACGCACCGTTCTGGCCGTGTGCGGCAGGTCCAGGGCCCGGCCGAGCAGCCGGACCCCTTGCGTTTCCTTCTCCCAGCCGGGGATTTCGCGCTGCATGACCGCCACGTCTTCTCGGGCGGGCCGGCCGCTGGCGGCAACGAAGTTCAGGTACTTCATCTCAGTCCTCCTAGAAGNNTCGCAGATTGCCTTCGCCAGTTCGGGCAGCTGGTTCATGCCGTTTCCCTTCGTCGCGGCGGTCTGTCTCTGACCGCCTCTCATCTGGGCGACGAACGGCCGGCGGCTGGATCGACACATCCGGCAGCTTTATTCTGACCGGAAGGCGAGGAGGACTCACGGTGCCAGCAGCGAGCGCGGCCGAGGTGGCGGTTGAGGCCGTGTTCCGCGAGGAATGGGGCCGGATCACCGCCTCGCTGATCGCGATGACGGGCGACTGGGATCTGGCCGAGGAATGCGCCCAGGACGCCTTCACCCGCGCCCTGAGCGCCTGGGACCGCGACGGTGTTCCCGAGCGCCCGGGCGCCTG
>PLDT01000293.1:37635-38616 GCA_003136255.1 Actinomycetota bacterium
CTCCGCACCCTGACCGGGCTGACCACGCCCGAGATCGCCCGGGCGTTCCTGATCCCCGAGCCGACCATGGCCCAGCGCCTGGTCCGCGCCAAGAAGAAGATCCAGGCCGCCGCGATCCCTTACCGGGTGCCACCGGCCAGCCTGCTGCCGGAACGGCTGAGCGGCGTCCTGGCGGTGCTGTACCTGCTGTTCAACGAGGGCTACCGCGCATCCTCCGGCGCCGACCTGGTCCGCCCGGAACTGTCAGCCGAGGCCATCAGGCTCACCCGGCTGCTGCTCACGCTGCAGCCGGGCGAACCGGAGACAGCCGGCCTGCTGGCGCTNNTACCTCCTGCAGGCCGAGATCGCCGCCTGCCACGCCAGCGCCGCCCGCCCCGAGGACACCGACTGGGCCGCCATCGCCCGGCTGTACGCGCAGCTCGCCATTCTGCTGCCCTCCCCGGTGGTGGAACTCAACCGCGCCGTCGCCGTGGGCATGGCCGACGGTCCCGCCGCGGGCCTCGCCATCGCCNNGCCGAGGCAGCGGACGCCTACCGCACGGCCATCGAGCTGGCCGGCACCGATTCCGAGCGCCGCTACCTGGAAAGCCGCCTTACCGAAGTCTCGGACGGGTGATCACGTGACGACCCGATAAGTCCTGAACCTTCTACTCACCCCACTGCCACTGGTCACCCCGACACCCAGCGTTCATAAGTGCAGTTGCAGGCCACATCGCGCGCTCTCAGCCGACGTTCGCGAACACCAAAATCGTGCCTTGTCGTCGCGAATGGTTCTCTGGGTTCCGGATGGTGTAAGACTTTGGGTCGTGACAGGTGCAGACAGGACGGGGCCCGGACGCACCATTGAGAGCACTGCGCCCCTGGCCGTTGAGCTGAGGAACGTCAGGAAGCATTTCGGGCCGGTGCAGGCGGTCAGGGATGTCGACGTGAGCATCGCGTCGGGAGAAATCGTGGCGATGCTCGGTCCCAACGGCGCGGGCAA
>PLDT01000272.1:0-16268 GCA_003136255.1 Actinomycetota bacterium
GTGATGTAGTTCGCCGTGCCGTCGACCGCCTGGGCCACTGGGCTGCTGGGGTTGCTCAGGTCGGTCGCGTTCGTGAGCCAGCTGTTCCCGTCGAGCACGGCCGGGTCGTAGCTGACCCCTGAGATCATGTAGTGGTTGCCGAAGTCGATCCACGGGATCGATCCGTCCGGGCCCGCGTACTTGGTGGAAAGGGCCTGCTCGGCCGCGGTGGGCGTCTGCAGGCTGGTGTACTCCCCGTTGGACGGGTCCGGGATGTTGGTTTCCAGCTCGACCGGCGTGAAGGTCAGGTACTTGCTGGAGTAGGTGGCGTGCAGGAACGTGAAGCTCGGCGTGTCCGGATCCGGCTCGGCGTCACCCGCGCCGTTGGAGAGGGCGGAATGCACCGTGGCTAGCCCCTTGAACGTGCCGAACCGGCTCAGCGCCACGATCATCGCCCAGCGCTCGGCCGCGCAGTAGGGGCAGTATTCGGCGCCGAAAAAGAGCATCTCGGGCTTGCCGTTCTCGGTCAGAGTCGTCCCGCTGATCGTGCTGGGCTTGCTGGTGACCAAGCCGCTGCCGGTCCCGACCGCGTTCAGCGTGCTCGCGGGTACCGAGGTGACCTTGGTCACCACCGCGGCCAGGGCGGCGCCCGTGGGACCGTTCGTCTTCCCCTGAGGCGACGCCGACGCCGACGGCGTCGCCGCCGCTGCCGCCGCGGGCTTTTTGTTCAGGCTGATGATGACGAAGGCCAGCACGATCGCCAGCACGACCACGACGCTGCCCGAGGCGATGAGGATCCGCTTGCGCTGCTCGGACCGGCGCTGCGCGGCCCGCTGCGCGGCGATCTTCTCCCGCCGGGTCGATTCGACCTTTGTTCTGCTTGCCTTGCCCATGCTCGGTTCGTCCAGCCCTCTGTCCGTCATCCTGGATAACGCGCTCTATCGTAGGCGTTTCGCCGCGCTGGCGCGCCCCGGCGCCCGGACTCAGAGCTAACCGTCAGCCTACGGCGAGGAAACGGTCAGCCAGCGGCCTGATGCGGGCCATACCGAAGATGCCGACCCTCACGACAGGTAGTGAGGGGGGGTGCCGTGAGGGTCGGCCACTCCGGGTCACGCAGGTGCCCGGAGGCTCTAGGGTGCGGCCCTCATCTCATGCCCTCCCCCGCGTAGCTGAGCAGCCCGCCCGCCTGGCCGCAAAATCCCGGGAATCCCGGCCGCGCACAGGCTTGGCCCATCAACTATTAACCGGAAGTCTCTATGTGATCTAGATTTTTTCTGGAGGACCAGCCCAAATCACTGTAACCTCGGTAAAGACGCTTGCGCCCGGGGTGGGGGGCGGCGGTCCCGCGGAGGGCGGCGGTCCCTCAGGGTGGGCACAGAAACGGAAGGTCAGCAAAGACCGTGGTGTTGCGCGTCGGCGTGCTGGGTCCGGTAACAGCATGGTACGGCCAGGAGGAGCTGCGCGTAGGTCAGCCGCGGCAGCAAGCCGTGCTCGGCATCCTGGCCATGCGGGCCAACCGGGTGATCTCCCGCGGCGAACTGGTCGACGCGGTCTGGGGCCAGGATCCGCCCGCCAGCGCCGAAGGCGGCATCTACACCTACGTGGCCGGGCTGCGCCGCGTCATCGAGCCCGCCAGGTCGGCCCGCGGGCCGGGCCGGGTGCTGGTCTCCTCGGGAGCCGGCTACGTCCTGCACCTGGTGCCGGGCCAGCCCGACGCGGTCGCCTTCGAGCAGCAGGTGGCCCGGGCTCGGCAGCTGCGCAAGAACGGGGACCCGCGCGCCGCGGTCGACGCGTTGGAGGGCGCGCTGGGGCTCTGGCGCGGCGCGGCGTTCGCCGGCGTGCCTGGCCCCTTCGCCGAGACCGAGCGGATCCGGCTCGCCGAGCTGCGCACCGGCGCCGCCGAGGAACGGGCCGACGTCCTGCTCGCGCTGGGCCGGCACGAGGAGATCGTGCCCGACCTGACCGTCCTGGTGGCGGACCATCCGCTGCGCGAGCGCATGCGCGGGCTGCTGATGATCGCCCTGTACCGCGGCGGACGGCACGCCGAGGCGCTGCGAGTGTTCGCCGACGGCAGGCACGTGCTCGCCGAGGAACTCGGCATCGATCCAGGGACCGAGCTGTCCCGGATTCACCAGCAGGTGCTGACCGGTGATCCCGCGCTGAACCTGGCCGACCCGGCCACGGACGAGCAACCGGCCCGCGCGGTCCCGCGGCCCGGAGACGGCCCCGCGGACGGCCCCNNGCGCCGTCGTGGGCCGCCGGAGCCCCCGGCGTTCCCGTCCCGGCCCAGCTGCCGCTGGACGCCCAGGGCTTTTCCGGCCGCCACGACGAGTTCCGCACGCTGCACGACCTGCTGCCGTCGGCCCGGGCCGCCGAGACGGACGAGTCGGTGCCGGTGGTGGTCATCTCGGGGACGGCCGGGGTGGGCAAGACCGCGCTGGCCATCCGCTTCGGGCGCCAGGTGGCCAAGCATTTCCCGGACGGCCAGGTCTACGTCAACCTGCGCGGACGGGATGCGACCCGGTCGCCGATGGAACCGATTGAAGCCCTGGGCCTGCTGCTCATCGCCTTCGGCATCCCGCCGCACCGGCTGACGTCGAGCATCGAGGAACGGGCCGCCCTGTACCGCAGCCTGGTCGACGGCAAAGCCATCCTGGTCGTGCTCGACAACGCGAGCAACGCGGCTCAGGTGCGGCCGCTGCTGCCCGGCTCGCCGGACTGCCTGGTCGTGGTGACCAGCCGCAACCAGATGACCGGGCTGGTGGCCGCGGAGGGCGCCACGCTCATCTCCCTCGACCTGCTCAGCGACGACGAAGCCCACGAGATGCTGGCCCGCAGACTCGGCCGGGAGCGGGTCGCGGCGGAGCCGCAGGCCGCGGACGAGATCATCACGGCGTGCGCCGGCCTCCCGCTGGCCCTGTCCATCGCGGTCGGGCGCGCCGCGGCCGGCCGGGCCAAGCGGCCGCTGGCTCAGCTCGCGGCCGAACTGCGCGACGCCAGGAACCGGCTGGACGCCCTGGAGGAAGGCGACGCCGCCACCGACGTGCGGGCCGTGCTGTCGTGGTCCTACGACCAGCTCAGCCCGGCCGCCGCGCGGATGTTCCGGCTGCTCGGCCTGCACCCGGGCCCGGACGTCTCCCTGTCCGCGGCGGCCAGCCTGGCCGGGATCTCCCGGGCCGATGCGGGCACCGCGCTGCGTGAGCTGACCCGGACCCACATGGCCGCCGAGCACCTGCCTGGCCGCTTCACCGTCCATGACCTGCTGCGCGTCTACGCGGCCGACCAGGCCGAGCGGCACGATCCCGCGCCGGAGCGGTCCGCCGCCGTGCAGCGGATGCTCGACCACTACCTGCACACCGCGATGGCGGCCTCGCAGCGGTTCAGCCCGTTCCGGTCGCCGCTGCGGCTGACGGCGCCGCAGACCGGCGTGCTGCCCGCCGAGATGGCCGACAAGGACCAGGCCATGGCCTGGTTCGACGCCGAGGCCCCGGTGCTGCTCACGCTGATCGACTACGCCAGCGCCAACGGCTTCGACACCTACGCCTGGCAGATTCCCTGGACGCTCGGTCCGTTCTTCCACCGCCGCGGCCGGTGGCGCTCCTACGCGGCCAGCCAGCGGATCGCGCTGGCCGCCGCGCAGCGGCTGGACGACACGCTCGCCCTCGCGCACGCGTATCACCTGCTGGGCCACGCCCAGCTGCAGATGAACGACTACGAGGCCGCCGAGCCGAACTTCCGGCAGGCCCTGGACCTGTTCCGGGAACTGCAGGACCGGGCCAACGAGGCGGTGGTGCTCAACGGGCTGGGCGCCATGCTGGAGAAGCAGGAGCGCTACCCGGAGGCGCTGGCCGTCCTGCTGGACGCGCTGCGGATGCTCAAGGCCGCCGGGCACTGGTGGACTCAGGCCACGCTGGAGAACGGCGTCGGCTGGCTCTACGCTCACCTCGAGCAGTACGAGGACGCGCTGAAGCACTGCCAGCGGGCGCTGAGCCTGCACCGAGAATCGGGCCACCGCGGCGGCGCGGCCGACACCCTGGACAGCCTGGGCTACGTCTACCTGCACCTGGGCGACCTGGCCCAGGCCCAAGCCCACTACCGGCAGGCCATCGACGCCTACCGCGAGATCGCCGCGCCGTTCGGCGAGGGCAACTCGCTGGCCGGGCTGGGCGACGTCCTGCTCCGCGGCGGCGACCCCGACGCGGCCCGGGGGCTGTACCTGCAGGCCGCCGCGATCCTCGACGCCCTGCCGCACCCGCTCGCCGACGTCGTCCGCGGCAAGCTCCACGACCTGGACCAGGACCCGGATCGCGACCGCCTGGCCGGCCAGGACCACCCGGACCGTGGTCCGTTGCCGGGCGCGGCCACCACGGCCCGTTCGGTATAAAGAAAGGGTTACGGGGCTGACCCGGGCATATTCGAAGGGCGCTGAATGACCACGAGGGCATTGCTGGTCGAGAACATCCATCCCGACGCGTCGGCGCGGCTGGCCAAGGAGGGCTACGACGTCTCCGTGCTGCCGCGCGCGCTCGGCGAGGACGAGCTCATCGACGCCCTGCGCGGGGTGCCCTTGCTCGGCATCAGATCGGGCACCCAGGTCACCGCGCGGGTCCTGGACGAGGCCCCGGACCTGGTCGCGATCGGCGCGTTCTGCATCGGCGTCAACCAGATCGACCTGGCCGCGGCGAGCAGGCGCGGGATCGCGGTCTTCAACGCCCCGTTCTCCAACACGCGCAGCGTGGTCGAACTGGCGCTGGCCGAGATCATCGCCATGGCCCGCCGGCTGCCGGAGAAGAACGCCCAGATGCACGCGGGTCGCTGGGACAAGTCGGCCACCGGCAGCCACGAGGTGCGCGGCCGCAGGCTCGGCATCATCGGCTACGGCAACATCGGCACCCAGCTGTCCGTGCTGGCCGAGAACCTGGGCATGTCCGTGTACTTCTACGACGTCGCCGACAAGCTGGCCCTCGGCAACGCGCGGCGCTGCTCGACCCTGGCCGAGCTGCTCGAGTCGGTAGAGGCCGTCACCCTGCACGTGGACGGGCGTGACGGCAACCGCGGCTTCTTCGGCGAGGCCGAGTTCGCCGCGATGCGGCCGCGGTCGCTGTTCCTCAACCTGTCCCGCGGGTTCGTGGTCGACCACGCCGCGCTGCGCCGCCACGTCGAATCCGGGCACATCGCCGGGGCGGCCATCGACGTCTTCCCCGAGGAGCCGAGGGGCTCCGGTGAGGAGTTCGTCTCCGAGCTGCGCGGGCTGCCCAACGTCATCCTCACCCCGCATATCGGCGGCTCGACCGAGGAGGCCCAGCAGGACATCGGGGAGTTCGTGGCCGGGAAGCTGGCCGACTACCTGGCCTCCGGCGCCACCTCGCTGAGCGTCAACCTGCCGGAGATCGCCCTGGGCCCCACCAGCGGCACGCACCGGCTGGCGCACCTGCACCAGAACGTCCCCGGCGTGCTCGCCGCGATCAACGGGGTCCTGGCCCAGCACGGCGTCAACGTCGAGGGGCAACTGCTGCGCACCAGGGACGAACTCGGCTACGTACTGACCGACATCGGCTCGGAGTACAGCGACGACGTCCTGGCCGAGCTGCGCGCCATGCCCGTCACCCTCCGCCTGCGCACCCTCCGCTGCCCCTGAGCAAGCCCAGACGATCTACAGGGGCGTGACGTAGGCGCCGCTGATGCCGCCGTCGACCAGGAACGTCGAGGCGGTGATGAACGAGGCGTCGTCACTGGCCAAGAACGCCACCGCGGCGGCGATCTCCTCCGCCTCGGCGAACCGGCCCATGGGCACGTGCACCAGGCGGCGCGCGGCCCGCTCCGGGTCGGCCGCGAACAGCTCACGCAGCAGCGGCGTGTTCACCGGGCCCGGGCACAGCGCGTTGACCCGTATGCCCTCGCGGGCGAACTGCACGCCGAGCTCGCGGCTCATCGCCAGCACCCCGCCCTTGGACGCGGTGTAGGAGATCTGCGAGGTGGCCGAGCCCAGCACCGCGACGAACGAGGCGGTGTTGACGATCGCGCCGCGACCCTGCGCCCGCATGTAGCCGATCGCTTCCTTGCAGCACAGGTACACCGAGGTCAGGTTGACCTCCTGGACCCGGCGCCAAGCTTCGAGGCCGGTGGACAAGATCGAGTCGTCGTCGGGCGGGGAGATGCCGGCGTTGTTGAAGGCGACGTCGACCGACCCGTAGGTGTCGTGTGCCGCGCGGAACGCCGCGGCCACGTCGGCCTCGGACGTCACGTCGGCGTGTACGAATAGCCCGTTCACCTCGGCCGCGGCCTTCTCGCCCGCCGTGTCATCGACGTCGACGGCCACCACGTGTCCGCCCTCCGCCGCGAACCGCCGCGCCGCGGCCAGCCCGATCCCACTGCCCGCCCCGGTAATGACGACCGTCCTGCCCTCGAACCTCATGAGCCCTCCGTGGAGATGAAGACGTTCTTGGTTTCGGTGAACGCGTTCGGGGCGTCCGGCCCGAGTTCGCGGCCGAGGCCGGACTGCTTGAAGCCGCCGAACGGCGTCCAGTACCGCACCGAGGAGTGCGAGTTCACCGACAGGTTGCCGGTCTCCACCGCCCGGGCCACCCGGATCGCCCGGCCCACGTCGGAGGTCCAGATCGAGCCGGACAGCCCGTAGGGCGTGTCGTTGGCCAGGGCGACCGCCTCCGCCTCGTCCGAGAACGGCGTCACGGTCACCACCGGGCCGAACACCTCCTCGGTGTACGCCGGGTCGTCGGGGCGCACCGGGGCCAGCACGGTCGGCGGATACCAGAACCCGGGGCCCGAAGGCGCGTGCCCGCGGAATGCGACTGGAGCATCAGATGGAACAAAAGAGGCCACGTGCGACCGGTGCGAGGCCGAGATCAACGGCCCCATCTCGGTGGCCGCCGACGCAGGGTCGCCCACCGTGACCCCCTGCACGGCGGTCTCGAACAGCGACATGAACTTGTCGAGCACCGAGCTCTGGACCAGGATCCGGGACCGGGCGCAGCAGTCCTGGCCCGCGTTGTCGAACACCGCGTACGGCGCGGTCGCCGCGGCCCGCTCCAGGTCGCAGTCGGCGAAGATGATGTTGGCGCTCTTACCGCCCAGCTCCAGCGTGACCCTTTTCACCTGGCTGGCGCAGGCGGCCATAATCGAACGGCCCACCTCCGTCGAGCCGGTGAAGACAATCTTGCGGACCAAAGGATGGTCGACCAGCCGCTGCCCGACCACGCTGCCCTTGCCCGGCAGGACCTGGAAAACGCCCTCGGGAAGGCCGGCTTCCAAAGCCAGCGAAGCCAGCCGCATAGCGGTCAGCGGGGTGGCCTCGGCCGGTTTGGCCACCACGGTGCACCCCGCGGCCAGCGCGGGCGCCATGCCCCAGGACAGGATCGGCATCGGGAAGTTCCACGGCACGATCAGGCCCACCACGCCGACCGGCTCGTGGAAGGTGACGTTCAGCCCGCCGGGCACCGGGATCTGCTGGCCGAGGAGCCGTTCGGGTGCCGCCGAGTAGTACAGCAGCACGTCGCGGACGTGCCCGGCCTCCCAGCGGGCCGCCCCGATGGGGTGGCCCGAGCCGGCCACCTCCAGCCCGGCCAGCTCCTCCGAAGCAGCGTCCACCAACCCGGCGAACGCCCGCAGCAACCGCGCCCGGTCCCCGGGCGCGACCGCGCGCCAGGCCGCAAACGCGGCCGCGGCGCGGGCAATAGCCTCATCAGCCTGCTCCGAAGAGGCCTGGGCCACGGTCGTGACCGGCTCTTCCGTCGCAGGGTTGAGCACGGTAAAGACAGACATGCGCAGGCTCCTCCCGAACAACCGGATCGCGGATAACCCCGGATAACCCCGATAACAGGCGTTCGAAGCCGCGCCGCAGCTCCCAGTCGGTCACGGCCGCGTCGTAGGCGGCCAGCTCGACCCGCGCGTAGTTGGCGTAGTGCTCCACCACGTCAGAACCGAACGACTCCCTGGCCAGCTGGCTCTTGAGCCACAGGTCCAGGGCGTCACGCAGGGTGTGCGGGACGCGCACGCTGTCGTCGTTGTAGGCGTTGCCGGTCACCGGCGGTTCGAGCGGGAGCTCGTGGTCGATGCCGTGCAGGCCCGCCGCGATCATCGCGGCCACGGCCAGGTAGGGGTTCACGTCCCCGCCGGGCGTCCGGTTCTCCACCCGCAGCGAGTGACCGTGCCCGACCAGCCGCAGCGCGCAGGTGCGGTTGTCCGGGCCCCAGCGCACCGCGGTGGGCGCGAAGCTGCCCGCCACGTAGCGCTTGTAGGAGTTGATGTTCGGCGCGTAGGCCAGCGTCAGCTCGCGCAGCGCGGCCAGCTGGCCGGCCAGGAAGTGCTCGCCGAGCCGCGACATGCCGTACGCCCCGTCCCCGGCCATGACCGGGGCACCGTCCGCACCGCGTACCGACAGGTGGATGTGGCAGGAGTTTCCCTCGCGCTCGTTCGGCTTGGCCATGAACGTGATGCTCATGCCGTCCTGGGCCGCGATCTCCTTGGCGCCGGTCTTGTAGATCGAGTGGTTGTCGCAGGTCGTGACCGCTTCGGCGTAACGGAACGCGATCTCGTGCTGGCCGAGGTTGCACTCGCCCTTGGCCGACTCCACGTACAGCCCGGCGCCGGTCATCGAGTTGCGGATCCGCCGCAGCAGCGGCTCGATCCGCCCGGTGCCCAGGATCGAGTAGTCCACGTTGTACTGGTTGCCCGGCACCAGGTCGCGGTACTGCTTGGCCGCGGCCTGCTCGTAGGTGTCCCGGTACACGATGAACTCCAGCTCGGTCCCGGCCAGCGCGACCAGCCCGCGTTCGGCCAGCCGCGCGATCTGCGCGGCCAGGATCTGCCGCGGCGAGGCCACCACCGGCGCGCCGTCCAGCCAGGTCAGGTCGGCGAGTACCAGCACCGAGCCCTCGTTCCACGGGAGCTGGCGCAGCGTGCTCATGTCCGGCACGAGCATGAAGTCGCCGTAGCCGCGCTCCCAGGACGACATGGCGTACCCGTCGACCGTGTTCATGTCCACGTCCACCGCGAGCAGGTAGTTGCAGCCCTCGGAGAAGTGGTGAACCACCTCGTCCAGGAAGTACTCCGACGACAGGCGCTTGCCCTGCAGCCGGCCCTGCATGTCGGTGAAGGCCAGCACCACGGTGTCGATCTCGCCCTCGCCGACCGCCACGCGCAGCTGCTCGAGGGTCAGGTACCCGCGCCGTGCCGTGCCTGAATCCGAGGCCGTCATGACGCCAGCTCCTGCTCGATCGCGGCCAGTTCCTCGGCCGTGCCCTGGACCTTCGGCCCGGTGAACCACTTCCTGGCCGAGAACAGCCAGTACAGGCCCGCGTACCCGATCACCACGACCACCGCGATTACCGCGTAGTTGAACGTGGCCCAGGCGATGGGTCCGAACTGCGGGAGCATGAACAGGAAGAAGATGAACACGACCCAGACCACGGCCGTCCAGCCGATCACGTAACTCCACCGGCCCAGGTGCCACGGCCCGCGCTTGAAGTTGCTGCCCTGCCGCAGCCGCAAGTACGTCGGGGCCACGTAGGCGACGTACAGGCCGATGGTCGCGATGGAGGTTACCGCGCCGTAGGCGGCGGTGTTCCACAGGTACGGCAGGCCGAGGATCAGCGCGCCGCCGGCCGCCAGCCAGATCGCGTTGGTTGGCGTCCTGGTCCGCTTGTTCACCTTGTGCCAGATGGCCGAGCCGGGCAGCGCGCCGTCCCGGGAGAACGCGTAGATCATCCGCGAGTTCGCCGTGACCGACGACATGCCGCAGAACAGCTGGGCGCCGATCGCCACCAGCAGCAGCAGTTCGGCGCCGGTCCGGCCGATCGCGTCGATCCAGATCTGCGCCGGGGCCACGACCGCGGTCGCCTCGCCGGTGTAGTTCGCCTTCTGGATCGCGAACGTGATGCCGATCAGCAGCACCCAGCCCGCGATCAGCGAGATCAGGATCGACATGACAATGCCGCGCGGGCCGCTGCGCGCGGCGTTATGGGTCTCTTCCGTCATGTGCGCCGACGCGTCGTACCCGGTGAAGGTGTACTGAGCCAGCAGCAGCCCGACCGGCAGTACGTACCACCAGCCGATGTGGAATCCGCCCAGGTTCTGCAGGTCGGTAAACACGAACTTGGCCGAGGCGTGGTGTGCGCCGGCCTTCAGGCCGAAGATCATCGCGCCGACGATGATCAGCACGCCGGTGATGTGCCACCAGACGCTGACGTTGTTCAGCAGCGCCACCAACCGGATGCCGAACTGGTTCAGCAGGCCGTGCAGCAGCAGCACGCAGGCGTAGATCACGACCGTGTGCCAGTGCGTGGACACGCTGAAGTTGAACCACAGGCTCAGCAGGAAGTTGATGAACAGCGCCGCGCCGAAGTCGATGCCCGCGGTGATCGCCACCTGGCCCAGGAAGTTGAACCAGCCGGTGAACCAGGACCAGGCGGCCCCGTTCCTGCGGGCCAGCTTGGCCGACCAGTAGTACAGGCCGCCGGCGGTCGGGAAGCTGGAGCAGACCTCGGCCATGGACAGCCCCACGAGCAGGGTCATGATCCCGACGATCGGCCAGCCCCAGACGATGATGGCGGGGCCGCCCTCTTCCATCCCGAAGTAGTACAGGGTCAGGCAGCCGGACAGGACCGAGATGATCGTGAACGACACGGCGAAGTTCGAGAACCCCGACATCCGCCTGCGAAGCTCCTGCGCGTAGCCGAGCTCGTGCAGGCGGCGCTCGTCATCGCTTGCCGCCTGCACGGCGGCTATGTCGTCGGCCATGCGATCTCCCTAGGCGAGAACAGCCGATATGGCTGGAACCGATCCATTGAATGAACGTATTCATGCACCGTGCCTAGGAGCATGTCAAGATCCGGGCGGGTCGGCCGCCCGACGTAACACGATCTTTACGAGTCGAGCACGTCGCCGAGGAAACCCCGCAGCAGCGCCGCGGTCCCCGCCACGTGCTCCGCCATCGTGCGCCGCGCCCGCTCGGGGTCGCCGGCCAAGATGGCCCGCACGATGGCGGTGTGCTGGACGTTCGCGTGTTCCAGGTTGCGTTCCAGCATGGGGATGGCGTTGAGCAGGTCGACCAGCCGGACCCGGGCCTCGACCACGCTGGCGGTCAGCAGCGGTGATCCCGCCGCGTCCGCGATGGCCAGGTGCAGCCGCGTGTCCGCCTGCCGGTAGCCGGACGACCCGGCGTCGTGCATGGCGGCCAGGGACGCGGACAGGCTCTCCCGCTGCTGCCTGCTCAGGCTGGCCTTGGCCGCCATCTCGGCCGCGCCGGTCTCCACCACCCGCCGGAACGTCAGCGCGTCGTCCAGCTCGCCGCCGCCCATGTCGCGCGCGGTGCGGGTGAGCTCGTCGGAGACGAGCGGCTCGGGCTGGCGGATGATGAACGTGCCGCCGAACCGCCCGCGCTTGGTCTCCACGTAGCCGGCCGCGGCCAGCTCACGCAGCGCCTCCCGCAGGGTGATCCGGCTGACCCCCAGCCTGCGGGTCAGCTCCCGCTCCGGGGGCAGCCTGTCACCGGGCGCGTAGACGCCCAGCTTGACCCCTTCGAGCAGCCGCTCGACGGTCTCCTCGAAAGCGTTTCCCGTTCGTACCGCGCGGAACACCGCGGCGACGATGGCGGGCGAACCTCCCGGCACGAGCTAACTCCTGATCACCGATGCTGAGCACAGTGAGCACTGTATATCGTAGCGCTCACGCTGAATTAGATCATAGGCGTCAGGACACGGCTCCGGGCCGCGGCCCGCTCGGCCGCGGCGCTGGCCAGCGCGCCGAACAGCCGCACGTCATCGCCCTGCTCCGGGTGCCACTGGACGCCGAGGACGAAGCCGGCCAGGCCGCCGAGCTCGGAGGGACCCCGCTCGACCGCCTCGACCGTGCCGTCCTCCGCCCACGCGACCGCGCGCAGCCCGTCGCCGAGCAGGTCCACGGCCTGGTGGTGGTAGGTGGGCACGTCGAAGTAGCCCGGCTCGGGCATGACGCCGGCCAGCACGCCGTCCGCGCCGATCCGGACCCGGTGCCGCGCGTACACGCCCGGTGTGCCCTCGTGCCGCTCGTGGCCGACCAGGTCCGGCACGTGCTGGTGCAGCGTGCCGCCCCGGCACACGTTCAGCACCTGCATGCCGCGGCAGATGGCCAGCAACGGCACGCCCTGGGCCACCGCGGCGCCGGTAACGGCCAGGTCCCACGCGTCCCTGATCGGTATGGCGGGCTGCGTCTTCGGATGGCGCGGCTGACCGTACCGGGCCGGATCGATGTCCGGCCCGCCTGACACGACCAGGCCGTCCAGGCCCGCGACGGTCGCGCTGGCCTCGTCCTGGTCCCCGCCCGGCGGCAGCAGGACCGGCCGTCCGCCGCCCCGCCGCACCGCGTTCACGTACGCATACGGAAGCATCGCGGCCCGGGCCTTCCAGTTGCGCCAGGCCGCCTCGTCGTCATATGCGGTTATGCCAATGACCGGCGTCATCGTTGCCCCTTTGAGCTGATCCTCAGCCGCTACCCGGAAAAATCTTTAATATTCCGAACGACCATGGTTCGACGTCACCTTCCGTATTCACGGACCCCGTTGGCGACGCAGAATGGGCAGCGGCTGTCGGGAGACAGGTTAGCAGTGTTTCATCAGGTGCTTCGGAACATAATTTCAAGTCACGCCCTGTGATTACAGGATTATTCAGTGTATCGCCGCGCTCGTCGCCTCGCATACAAAACACAAAACTCGTCACGCACCGTGGTTTGTTCCGGCGCGGACCACGTTCAGGTCGGCCGGGTACATTGCCTGCGGAGAGGAGTGAGGATGGCCGTCGCAGTGCTGTTGCTCTGGGCGCTCACCGCCGGTGCTGGTTTCTACCTGCTGGTGACCAGTAACCTGCGCCGCAACCGCCCGGCCGCGTCCACGCCCGCGCCCGCCGCTCGCGCTCGGGCCGCCGCGCTCGCACCCGGCGCGTCCGCCGGACCCGATGCCCCTTCGGCACCCGATGCCCCTTCGGCGCGGGATCGCAAGCGCGCGGCCCGGGATCGGTGGGATCCGCCGTCGCTGATCGCTTCGCGGCAGGCCCCGGTGCTGCCCGACCTGCGGTCGCTGCTGGAGTTCGCCCATCCGGCCGCCGCCATCATCGGGCTGGCGTTCTGGCTCGGCTTCGCCCTGGTCCGCAACCAGGCGCTGGGCTGGATCGGGTTCGGGCTGGTCGCGGTCACGGCGAGCCTCGGGCTGGCCTGGTTCACGGCCAACCTGCGCGCCGCCCGCCGCGCCGACGCCCACTCGGCGCCGCGCTTCGCCGGCCGGGTCCTGGTCGTGCACGGCGCCGGCGCCGCCGTTACCGTCACGCTGGCCGCGCTTGCCGCCCTCGTCCTGCACGGCTAGCCGCACCCGGACAGGCCGGTGGCCAGTGCCGGCGGCGCCTACACGGATAGGAGGAGACGAGCGATCACTGAGCCTGGGAGCTTGATAAGGCTCATTGATCTTTCGGCTGCCGCAAGCACTGGCCACTACCCATGACTACGGGCCGGCGCCGGTTCCGGCTCAACGATCGCCGGGCCCGTAAGCGTGCGGTAATAACTTAGCCTCCGGCGGCTGAGAACCTGCCCCGGTTCGCGGTCGTTACCACCAAAGAGCCGCTGGGTACGATCGGAGCGGGGCGATGACCGGGCAAAGGATCTGCGACGTGGACAAGGCGGGCGGCCTGACCCGGCGCGAGGCGCTGGTGCTGCTCGGCGTCGGCGCCCTCGTCGCCGAGCAGGCCCTGCTGGACCGCTCCTCGTCCGCGAGCACCCCGAGTCCCCTTAACGCGAAGCTGGCCAGCACGCCCAACGCGAAGCCGATCCCCGGTGGCTACGCGCCGGACGGCACCGCGGGGCGTACCGCCGCGCTGCCGCTGGCCGACGTGCAGCTGCTCGACAGCCCGTTCCGCGACAATCAGGGCCGGAACACCGCCTATCTCCTGTTCCTGGATCCGGACCGGATGCTCCGCCCGTTCCGGCTGAACTACGGCGTCTTGTCGTCGGCGCAGCCGTGCGGCGGCTGGGAGCTGCCGACCTCCGAGGTACGCGGGCACACCACCGGCCACCTGATGTCCGCGCTGGCCCTGACCTACGCGAACACTGGCAGCGACGAGGCCCTGGCCCGCGGCCGTTACCTGGTCAGCGAGCTCGCCGCCCTGCAGGCTCGCGCGCGCCAGATGGGGTTCCACCCCGGGTACCTGTCCGCGTTTCCCGAGTCCTTCTTCGACCTGCTGGAGGAGGGCCGGTACGTCTGGTCGCCGTACTACATGATCCACAAGTACCTGGCCGGGCTGATCGACCAGTACCAGCTGGCCGGCGACGACCAGGCGCTCGACGTGGCGATCAAGCTCGGCGACTGGGTGGACTGGCGGACGGCGCGGCTGCCCTACGCGCAGATGCAGATGGTGCTGCAGAACGAATTCGGCGGCCTGCCGGAGGCGCTGGCCAACCTGTACACGATCACCGGCCGGGAGCGGTACCTGGCCGCCGCGCAGCGGTTCTACCACGCCCAGGTGCTCGACCCGCTCGCCGACGGGGTCGACCAGCTGGCCGGGCTGCAGGCGAACGTGACCACGCCGAAGATCATCGCGTGCGTCCGGATGTGGGAGGAGACCGGCAGCACCAAGTACCGCGACATCGCCCAGAACTTCTGGGACATCGTGACCGGGCACCACGTCTACGTCATCGGCGGGGCCGGCAACTACGAGCACTTCCAGCAGCCGGACGTGGTCGCCGGGCAGCTGTCGAACTTCACCTGCGAGAACTGCGTCAGCTACAACCTGCTCAAGCTGACCCGGCTGCTGCACTTCCACCAGCTGACCAGGACCGACCTGATCGACTACTACGAGCGGACGCTGTTCAACCAGATGCTGGGGGAGCAGGACCCGACCTCGCCGCACGGCTTCAACTGCTACTACACCGGCCTGTCCGCGGGCGCGTTCAAGCGCCAGCCGCTGAACTACTTCCCCCGCGGCAACCCCGACGTCTACGCCACCGACTACGACACCTTCACCTGCGACACCGCCACCGGGCTGGAAACGCAGGCCAAGTTCGCCGACACCATCTACACCCGCGACGCCGACGGCCTGTACGTCAACCTGTTCATCCCCTCCCGGGTCCAGGTCGCCGGGCTCGTCCTGCAACAGGCGACCGGTTTCCCCGACGACCCGGTCATCAGCCTGTCGGTGCTCTCCGGCGCGGCCACCATGACGCTGCGCGTCCGCGTCCCGGCCTGGGTCGACGGAACGCCCGTGGTGTTCCTCAACGGGGCGCTCATCGCGAACGGGGCCTTGCTCCCGGCCCCGCCGGCCGCCGGCTGGATCGCCGTCCGCCGCCGCTGGCAGGCCGGTGACCTGCTGCAGGTCACGCTGCCGATGCGGCTGGCCTTCGAGCCCACGTCCGACCACCCCGCCGTGCAGGCCGTGACGTACGGCCCGGTCGTGCTCAGCGGCGTGTACCCCGCCAACCCCGGCGTGCTGACCCCGGCCCTGGAGACCGGCTCGGTCCAGCAGACGGCCACCCAGCCAATGACGTTCAGCGCCACCTCCGGCAACAAACCCGTCACGCTGGTCCCAGTAAGCCGCGCCGCCCACAAGTACTACAGCGTCTACTGGCAAACCACCTGAGCCAAACCACTTCGGAACGGCACCAATGTTCCATCGGTGCTGCCAGGACGACACCCATGTTCCATCGGTGCCGGCCCAGTCGGCGGTCGGCGGTCGGCGGTCGGCGCTCCAGGGCCGCGCCGGCTAACGACGAACGCCGCGCCCGGGCCCGCCGTTTGCCCTCGTGCATCGCCTGCACCCGCGCGATCGGGACCTCATGCCCCTCGGCCACCAGGTCCGGGCTCAGCGGTTGCGGCTCAGGCAGCCGGCCCCCCCACGGCTGCTGTCCGGCCACCAGCGCCGGGACCGTGTGCACGGTGAAGTCGGCCGGGGTGATGGCGTCCAGGTCGTCCCACGGCACCGGGAACGAGACCGTGACCCCGGGCCGGGCCCGCGGGCTGTACGCCGCCACCACGCTGGCCCCGTGCGACCGGGTCGAGTCCAGGAACACCTTTCCGTCCCGGTCGTCCTTGATGAACGCCGTCGTGGTCAGGTCCGGGTCGAGCCGTTCGGCCCGCACCGCGATGGCCCGGGTGGCCGCGGCCGCGTCGTCGCCGCTCGCGTCGATCGGCACGTACACGTGCACGCCCTTGGCCCCGCTGGTCTTGACCGCGCCGGTCAGGCCGACCTCGGCCAGCGCCTGCCGGACCAGCTTGGCCGCCGCCACCGCCTGCCTGAACTCTCCGGACGGCGGATCGA
>PLDT01000104.1:0-13518 GCA_003136255.1 Actinomycetota bacterium
CTGCACCGTCTGCGCGCCTGCGCTCGCCGTACCCGCCGCCAGCAGGCCGACCGCGGCCGAAGCCGTAACCGCCAGGAAGGTGCGCATCGACCGTCTGATCATGACGTTCCCTCTCCACAGCGCCGTGACTGCCAAGCCGAGGGCGCCCACGCGGGAGCGGGACCGCCGACACGGCGGTTTCAACTACCCGGGCGACCCGGCTTTAAACACACGTCCCAACAGAAATGCACATGGAACCGCGGGGGACCGGCCGGGGGTGAGTGATGACCGGCGGCGGGAACGGGCCGAGGCGGTGGCTGGGCACCGCGTGGATGTGGCACCGTGACGGGTCTATCCGTCACAAAGTGGCATCCATGCGGTTGGATTCCGTGGCGGGCTGGGACGCGATGGGCTGGATGTGGTTGGCGTGGCTGGTGAGGTTGAGGCACGGGCCGTTCGGATTCATGAAGGATCGGTGAGGGGAACCAGGGCCGTTCGGGGGAAAAGATTTTCAACTGGTCCGAACGGGCCGTGGTGTTACGGTCTGAGGCGGCGCGGGCAGGGGGTGGCTGGAGAGCAGGGTGGCGACGGCGATCGCGGCGAGGATCGCGGCGCCGGCGGCGTACAGGAGGCCGGCGTGGATGCCGTCGACGAATGCGGTGCGGGCGTGGGTGCCGACCGGGCCGCCGGCGTGGATGGCGATGGCGAAGGACTGCTGGGCCTGGCGCGCCAGGGGGGCGGGGACGCCGGGGAGGCGCAGGCTGGAGCGGTAGACGGCGGTGACGATGCTGCCCAGGACCGCCGTGCCCAGGGCGCCGCCGACCTCGCGGGACAGGTCGTTCAGCGCGGAGCCCACGCCTTGGCGGGCCTGCGGCAGCGCCTCGGTGATCGCCGCGGTGGCGGGGGTCATGGCGGCTCCCATGCCGATGCCGAGCGGGATCAGGCCAGCCAGCAGCAGCCAGTAGGGCGTGCCGGTGCCGACGCGGGAGATGATCGCGAGGCCGACCGCGACGAGGAGGAGTCCGGTGACGCAGACGGCGCGGGCGCCGAACCGGGACACCAGGGCTGAGGTGCCGCGCGAGGCGGGCATCATCGCCGCGGTCAGCGGGAGGACCGCGAGCGCGGCGAGCAGCGGGCTGTAGCCGCGGACGCCCTGCAGGTACTGCAGGGAGACGAAGGTGAACCCGAAGAAGGCGAAGAACTGGATGAGGATCGACACGGTGCCGGCGGCGAGCTTGCGGTTGGAGAACAGCCGCGGGTCCAGCAGGGGGTGGCGCTGGCGGCGCTCGAACAGGGCGAAGCCGGCCAGCGCGGCCAGGCCCGCCGCCACGCCGCCGAGGGTGCGAGCGGCCAGCCAGCCGGCGTCGGGGGCCTCGATGATGCTGAACACCAGGGCGACCAGTCCGACGGTGGCCAGCAGCGCCCCGCCCGTGTCGACCCGCGGCGCGCCGGGCTGGGAGGATTCGGGGACGAAGCGGATCGTGCCGGCGATCGCGGCGACGGCCAGGACGACGTTGACCGCGAAGGCGGCCCGCCAGGAGAACCACTCCAGCAGGATCCCGGTACACAGCAGGCCGAGCACGGAGCTGCCCCCGGCCACGCCGGCCCAGATGCCGACCGCCCGGGTGCGCTCGGCGGGCGGGAACGTGCCGGTGATCGTGGACAGCGTGGCCGGCATCACCAGCGCGGCGCCCAGGCCGATCAGGCCGCGCAGGACGATGAGGTCGTTCGCGGAGGAGACCGCCATCGCCGCCGCCGAGGCGGTGCCGAACACGACCAGCCCGGCGATGAGCGCTTTGCGGCGGCCGTAGCGGTCGCCGAGAGCGCCGGCCGGGAGCAGCAGGACGGCGAAGACCAGCAGGTAGGCGTCGATGATCCATTCGAGCTGGGTCTGGCTGGCGTGGGTGCTGCGGACCAGGCCGGGGATCGCGACGTTCAGCGACGCCATCGCGGCCGCGACCGCCCCGAGGGCGACACAGACGACCACGGTGACGATCGTGTGACTGGCGTTTCGGCGGGTGGTGCTTGCGCGGGTGGTGCTTGCCTCGGTGGGCATCTCGCGGCTCCTTTTTAAGCGAAGGAATATTCTTTTTTGATAGCGTAGCGATCGGGGCGCGGCTGTTCAAGAGGGAATATTCCTTCTGTTTGGTGGTAGGGTGATGTCCATGCCTAGGATCAGCGAGGAGCGCCGGGAGGCCCGGCGCGAGCAAGTCCTCGAGGCGGCCCGCGCCTGCCTGCAAGAGCACGGTCTCGAAGCCGTGTCGATGGAGATGATCATCGCCCGCTCCGGGCTGTCGACCGGTGCCGTCTACGGCTACTTCAAGGGCAAGGACGAGCTCATCAACGCCGTCGTGACCGAAGGAACGGCCGCGATGGGGCGCCGGCTCGTCCCGATCCTGCGGGACCCCGAGCCGCCGCCGCTGCCCGAGCTGGTGGATCGGCTGCTGGGGACGATAGCGGAGTTCGGCCAGGGTAAGCGTGATGGCATCGACCGGCTGCTCATCTCGCTGCACGGCTGGAGCCACTCCCAGAGCAATCCCGAACTCAGGGAGCTCACGCGCGTCGCCTACCGCAGGCAGCGAGAGTTGTTCGCCGACGTCGTGCGGCGGTGGCAGGCGGCCGGGACGTTCGACCCCGGCGCCGATCCGGACGGGATGGCGGAGCTGCTGCAGACGATAATCCTGGGGTTCGTCGCCCAGCGGGCACTGGCCGGAGACGCCGACGTGCAGGCGCACGTCGGCGCCCTGGAGGTACTCGCCGCTGGCACCGGGCCCAGGTAACACGGTGCTTAGCTGACCCGATCTACACGTTCGGTACAAGCCCGGGCCGCAACCGACCACTCAATCCTCACGGCTGCCGCTGAGCAGTTCGGCCATGAACTCCTCGTGTGACATCGCACCGGGACGGCCAGCAGCTACCCACTCGTCGTGCCCCTGCAACACGGCATTGGCTTCGGCCGCATCCAGATCCTCCGCCGACGCGCGACGTTCAAGTGCCCTCAATCGCCGGTATTCGTACATGGGCAGCACCACGGCTGTCTCACCACCAAGGTGAATGAGGTCAAGCTGCTCGTGGCAGCGGTTGTGGTGAGCGAAGGGGGTGTGTTTCCGAGGAAGGGGCTTGTGAATTTGCGCATAAGCGCTTCCGCGGAGACGTTGTATGACCGATAGCGAACGGCTTGGCCAGCCCTGACCCGGGTGCGGGAGCGGGCGGCGCGGCGAGCAAGCTGGTTGCGGGAAGGACACTACGCACGCACGCCGGAGAGACGTTATGGGACAGAGCTTTAGCCTGGGGCGGATTCGCGGGATCCAGATCGGCGTGAACTGGAGCGTGCTGCTCATCGTGGCGCTGCTGGCCTACGGGCTGGCGGCCGGGCAGTTTCCGGCCGAGGTGCCGCACCGGCCGGAGGCGGAATACGTGGTGGCCGCCATCGTGACCGCGGTGGCTTACATGGCGTCCCTGCTCGCGCACGAGCTGGCGCATTCGCTGGTGGCGCGGCGGAACGGGGTCCAGGTCGAGGGGATCACGCTGTGGTTGCTGGGCGGGGTGTCCCGGCTGCAGGGCGAGTTTCCGAATCCGGGCGCCGAGCTCCGGGTCGCGGGGGTCGGGCCGTTGACGAGCCTGGTCCTGGGCGCGATCTTCACGCTGGTGGCCTGGCTGCTGCACGGATCGGGCACCGGCGGTGTGGCAGTGGCGGCGCTGGCCTGGCTCGGCGGCATCAACATCCTGCTCGCGGTGTTCAACGTGATCCCGGCCGCTCCGCTGGATGGCGGGCGACTGCTGCAGGCGGTGGTGTGGGCTATCACCAAGGACAAGCTCAAGGCGGCGATGTGGGCCGCACGGGCCGGGCAGGTGCTGGGGTGGGCGCTGATCGTGGTCGGCGGCTATCTGGTGCTGGCCCTGCGGGACTACAGCTGGCTGTGGTTCGTCATTCTCGGCTGGTTCTTGACCAGCGCGGCCACCGCGGAGAACCAGCAGGCGGTGGTGCAGTCCCGGCTGCGCACCGTGGCCGTGCGGGAGATCATGACCGCCAACCCGGTCACCGTGCCGGCCTCGGCCACGGTCACCCGGTTCCTGCACGACCTGCTGCCGTGGCTGCGGCACTCGGCCTTCCCGGTGGTGGACGACGACGGGCAGACCGTGGGGCTGGTGACCGTGCGGCGGGTCAACGCGGTTCCCGCGGACGAGCGTGACCGGACGACGCTGCGGCAGATCGCCAGCCCGCTGGCTGAGGTGGCGCGGGCTACCCCGGATGAGCCGGTGGCTGATGTGCTGCCGCGGCTCAACGGGGGTTCGGACGGACGGGCGCTGGTGTTCGACGGCGGACGGCTGGCCGGGATCGTGGCTCCGGCCGACATCAGCCGGGCGCTGGAACGGATCAGCGGTAACCGCGGGGCGTTCGGGTCAGCGGGGCGCTGGCGCAGGCCGTAACTCGGTGCCTGGCCCTGGATCGTTAGAACCGCTGGCCGCCTACGTCGGCCTGGTCGTGGGCGACGAGCCAGGTCAGCGCCTCGTGTAGCGCGTCCAGCGAGCTGTACCGGGGCGCGTAGCCGAGGACCTGACGGGCCCGGTCGATGCTCGCGGTGATGCTGCGGTCGGTGTGCTCCCGGGTGGTCCCGGCAGGGCCGGCCCCCGCGCGCTGCTCGAACTCAGTCCAGCCGACCAGGTCCAGCACCGGCTCTCGGCCGAACCACCGCGCGACCCCGGCCGCCAGGCCGCGCAGGGTCATCGCCTGCCCGGCTGCCACGTGGAAGCTGGCTCCGATCGCGGCCGGCCGGGACAGGGCGAGCTCGAAGGCCTGCGCCACGTCGTCGGCGTGCACATGGTGCAGGACACCGAGCCCGCGGTCCGGCAGCGCCAGCGGCTGACCCGTCGCCAAGTGCATCCAGACCGCTGGATCCAGGTTGCCGGCCGGCGTGATCACGTGCCAACCGGGCCCGCTGATGTGACCAGGGTGCAGGATCACCGCCGGGACACCGCCTGCCAGTGTCTCGCGGTGCAGCAGGGCCTCGATCTCCGCCTTGCCGGTGCCGTACTCGCCGTAGGCGGTCCGCGGCTCGTCCTCGGTGAGCGGCACCCGCAGCGCCGGGCCGTGCACCCAGATCGTTCCGCAGTGCAGCAGCAGCGGACGGGACGGGCGCAGCGCGTCGACGAGCTGGCCCGCCGAGGAGGCGGTGAAGCAGATCAGGTCGATGACCACGTCCGGCCGCAGCGCCGCGATCCGGGCCCCGAACGTCCCCGCAGCATCCTCCGCATCACGGTCCGCCCTGACCCGCGCGACCGCATTCCACTGCGGATTCGGGTGATACGGTTCGCGGTCCCCGCGGCTGACCGCGATCACCTCATGGCCACCGTCCGCCAGCCGCGGCACCAGGTACGTGCCGATGTGCCCGGTAGCTCCGATGACAACGACGCGGCCCATCCTCAGCAGGTCCCCTCAGCACAGACGGCAGGTCACGTCATCCTTGCATAGGAGCCAGCTCCCGGCTCTGGCGTCTTCGGCGGCGCACGTGAGTATATCCGGATGGGCCCTCCTGAGATATATTGGTGGTGAAGGAGGCGGCAATGGCCAAGACCCTGATCGATATCGATGACGAGTATCTCGCGGCTGCTCAGCAGGCGCTGGGCACCACTACCAAGAAGGACACGGTCAACGCTGCTCTCCGCGAGGTCGCCGCGCTAGCAGCCAGGCGGCGTGATCTGCAAAGGCTCACCTCGGGCGGTCTGCCCGATCTTGAAGACGAGGACGTGATGCGGGCCGCATGGCAGCGGTAGCACGCTACCTGGCGGACACCAGCGCGCTCGCCCGTCTGCGCCACCCGGGAGTGGCAGCGGTCCTGGCGCCGCTGATCGAGTCGGGAGTAGTGGCCACGTGCGGTGTCATCGAGTTCGAACTCAGATGGGCGACCCGNNCCGACCTGCTGATCGCGGCAGTAGCCGAACGAGAACGTGTCACCGTCCTGCACTACGACGGTGATTACGAGCTGATCGCGCAGGTCACCGGCCAGCCGGTGCAATGGGTGGTACCTCGCGGAACGGTTCCCTGATCTCGATCCATCAGGAATCGAGAAGCGCCACAGTGTGGCCGGGGCCTAACCTTCGGTGGAGGGTCGGCATGACACCGAGCCCTGAGCGTCAAGAAGGGAAGCCCGACAATGCCCGCGAAGAATGCCACGACCGAGTCCGGCGGCTTCAGCGCCGAGGAGCGTGCCGCGATGAAGCAGCGCGCGGCCGAGTTGCGCGCCGAGGGCAACAAGGGCGCCAAGAAGGCCGACGGCCTGCAGGCGGTCCTCGACAGCATCGCGGAGATGGCACCGGAGGATCGTGCGCTAGCCGAGCGCGTGCATGTGACGGTGACCGCGGCCGCCCCCGGGCTGTCGCCGAAGACCTGGTATGGGATGCCCGCGTACGCGAACACGGACGGCAAGGTCGTCGTCTTCTTCCAGAACGCGGGCAAGTTCAACTACCGCTACTGCACCCTGGGCTTCCAGGACGCGGCCAACCTCGACGACGGCGACATGTGGCCGGTGTCGTACGCGCTGAAGAAGTGGAGCCCCACGGTGGAGAAGAAGGTCACCGAGCTGGTGACGGCCGCGATCTCCTGACCGCTGCCGGCTCGGACGCGAACTCGCGAAGGTGCAACGTTCGCGGCCACTCAGTCGAGACAGAACTCGTTGCCCTCGATGTCCTGCATCACGAGGCACGACTCGTTGTCGTCATCGGCAGGCAGGAGTCGCACGCGTACCGCGCCGAGCGGGACCAGTCGTGAGCATTCGGCCTCAAGTGCGGCCAGGCGCTCTTCACCCACGAGCCCGGTGCCGACCCGCACGTCAAGATGCAGCCGATTCTTGACGACCTTGCCTTCGGGAACGCGCTGGAAGAACAATCGCGGGCCCACACGTGAGGGATCAACGCATGCGAACGCTGAACCCTGCTGCTCAGGCGGCAGCGCGCGGTCATAATCGTCCCAAGTAGCAAACCCCTCCGGTGGCGGCGGTACGACGTACCCCAGCACCTCGCACCAGAAACGAGCGACACGCTCAGGTTCTGCGCAGTCGAAGGTGACTTGGATCTGCTTGACCGACGCCATCGGTCCACCATAGATGGCGGCTCAACCGACGATTCGCCGGGTGTCCGGGTAATCGGCGGCTCATTCCTGCGTTGCCGCGCCTGCCACGATTCGCCACAGCGTGGCGTGGAAGCTGGCCCGCTCGGAGGGGGGGATGGCGGCGAGGCGATCGTTGATGGCTGCGTCCCGGGCGACGGCGACCTGCCTGACGATCTTGACGCCGGCCGGGGTGGCCTGCGGGATACGCACCCGCCGGTCGCGCTCGGAGGTGGTCCGGACGATGAGGCCGTCCTGTTCCAGCCGGTCGAGCAGCGGCACCAGGGTGGACTTGTCGATGCCGAGCTGGGTCGCGATTTCCAGCTGGGTGCGCTGCTCCTGGTCGCGGCTGATCAGCGCGAGCACCAGCCAGTCCCGCAGGTCAGCCAGGCCGGCATCGCGGGACACCTTGTTGAATGCCTCGCCCAGCGCGTCGGCGGCACGGTAGGCCAGCCAGGTCAGGTCATCGACTCCGGGAGCCAGCGCGGCAGCAGTCGGCGCGGCGGGCTTCGCGGGGGACTTCACTGCGGGCTTCGCGGGGGGATGACGCCTGGCGGGCATGGCTGAACTATACGAAGGCGGGCCCGGATCGTCCACCGCACGATCATCTTGCATAAGACGATCTGGTGTCATACGTTTGACGGGTCAGCATTCCATCCGCGTGCGCCGGGAGGACCGTCCATGATGACCGATCTCGAATCCCGCATCCGCCTGCTCGAAGACCGGGCCCAGATCAGCGAGCAGGTCATCCGGTACGCGATGGGTGTCGACCGCCGCGACTGGGCGATGTTCGCCGGCTGCTTCACCGACCCCGTCTACGCCGACTTCGCCAGCGGCGGCATCCCCGCCGCCATCGTCCCGCGCGCAGAACTGGTCGCGCGGGTGTCTACCGCCCTGAACGGGTTCACCACCACCCAGCACATCAGCCCCAACCACGTGATCGAGTTCGACGCCAGCGATCCCGACCGGGCCATCTGCTACTCCTATATGTACGCCCAGCACCTGCTGCGCGGATCAGGCAACGGCGAGTTCTACCTGCTTCGCGGCTCCTACACCAACCACATGCTGCGGACCCCGCAGGGCTGGCGGATCGAACGCATCATCCAGCACCGCAGCTGGGAATACGGAAACACCAGCGCCGTCACCGAAGCCATCGCCCGCTCCCAGGCACACGCGCCCGCGGTCAGGTAATGCGCCGGGGGTCTGTCAGCAGGACGCTCGGTCAGCAGGCTGGTCAGTCGCTGGTGGTGCAGGTGGCGCCGCCGACCGTCACCGTGATCCGGGCGCCGGGCGGGGGGCCGTTGAGGTAGATCAGGGCGTAGCCGGAGCCGTCGGTCTTGTAGCTGTGGGAGTAGCCGTCGGCAGTGGCGGTCGCCTCCTGGTCCGGCTGGTTGGAGTGCACGTAGACGTTGTTCTCGTCGCGGGCGGCGTTATACACGCTCGCGGTGGCCGTGCAGGTGGCACCGGATCTGGACGGGGAAGGCGGTGAGTAGGCCGCGGCCCCGGCGTAGTCGCGGGCCAGGGTGGCGCTGATGGCGGCCACGATGCGCGCGTTGCCGATGAGGAGGCCCAGTTCGCGGTTGTAGCCGAGGCTGGCCACGGAGAAGTTCTGCGACCCCACCAGCACCCGCTGGCCGGAGCGCCCGGCGTCGGCGACGATGGCCTTGGCGTGGATGTACAGGGCACTGGCGTTGTCCGGGTAGAGCCGGATGTGCGCGCCGGCCCGGGCTAGTTCGGTGAAGGCCTGGTCCCAATCGCGGTCGGCGGTCATCGTGATGGTCACGTGGACGCCGCGCCGGGCCGCCGCGGCCAGCGCGGCGGTGACGGCCGGGTCGTCCATCTCCTCGTCTTCCACGGCCAGGGTGTGCTTCGCCCCGTCGATGACCGACAGGACTTCACGCTTCGCGTTCGTCGGTGACCACACCAGGTCGGCACCAGCCGGCGGGGTGATGGCTCGCCCGGCGAAGTCGGCGTTGAAGGTGGCGACGATGGCGGCGACGTCGGCGTGGCCGGTGTCGATGACGGCAAAGTCGCGGGTGCCGGGATAGTCGCTGGCGACGAGGTTGAGGGTCATGATGACCGAGGTGGCGTTGTCGACGGTGAGGGTCTTCTGGTGGTATGTGGTGCCGGCCGGGGCCCACCGGACGTGGACCCGGCGGGCGCTCAGGTAGTTGTAGGCGCTCGTGTTATGGGACTTCTCCAAGTGCCGGTCGAGGAGCACCCGGACGTCTACGCCGCGGGCGGCGTCGGCGGCCAGGTCCGCTTCCGCGGTGGGGTCGGCTAGCTCGTACATGGTCAGGTCGACCGAGGACTTCGCCCCGGTGATGAGGTTGTATATCGGCCCGATCCCGGACGCCGGCTCGGTCAGCAGCCGCAACGATGCCGAACGGCCCGCGATGGCCGACTCCAGCGCGACGGACCCAGACACGGCGGCTCGCGTACCCGCGGCCGCAGTCCGCGCGACCTGCTCGGATGCCGCGCTCTGGCCCGGCACCGCGGCGGAGCACGCAGCCACGCTCACGCCTAGCCCGGCTGCCGCCAGCATGATCAGGATCTTGCGGTACATGTCACCCTGCTTCCCCCCGCTCGGGAACCTGTCCCGTCGGACTAAATGTAGACCCTGCGCAAAGACCCCGTCGGAGTGCGCGCCTCCGGGACGACGATAAGGGTGTGACGCACCCGCAGGTGCGGCCCGACCCGGCGCTCGGGCTGCTGGAGCTGTACGACGATGCGCTGCCGCACGTCTACGGCTACCTGCTGGCCCGTTGCGGCGACACCGGCCTGGCCGAGGATCTCACGGCCGAGTCGTTCCTGGCCGCCGTGCACGCGGTCCGCAAGCCGGGCGCGCCCGAGCCGTCGATCCCGTGGCTGATCGGGGTGGCCCGGCACAAGCTCGCCGACCACTGGCGGCGGGTCGAGCGGGAGCGGCGCGGGTTGCGCCTGCTGGACGGCGAGCCGGCGCGCGTCGACGACCCGTGGGAGACGCTCATCGACCGGATCCGGGCCCGAGAGGTGCTCGACCGGCTCGGCGCGCATCACCGGGCCGCGCTCACGCTGCGCTACCTCGACGGGCTGCCGGTGCCCGAGGTGGCCCGGCACCTAGACCGGACCCTGCACGCCACCGAGGCGCTGCTGGTGCGGGCCCGCGCCGCGTTCCGCCGGATCTACGAGGGAGAGGAGGGCTCGTGATGGCCGATCCGTTCGAGGTGCTGCGCGAGCCCGTCACGCCTGTCGATCCCGACCCCGACTTCGCCAGGCGGCTGCGGCAGCGGCTGACCCTGTCGGTGGTCTTCGACCTACCAGGAGGAACCATGTCCCAGCAGAGCGTCGCGACCCCGGTCGAGCGAGAGCCCGCCCAGCCTCCTACGCTGAGCCCCCACATCATGGTGTCCGACGCCCGGCGCGCCATGGACTGGTATGGCGAGGTGTTCGGCGCGCAGCCGCGCGGCGAGCTCTACGTCAACGCGGACGGCACGATCGGCCACGCCGAAGTCAGCATCGGCGACGCGGTGCTGATGTTCGCCGAAGCCTCCGACCTGTGGCCCGACGTGCCGGTGCGCGCGCCCGACTCCCCCGTGACGTTCAGCCACACCCTGCACCTGGAGGTCGACGACGTCGACGCGAGTACCGAGCGGGCCCGGCGTGGCGGCGCCTCGGTGGAACGGGAGCCGACCGACCAGCCCTACGGTCGCGGCTCGGTGATCGTCGACCCGTTCGGGCACCGCTGGATGCTGCTGCGGCCGCCGGGGCAGACCACCAGGCTGCGCCAGGGCGACGTCGCGAACGTGGCGATGATGGCACCGGACGCGCACCGGGCTAAGGAGTTTTACCAGGCCGTGCTGCAGGTGCCGTTCCCTCCCGCTCACCCCGGCACGTGGCGCACCGACCAGACCAGTCCGCCGCTGAGCATCTTGCCGGGGCCGGGCGCGGAGCTCGAGGTACAGCTGTCCTACCGCGTCGACGACATCGCGGCGGCGGTCGAGCGGGTCCGGGCGGCCGGCGGCCGCGCGGACGAGCCCGTGCGCAGGCGGTTCGGGCTGCTCGCCGACTGCGTCGACGACCAGGGCGCGACGTTCCGGCTCTGGCAGCCGGCCGGTTAGGCGTCGCGGCGCTCGAGCAGGTAGGCGGCCACGGCCAGGGCCAGCACCGTCCAGATGCACAGCACCCCGAACCCCTGCCAGGGCGACAGCAGGTCACCGGACTGCTCCTGGGTGTGCGTGATCAGCGTCCCGGCCTGCTCGGGCAGGTAGGCATTGATGTGCGCGCCCCAGCTGCTCGGCAGCAGCCCGGACAGGATCGGCAGCACGAAGACGACACCGATGATCGTGGAGATGGCGCCGGCGGTGTGCCGGATCATGGTGCCGATCGCCAGCGCGAACAGCCCGAGCACGGTGAGGTACAGCCCAGCGCCGATGACGGCGCGCGTGACGCCCGGGCCGCTCAGCGATACCGGGACGTGGGCGTGCAGAATGGCCGAGCCGGCGAAGAACGAGCAGAAGGCGACGATCTCGGTCACGACGAGCAGCAGGACGGCGAACACCACCGCCTTGGCGGCCAGCACCGGGATCCGGCGCGGGACGGCGAGCAGCGAGGCACGGATCACCCCGGTCGAGTACTCGCTGGTGATGACCAGTACGCCCAGAACGCCGATGGCGAGCTGCCCCAGTCCGACCCCGGTGCCCAGGATGAAGCCGACCGGGTCGAGGATGGCTCGGGCGTCCCGTGGTGCGGCCTTCGGTCCGTACCAGTGCGTTTCGGTCAGCCAGGTGATCAGCGCGGTGAAGCCGACGCACACCACGACGAAACTGAGCAGCGTCCAGACCGTGGAGCGCACCGAGCGGATCTTCGTCCACTCGGCACGCATCAGGCCGGCAAATCCGGCGCTGCGCCCGGCCGCCGGGTCCGCGGGCCCCTGGGTCGGGGCCACGGGCGACGTGGTCGTCATCGGGTACTCCCCTCCCCCGCGTTCACCGGATCCTGGCCGTGCTCGCCGAACTCCAGGCTGCCGGAGGTCAGTTCCATGAACGCCCCTTCCAGCGAGGCGAGCGGGGTCAGCTCGTGCAGCACGACTGACCCGGACGCGGCAAGCTCGCCGATCCGGGACGACTCCAGGCCGGTGACCGTGAGCAGCCCGGCACCCTCCGCCGGGGCGCCTCGAACCACCTTTCCGCCTGCCGCCGTGATCAGCTCGGCCAGCCGGTCCGCGTCGGGGGTGCGCACCCGGACCGACTTGTCCGTGCTGCGCGCGATCACATCCTCGGTGCTGGCCTCGGTGATGAGCTTGCCCCGGCCGACGACGATCAGGTAATCGGCGGTGACGGCCATCTCGTTCATCAGATGACTGGACACCAGGATGGTGCGGCCCTCGGCAGCGAGCGCCTTCATCAGGTTCCTGATCCACAGGACGCCTTCGGGATCGAGCCCGTTGACTGGCTCGTCAAGCAGCAGGATCTCCGGATCACCGAGCATGGCCACGGCCACCCCGAGCCGCTGGCTCATGCCGAGCGAGAAGCCGCCGGCCCGCTTGTCCGCCACGTCCTGCAGACCCACCAAGGCCAGCATCTCCTCGACCCGGTGGGCCGGCAGGCCCTGAGTCTGGGCCAGGAACAGCAGGTGGTTCCGGGCCGTGCGGCCGGGGTGCACGCTCTTGGCCTCGAGCAGCGCGCCGACCGTCCGCAGCGGATCCCGCAGGTCGCGGTAGCGCTTGCCGTTGATGAGCGCGACGCCGGTCTGCGGCCGGTCCAGGCCCAGGATGAGGCGCATGGTGGTGGACTTGCCGGCGCCATTGGGCCCGAGAAACCCGGTCACCCGGCCCGGCTCGACCGTGAAACTCAGGTGGTCCACCGCCGCTTTGCCACCGTAAACCTTGGTCAGATCGCGCGCCTCAATCATGCAGCCGCTCCTTACCACGAGCCTTGCGTGCACCGCCGATCGCGAGCGTCGACACACACGGTATCCGGCAGCTCGAAGGAGCGCGAGCGTCTGCTCATAGGTGAGCGCCTGGCTAGCGGCCAACGACGGGCTTGCTTAAAACTTGTCGATGGGCGGTGAAGGAGGGCCGTTCGGGATTCAAGTGGACGGTCGCCGTGCGGCCGGTCACCTTGTCCGCCGTGGATCCGGGGGCGCGAAGCGGGCCGGAGCGGAACAGCGTGCCGCAGATCACCGCGCCGACGGCGAAGATGGCCGCCGCGACCCAGAACCCGGTGGTGTAGCCGTGGATCAGCGACATCGCGGTCAGGGCCGGCGCCGGGTGCCCGTGGCTGGTCAGGTAGTGCGCCACCGCGCTGGCGAAAATGGTGTTGAGCAGCGAGGTGCCGACGGACCCCCCGACCTGCTGGCCGGTGTTGAGCGTAGCCGAGGCCGCGCCCGCGTCCCGCGGGTCCACGCCGAACGTGCCGGTGTTGTTCGACGGCGCGATCGTGAAGCCGATACCC
>PLDT01000104.1:13566-15055 GCA_003136255.1 Actinomycetota bacterium
AAGACTCACGTCAGCCGCGCGATGATCAAGCTCGGCGCCCGCGACCGGGCGCAGCTCGTCGTCTTCGCCTACCAGACCGGCCTGGTCACCCCGCGCGCTCTCGGGGCATTACCCTCGCTGCATGGCCATACGAACGCTCCTCTGGCGCGGGCTCGACGAGCCACGGATGGAGATCGTGCGCGTCGAGAGCCTTGATCGTGCCCACGGCACGCAGATCGGCATCGCCTACGAGCTGCGCTGGAAGCTCGACGGAGCAGTGCTGGAGCTCACGATGGACGACGGCCCCGGCAGCCGGGTTGAGCTAGGCGACGCGGACTTCTTCGACCTGGGTCATTCGGCGTTCTTCAACTCGCTGCCGGTCGCCCGCGACGGGCTTCTCAACGAAGGCGCGGCCGCCCGCGAGTACACCATGCGCTTCGTGCGCGTCCCGGAACTGACCGCGGAGCCAGCCTGGCAGCGGTACGAGCCGCTCGGGAACCGGGTGGTGCGTTACCGCTCCAGCGGCTACCAGGCGGACATCACCTTCGACGCGGACGGATTCGTCACCCTCTACCAGGACTATCTCGAACGGGTCTCATGACACCCTGCGCGGCGTCTTGCAGAGCTACGTCAGCAGCGGATCGGTGCCGGGAGCGGTGGGCCTGGTGGCTCGCGGCGATCAGGTCGAAGTGCAAGCGGCCAGCTCGGCCGGCTCACCAGCTACTACCGGACCGTGTCCCAAACTGTTCATGATCACGGGCAGAAACGGCCGAGTCCATGATCACGGACAGAAAGGGCCTCATATGGGCCAAAAGTACCCATGATCATGGTCGACGCCCGGAATGTCTCAATATTAGATTCAGACATAACGGGGCATAACGGGATCGGATCTCGACAGGTCGTTGTTCGCGTGAAGGCGGCGAACCGCCTCCCGCGACTCGAGGTGGCGCAGCTGCTGCGCCTGCGGCAGGTGGTGGTCTTGAGGTCTGGGGTTACGGGGGTTACCGGGCGGTCCAGCCGCCATCGGCGAGGATGGTCTGGCCGGTGATCAGCGAGGCGGCCGGAGAGGCCAGGAACACGACCACGCCGGCTACTTCGATGGGCTCGCCGATGCGGTGCAGGGCGGCGATGCGCTCGATGACGTCCGCGCGGAACTGCGGGTCCGATAGCGCGGGCTGGGTGCCTGGGGTGTGGATGAACGTCGGCGCGACCGCGTTCACGGTGATCCCGTGCGGGCCCCATTCGACGGCCAGGCACCGGGTCAGGTGCGCGATGGCGGCCTTGGTCATGCAGTACACCGATTCGCCGGGCAGCGCGACCGCTCCGGCCTGGGAGCCGATGTTGATGATCCGCCCGTACCCCTGGCTGATCATGATGCGCCCGGCGGCCTGGCTAACCAGGAACGTCCCCTTGAGGTTGACCGCCAGGGTCGCGTCGAGGTCTTCTTCGCGGACGTCTTCGGCCGGATTCCCGGGCGCGATGCCTGCGTTGTTGACCAGGATGTCCAGGC
>PLDT01000327.1:0-8985 GCA_003136255.1 Actinomycetota bacterium
CCCGGGCCAGAGCCTTCCGCAGGCGCGATCCGGTGCTCGAGCCTATCCAGCCGGTCATGCAGGGCCCGGATGCCCTCGAGAATCGGCGCGCTGCCGGCCGACGGGTCACGCTGGCCGTCGCGCGGTTCCGTCCGCTCGCCGCGGACGCGGCTGGGCTGGGAGCGCTCATCGTCTTGGCGGGTATCAGGCACAGGACCAGTGTCCACTTCGGAGACGGCCTAGGCGAAAGCCAGGGTCCGCACGGGCGAGGAGCGGCCGCCTCCCGGCGCGACCGTGGACGCCATAGCCGCACGCGGGCACGCGAGGGACAGGGGATCGGCCAGGCATTCGCACGGGCGCGAGCGGCCGTCGCATTACGCGAGGGTGAGGGAACAGCATCACGCCAGGGTGGACACAGCATCACGCCAGGGTCCAGAAAGAATCACGCCAGGGTGCAGAACTAATCACGCCCAGGGTGCAGATGCAGGACCAGGCCTCGCGGCCCCGGCATCGACGAGGAGAATCGAGATCATGGACATGAAACTCGAGGTGGCAGGGAGCCCTGTCGCCGACGTGGACCGGGCCAAGGACTTCTACCGGGTGGACGCATGAGCGACTACGACTACGACGTGATCGTCGTGGGGGCCGGTTCACCGGGCGAGCACTGCGCGGGCGAGCTGGCCGACGGGGGGCTGCGCGTGGCGGTGGTGGAGCGGGAGCTGGCCGGGGGCGAGTGCTCGTACTGGGCCTGCATCCCGTCCAAGACGCTGCTGCGCCCCGGCGAGGCCGTAGCCCAGGCCCGCCAGGCGGCGGCCACCGCGCAGGTGGACGTGGAGGCGGCGCTGGCCTACCGCGACTTCATGGTCGCGGACTACTCCGACGCCGGGCAGGTGCGGTGGCTGGCCGGGGAGCACATCGACCTGCTGCGCGGGACCGGCAAGCTGGCCGGGCCGGGGGTGGTCGAGGTCGACGGCGTCCGCCATACGGCGCGGCACGTGGTGGTGGCGACCGGCTCGGATGCGGTCATAGCGCCCGTCCCGGGCCTGCGCGAGCTGGACGGCGTGTGGACCAACCGGGGGGTGACCGGCATGAAGGCCGTGCCGCGTCACCTGCTGATCCTGGGCGGCGGGCCGGTGGGCGCCGAGATGGCCCAGGCCGTGCGGCGCCTGGGCGGCGAGGTCACCCTGGTGGAGGCGGCCGGGCACGTGCTGGCCCGCGAGCCCGTCCCGCTCGGCCTGGCCCTGGGCGAGGAGCTGATCGCAGAAGGCATCGAGCTGATCCTGGGCGTGCAGGCGACGGCCGCCCGGCGCGACGGCCAGGACTACGTGCTGACCCTCGAGGACGGCCGTGAGCTACACGGCGACCACCTGCTCGCGGCCACCGGCCGGCGCCCGCGGCTACCCGACGGGCTGGACACGGTGGGCGTCACGGCCGGCCGGCACGGCATACCGGTCGACGCGCACCTGAGCGCCGGAGAGCGACTGTGGGCCATCGGCGACGTCACCGGCATCCGGCTGCTGACCCACGTCGGCAAGTACCAGGGCGAGGTCGTCGCTTCGAACATCCTCGGCGAATCGCGCGAGGCCCACTACGAGGCCATCCCGGACGTGGTCTACACCGACCCGCAAGCGGCCTCGGTGGGCGCGACCGAGGCCCCGTTCAGCGCGACCGCCCCGCTGGCCGACGTGGCCAAGACGGCCACCTACACCCACGCTTACGCCAAGTCCAAGGGCTTCTTGACCCTGCTGTCCGACGGCGACCGGCTGACCGGCGCCTACGCGCTGGGCCCCGAGGCCGGGGAGTGGATGCAGCAGGCCACGCTGGCCATCCGCGCCCAGGTGCCCCTGGAGGTGCTCCGCGACGTCATCCAGCCCTTCCCGACCTTCTCGGAGATCTTCGTGGCCGCGCTGAAGGCGCTGCGCCGCCAGATCGCCGACGGCAAACACCAGACCGAGGCCGCACCGGCAGGACAGAAGTCATGACCACGACATCGCCGGGCGGCCTGGCCGGGCAGACGGTCGTGGTCATCGGCGGCAGCTCCGGCATGGGCCTGGAAACCGCCCGCCGGGCCCGCGAGGAGGGCGCCGAGGTCATCTTGACCGGCCGCAACGCCGAACACCTCAAGCAGGCCGCGGCCGACGTCGGCGCGCGCGACACCGCGGCCTTCGACGTCACCGACCCGGCCGCCCTGGACCGGTTCTTCGCTGACTTCGCGGGGCCGATCGATCACCTGATGCTGACCGGGGGCGGACCGTACTACGCGCCGCTGGCCGAGCTGGACTTCGCCGAGGCGCTCCGGACCCTAGACGCGCACCTGCTGGTGCCGCTGCGGATCGGCCAGCACGCGGTGGGCAAGGTCCGGGGGGGCGGCACGCTGCTGTTCATGAGCGGCACCGGCGTCCGGCGCCCGGCCAAGGGCCAGGACATCGCGGCGTTCGGCTCGGCCGGCCTGCGCGCCCTAGTGGCCAACCTGGCCCTGGAGATCGCCCCGGTCCGGGTCAACCTGATCGCGGCCGGGTTCGTCGACACGCCGCTGTCGGCCCGGCTGCTGGGCGACGACCTGGACGCGCGCCGCGCGCAGCTACGCGCCACGCTGCCCATCGGGCGGGTGGTCGAGCCGGCCGACATCGCCGCCCTGGCCGTGCAGCTGATGATCAACACCGCGGTCACCGGGGCGACCTACGACATCGACGGCGGCGAGCAGCTCATCTAGGCGCGGCATTTAGGGGTAGCGGGGACGAGAGACCACGGCCGTTCGGCATAATTCAATATTTTTTCCGAACGACCGTGGTTCACCTTCCACGTCAGAAGGAGCCGGCCATGGAGTACCTGGTCACGATGACCACGCACGTTCCGGAGGGAACTCCGGAGGCGGCGGTCGACGACGTGCGCGCCCGCGAGGCCGCCCGGTCGCGCGAGCTCGCGGCGCAGGGGCATCTGCGCCGGCTGTGGCGGCCGCCGCCGGTGCCCGGCCAGTGGCGCACGTTCGGGTTGTTCGCCGCCGCCGACGACGGCGAGCTCGAGAAGGTGCTGGCCTCGATGCCGCTGCGGATCTGGCGCACGGACGAGGTCACCCCGCTCGCGCCGCACCGCAACGACCCCGGGCCGGGCCGGGAGCAGGCGGTCCGCGGCACGGAGTTCTTTACATTCTTCACCCAGGCCATCCCGCCGGGTACGGCCGACCAGGCGGTCCGGGACGCCGAGGCGGGCGAGGCCGAGCGCACGCGCGACCTGACCGGGCAGGGGCACCTGGAGCGGCTCTGGGTGCTGCCCGGGGCGGGGCGCGCGCTGGGCCTGTGGCGGGCGGACAGCAGCGAGCAGCTGCAGGCCATCCTGGAGTCGCTGCCGCTGTACGCGTGGCTGACGGTGCAGACCACGTCGCTGTCCGCGCACCCGAGCGACCCGGGGAACTCATGACGGAGAAGGTAGCCATCGTTACTGGGGGTTCGCGGGGCATCGGCGCGGGCGTGGTGGCCGGGTACCGCCGGCTCGGCTGGGCGGTGGTGGCCAACGCGGTGACCTTCGCGCCGTCCCCGGACCCGGATGTGATCGCGGTCGAGGGTGACGTGTCCCAGCCCGCTACCGCCGAGCGGATCACCCGGGCCGCGCTCGAGCGCTTCGGGCGGATCGACACCCTGGTCAACAACGCCGGGGTGTTCATGTCAAAGCCGTTCACCGAGTACACGGCGGCCGACTACGCCCTGCTGACCGGGGTCAACCTGACCGGGTTCTTCTGGCTGACCCAGCGGGTGATCACCGAGATGCTGCCGCGCGGCGGCGGCCATGTGGTCAACATCAGCGCGACGGTGGCCGAGTACTCGATCCACAGCTCCCCCTCGGCGCTGACCGCGCTGACCAAGGGCGGCCTGGCCGCGGTCACCCGGTCGCTGGCCGTCGAGTACGCCTCGCGCGGCATCCGGGTCAACGCGGTCTCGCCCGGGGTGATCCAGACGCCGATGTTCGCGCCGGAGAGCTACGCCGACCTCGGCGACGGGACGCCGCCCATCGGACGGCCCGGCCAGATCAGCGACGTGGTGGACGCCATCTTGTTCCTGGAGTCAGCGCCGTACGTCACCGGCGAGATCCTGCACGTCGACGGCGGCCAGAGCGCTGGTCACTTACGGTTTTGCTAGCGGGTGGCGAGGGCCAGGTCGCGGATCAGCGACAGGTACCAGCCCTGGGCGGCCAGCGCCGGCCAGAGCCGCATCGCGCAGTGTCCGCACAGGTAGAGCTCACCTAGCCGGTCCGCGCGGTACCTCGCCTGGACCGCCGGTCCGCACCGGTCACACGTCTCGTACATTTCGGGCCTCCCGTCACCCGGGTGCTTATGCCTCCACGTTCCCGCCCGGGGCAGGTCCGTCGCGCCCGGGAAACGCCCTAGCCGACCCCCGGGGCCGTGTGTCTCTTGCCCCCAGCCAGGGCACCCCGCCTGGGCCCGGGCGAATGACCGCTGATCGGGCTAACCGGGCAGGTTTCAGCCGGTCAGGGCCTTGGTGAGACGGCCCAGGATAGTGGCGACGGTCGCGTCGGCGGCGTCCACCACGCCGAGGAAGGCGGCGAAACCGTGGATGAGCCCCGGGCCGGGAACATAGTGGGTGGGCACGCCGGCGTCCGCGAGGCGGACGGCGTAGGCGGTTCCCTCGTCGCGGAGCGGATCGAACTCCGCGGTGGCCACGATGGCCGGAGCCACGCCGGCCACGTGGGCGTGGGCCAGGTCGGCCTCCGAGGCGCTGGCCGGGGCGGCCGGCAGGTACTGCTGGTAGAACCAGGCCATGTCGCGGCGGGTCAGGAAGTAGCCCTCGCCGTTCTGGGTGATGGACGGGCTGGTCATGGCCGGGTCGGTAGCCGGGTACAGCATCAGCTGAGCGGCGAGCGGGATCTGCTTGTCCCGCGCCCGCAAGGCCAGGCCGGCGGCCAGCGACGCCCCGGCGGAATCGCCGGCCACGCCAAGCGGGCGCCCGGGATCCTCGGTCCACAGCCAGTGCAGCACGTCCTCGGCGTCGTCCAGGCTAGCCGGGAAGGGGTGCTCGGGGGCCAGCCGGTAGTCGACCGAGACCACCCGCGCGCCGGTCGCGTTGGCTACCCGGCGGCACAGCGGATCGTGCGTTTCGACGTCGCCGACGACCCAGCCGCCGCCGTGCAGGTAGATCAGCGTGCTGCCACGCGGGTCCAGCGGCTCGTACACCCGGACCGGCACCCCGCCCGGTGAGCGCTGGTCGGCCGCCGACGCCACCGGCTCCGGAACGTACTGCGGGCCGCGGCGGCTCAGCGCGAGCTGCCGGTAGTGGGCGCGGGTCTCGGCCGCGTCGCCTCGAACCAACGGGAGCAGCCCCTTGCTCTCGAGGGTGTCCAGGATGGCGCGGAACTGCGGGTCGAGTGGCATGTGTCTCCGATCCTCGGCGCCTGCGGCAACACGAGGATTCTCGCCGGTTCGGTGACCATGCCGCCACTACTCCTGGCCAGCCCCGCGCGGGCTGGCTACCCGGGCCCGGTGGCCGGGAGCCTCGGGTCCCGTGGGCCAAGCGTCGGCGGCTGGAGCGGCTGGCCTGGCCGGTTCCGCGGGTCCCTGCGTTCGCAGTGCGCTCCAGCCGAGGCGCCCGGTCACGCGGTCGAGCGCGTGCCCTACTTCTAGTCCCCGGTCGGTGATGGTGAGGCTGTTCAGGGACATGGAGTGCGCCCGGCTGCGCATCTTGGCGACATGCACGGCCCGGACTATCTGAGACTCGTCTTCGATGTAGCGCAGGTCGATGGTGTTGTCGAACAGGAACATCAGCCCGTCCAGGGAGTTGCCGGGCAGGCCGCGGACGCTGGTCTCGCTGGTGAGGAGCAGCGAGCTGCCCCCGGCCCGGATCAGGCCGACGAGGCTGCGCATATAGGCGGCGAAGCGGTCCTGCCCGGAATCGCGGTAGGCCGCCAGGTCCCAGTGGAAGCCGGCGGCCACGCTGGTCAGCTGGGCACCGGAGGCCTTGAAGGTGACGTACAGGCAGTTTTCTCCCCGGTTCATTGCCTCGACCAGCCAGCGGAGGCCGAAGATCGTCTTGCCGACGCCGGAGGGACCGGTGACGAGACTGGCGTCGCCCTGGCGCGCGCCGCCGCCCATCAGGTCATCCAGGCCGGAGATACCGCTGGGGACCTGACCGGACAGCGGGGCTTCCGGATCCGGGACCAGGGTCTCGACGCGCGGGAACACCTCCACCCCGCCCGGCCCGATCCGGAAGGTGTGCTTGCCCGACAGGTGGCTGCGGCCGCGCATCTTGATGACCCGCAGCCACCGCCGGTCGATCGGCTCGCGGGCCTCGTACTCCAGCTGGATGATGCCGTCCGCCAGCGAGAACACGACGTCGCTGCGCAGCTCCTCGGGGGCGTACTCGCCCAGCAGCAACAGCACCGTGCCGGTCCGGGAGAACCGGCTGGTCAGGTCATACAGCGCGCGGCGCAGCTCCCGCTTGTCGGCAAAGTCGCCCAGCATCTTGGCGCTGTCCACCACCACGATCGAGGGCTCCTCATCCAGCGTCTTGCGGACGATCTCCGATACCAGCCCCTCCAGGCCGTCCTGGTTCGACGGTCCAAGGAAGTCGCCCATATGGATGTACTCGACCGCTGACCCCAGGGACTCCGGTTTGAAGAAGGCGAACTCCGCCAGGTGCCGGACGATCTTGTTATGTGGCTCGGACATCGTCGTGTAGTAGACACACCTCTGTGCTCCGCGCTGGCCCTGGCGAAGCACATCTGCTGAGCCAGGATCGTCTTCCCGGTGCCCGGCGCACCGGCCACGACCACGACCGACCCGGGCTCCAGGCCGTCGTTGAGGACCAAGTCCAGCCCGGCTATGCCAGTAGACATGCGCGTCAACGCACCTCACGCCCTTTCTCCAGCAAGCTGTTCACGAGCATGATGAGCCGCCGGTCGTCATAGGGCTTCGTCAGGACCGCGTCGGCGGCGTCCGCCAGTTAGCTGTCCCCGGTCGCGGCGAGGATCGGGATGCCTGCCGTAGCCGGATCACCGCGCAGCCGGCGGATGAACTCGACGCCGTCCATGACCGGCATCATGATGTCAGTCACCACCAGATCCGGGACCTGCTCCTGGGCTACCTTCAGCCCGGCGGCACCGTTCCCCGCGACTGTCACGGCATGCCCCTGCTTCTTCAGGGCCCGGCCGACCAGAAACCGCTCGTAGGGCTCGTCATCGACCACGAGAATCCTGGCCAAGCAACCCAGCCTCCTTCGTGGCGCTACCTTCAGTATTAGATACACTACTATTCGTAGCCAGTTGTTACAGAATGGTCATTCCAGGCCTCCGGCGGGGGCACTCCGGCTCCGGGATGATGGGAACGTTCGCGTTCCTGGCTGATGGCCGATGTGGTGGCTGGTCATCCCGGCTGCCATCGACCCGGAACGGGCCGAGCAGACCAGGCCGGAGTGCTCAGCAGCACAGGAGTCTCTACGGACACTCCGATGAGAAACCGAGGGCCAGGCTGGAGCCTGCCCGGACCGGATGCGGTCCATCCGAGCCGCGCGCAACTTTAACATGCTAAACGGTTACGAGCGGGCTTTAAATAGCATAACGAAGCCTATATCATCTTACCTGCTCGATTGTGGCACGATGCAGCAAGTCTCCCTTGGGCGTGTATTATGATAGAAGAAGAAATTCTGTGGAGCTTCACCAATGCGGCATCATTATGGAAATGCAGCCCCGTGGACTTTCCGCCCATGTCGACGACAGAGGATAGTCATGGTCCAGAAGACGATTCCGAGTGCTTTGCCCGCCAGTAGAGGGATTCCTGCCCAGCTATTCGCGATGCTGATCAGCTCGTCTGATGACGCTATCATCGTCAAGTCGCTCGACGGGATGATATGGACCTGGAATCAGGGCGCCGTGCGCATGTACGGGTATACGCCGGACGAGGCGGTCGGCCAGCCGATGACGATGCTGTGCCCCCCAGATCGAGTCGGCGAGATCGCGGACATCCTGGTCATGATCAGGAAAGGCGAGCGCGTCTCGCACTATGAGACCGTAAGGCAGCGCAAGGACGGCACCACCTTCCCCGCGTCGACGTCGGTGTTTCCGGTCAACGATGAGTACGGTAACACGATCGGCGCGGCCTCCATCGCCCATGACATCACCGCGCAGAGCCAGGCCCGCGGAGCGGAGGCACTTGCCATCCGGAACAAGGACATCGAGCTGGACAACCGGAATCTTACCAGCTTTGCCTACTCGGTCTCCCACGACCTGCGCTCTCCCCTCCGGGCACTATCTGGTTACAGTGAACTGCTGCTGGAAGAATGCGCGGATGCTCTCGGCGAAGAAGGCCGAGGTTACGCCGAGCGAATCGCCGCCGCCAGCAAGCAAATGTCCATACTCATCGAGGATTTGCTGGATCTCTCCCGTTCCACGCGAGCCACCATCCACCTCCAGACCGTCGACCTCAGCACCGAGATCGATGACATCGCCGCGCAACTCCAGCGCGAGGAGCCGGGGCGAGACGTTCGCTTCATTATCCAGCGCCTAGTCAAGGTACGGGCAGATCCCGCTCTCATCCGCACGGTCCTGCGAAATCTGGTAGAGAACGCCTGGAAGTTCACCTCTTATCGGCACGGTGCGCTAATCGAGTTCGGGACGACGCCGACAGAAGATGCCCCCATCTGCTGCTACGTGCGCGACAACGGCGCCGGGTTTGACCCCCTTGACCTAAGCAAACTGTTCCAGCCATTCCAGCGGCTGCACGCGCCCAGCGAGTTCCCCGGCACAGGCATCGGCCTCGCCAGCGTCAGGCAGATCGTGGAACGTCACGGCGGCCGCGCATGGGCCGAGGGCAAGGTAGGCGAAGGCGCGACCATCTACTTCACCCTCAACGCCGCAGAAATCGATCGGCCAGCCGGGCCAGCCGGCCCAGCCGGGCCAGCCGGGCAGACCGGGGCGGCCGGGCAAACCGGGGCAGCGGGGGCGGCCGGACAGACCGGGGCAGCCGGACAGACCGGGGCGGCCGGGGCGGCCGGGCAGACCGGA
>PLDT01000402.1:0-9719 GCA_003136255.1 Actinomycetota bacterium
AGTAGCTGGAATCCCCCGGCCTTTAAGCGGGGGAGGATGTCAAGGTCAGTCCGGCTGATAGCGCCGCGGTCGAGAGAGAAGTTCAAGCTACAGACTACCGGCCTGCGGAAAACGACCCAGGTCACTGGCCCTCAAGTCAGAACCTGTGCGTGGTGGCACCAAACGGGTCGCCCTTGGCGTGGGCGTAAACCTTTGCGGGCGTGACCGCGAACACCATGGCCGCGCCGCCACCGCCGGGGTGGTGGAAGCTGCCCTCGCGCACCTCCCACTGCCACCGCCCGTCCCATTTGGCGGTGAACGCCGCGGCTATACGCTTCAGTGTGGTGTCGTCGGTGACCTGCACCGCGTCGCCCTCCACCACGACGTCCAGCCCCTGGTCCCACTGGTTGCAGCCGGTGGTCAGCACCACGTGCGGGTTGGCGCGCAAGTTCGCGAACTTCTGCTCCCCGTCACCGGTGGAAAAGCAGACGGCCTCCTCAGCCCACACGGCGACGACCGGGGTGACATGCGGCCGGCCATCAGCCCGGACGGTGGAGACCCAGAACAGCTCGGCGGTCTCAAGCACCCTGCGGGTCTCCTCCCATCCCGCGGCGGTAGCGGACGGACTGCTGTATCGCTCATCGAGCATGGTGACTGGCGTGAGCATCGGTGTCTCCCCGGTCTAGGAATCGCGCGGCAGGGCAATTTTGCCATTCTCCTGGGTCACCGGCACCCTTTCCGGCCACGGCCACGGCCACGGCCNNCCGCCGCCACGACACGCGGGCGAGCACGAGCAGACTGGCCACCACGCCGGTGGCCCCGAGCACGATCAGCCGGGGGTCGGCCTCGTGGATGCCGAACACGCCCCAGCAGAGGAGTTCACCGAAGATCAGCAGCCAGGTGCCCCGGGATACCCCGACCGTGTTCCGGGACCGGTAGACCGTCCACACTGAGGGCGTGACCTGGAGCGCGAAGGCGACGGTCAGGACCGAGCCCAGTCCCGTGCGACCGAACACCGCGGCGGCGGTGAGCAGCACCACCGCCCACACCGATACGAGCACCACGGGGCGTTTCGGCATGCCGCCGCCGCGTCGGGCCAGCACGACCGCGAGCTGTCCCGACAGGACAGTCGCCGAGATGGCGGGCACCAGCGCGGTCCAGAAGCCTGACAGCGCGAAGTAGCCCAGCCAGGCCCCGTTGTTCACGCTCGTCAGTGCCGCCCACGACCACGACACCCCAGCCGTGGTGCCGGCGCGGCGAACCCTGGCCAGCTGTGGCAGGAACTGCGGCACCGCCAGGAACGCCGCCACCAAGGGAAGCAACGCGTAGACCGTCTGCATCGGCGTTATCTCCGTGATTCTGTCAGGCATGGCCTTCGCCTAAGACGTTACGTCGTTTGACAGGACAGATGCTTGCTATTTCTGCCGCTATAGGCTGGGTTTCGGCAATACTCTTGCGGCATGGACCATATAGACCGGAAGATCCTTGCCGAGCTGCAAGCCGACGGACGCCTCACGGTCACCGAGCTCGCGGACAGAGTTCGGCTCACCCCCGGCCCCTGCCACCGGCGACTGCGTGAACTCGAACGCAGCGGAGTCATCACCGGCTACCGCGCCCTCGTGGACCCCGCCGCCGTCGGCTTGGGATTCGAGGCCCTCGTGCAGATCACCCTGGAACGCGGCGACGCCGGCACCGTCGCCTCCTTCGAAACGGCCCTGGCCGAGCTGCCGCAGGTCCGGCACGCAGAACGCCTCTTCGGCGACCCCGACTACCTGCTCCGGGTCGTCGCGCGGGACCTCGACAGCTTTGCGGCACTGCGCGACCAGAAGCTGGCCACGCTGCCCGGCATCCACCGCCTCACCTCAACCATCGTGATGAAACGCATCGTCGAGAACCGGCCCTTGCCGCTTGTAACCTGAGGTGGCTAAAAAACGCGCCGGTGCCCGCGGACACGCAACGGGAGCGAGTGGCCGGCCAAGGAGAGATGTGATGACGGGCGCTCCGTACCGGGTGGGAAAGTGGCTTCCATCGGACCAGCAGGTTCTCGAGCGGTGGCTTGATGACCTCGTCGCGAAGACCGACGCCGGCGGCGACGTGCCGCTGCTCCCGGTGGTCGAGGAGTTCCGGCAGGTGATCGAGCGGGATCCCGAGATCTACATGCTGTTCGCGTTCATGCTGGCGCAGACGCCCCGCAAGCCAACGCCGACCGGCAAGCCCCAGGTCAGGACCGTTGACCATATGCTCAAGCTCTTCAACCACATCCTGACGCACGCCCCGGAATACGACGACACCGGGCTCGTTGGTACCCCGATCAACGCCATCCTTGACTCGGCCATGGGCACCCACGCGGGGTTCGCCGCGTTCTTGAACGACCGGGTCAACCGGCAGTTCAAGAAGATGCTCAACGAATGGGGCCTGTTCTTGAAGTCCGCCGATTCGGTCGGCGTGCTCAACGACACCGACTCGGGCTGGTTCGGCCCGCAGGCCATGGCGAAGATGCCGCATTTCGCCGAGGATTTCGTGTGCGACCCGGCGAAACCGCATTACGGCTTCACCTCGTGGGACGACTTCTTCACCCGGCGGTTCCGTGCGGGGATACGGCCGGTGGCTTCTCCGGCAGACCCCGATGTCATCGTCAACGCCTGCGAGTCGGCACCGTACCGGCTGAGCCACGACGTCCGCCGCCACGACAGGTTCTGGGTCAAGGGGCAGCCGTACTCCATCGCCCACATGCTGGCCGACGATCCCTGGGCCGATCAGTTCGTCGGCGGGACGATATACCAGGCCTTCCTCAGCGCGCTCAGCTACCACCGCTGGCACAGCCCGGTCGACGGCCGGGTCGTGAAAGCCCACGTGCACGACGGCACGTACTATTCCGAAACTCCCGCCGAAGGATACGACCCAGCCGGGCCCGACGACTCGCAGGGCTACATCACCGAGGTCGCCACCCGGGCGATGGTGTTCATCCAAGCCGACAATCCGGCCATCGGGCTCATGTGCGTCCTTCCCGTCGGCATGGCCGAGGTTTCCACCTGCGAGATCACCGTGTACCAGGGACAGCGCGTCAAAAAGGGCGACCAGCTCGGCATGTTCCACTTCGGCGGGTCAACCCACTGCCTGATGTTCCGGCCAGATGTCCGCCTCGACTTCGACTTCCACGGGCAGACGCCCGGACTGGACTCCAGCAACATCCCGGTCAACGCCCGGATCGCGACCGTGACCCGGACCGGAGAGCCTCACCCCAGTGCGCCCTAGCCCAGCATCGCCGAAGGCCCACACAATCGCGCTCACTCGGCCGGCTCCTGGCCGGTGAGCAGTTTGAGCAGGCTGTCGGGGCTGTTGTCGCCGAAGAGTAGCTTGTGGTTCCGGTCGGATTCGGCGGCAAATTGCGCGCTGCGGGGGAAGAGGGCTCGCTCGTACTCCGCCAGCGCGGTTTCGGCGTCGCGGGGGTGGGCCGCGATGGCTTGGCCGAGTTCGGAGCCGTCGAACATGGCGAGGTTGGCACCCTCCCCGGCGAACGGTGACATGAGGTGGGCGGCGTCGCCGAGGACGGTGACGCCCGCGACTCGGTCCCACCGGTGGTCAATGGGCAGGGCGTTGATGGCGCGGGGAACGGGCGCGGTGTCGCTGTCGGTGATGAGCGCGGTGAGGCCGGGCGCCCACCCGTCAAACTCCGCCGCGACTCGGGCAGTGGTGGCGGCGGCATCGGTGAAGTCGATGCCGGCGATCCACTCCTGCGGCTTGGCGAGCGCGACGTAGGCGTGAAGGACACCACCGGGCTCGCGGTGCGCAAGGATCCCCTGGCCGGGCGCGACTGCGAACAGGGCACCGTCGCCGACCGCTTGGGCCGCCGCGGGGTGCCGCTCGTCGGCGTCGAACAGGTAGGTCTCGATGAACGACGTGCCGGAGTACCCGGGCCTGGCGCCGGACAGCAGCGGCCTGATGGCCGACCAGGCGCCGTCGGCACCGACGAGGAGGCTGGTGGTCACGGCCGGCCCGTCGGCGAAGGTCAGCTCGTGCCGGCCCACGCCGAGGGGCTGGACGCCGGTGACCTTGCGTCCCCACTGGATCATCTCGCCGGGCAGAGAGTCGAGCAGGATCTGGCGCAGGTCGCCGCGGAGCACCTCGGGACGGCCGCCGGTGCCGTCGTCGGGCTCGTCGAGCAGCACCGTGCCGTGCTGGTCGAGCACGCGGGTCGCCTCGCCGCCCTGGTGGATGATCGCGCGGAACTCGCCGGTGAGGCCGGCCGCTTCGAGCGCGAGCTGCCCGTTGTACTCGTGCACGTCGAGCAGGCCGCCCTGGGTGCGGGCATCCGCCGAGGGCTCCGCCTCATAGATCGTCGCCGGGATGCCGTGCACGCGGAGGACGCGGGCCAGGGTCAGGCCGCCGAGACCGGCGCCGATAATCGAGACCGCGGTGGTCATGGTGGTTCCTCCCCGATCGCAGACCGCCCGATTCACTTCGACGTCGGCACTGCCGCATTACATCATCGGTGATTATCGACGACTTCCCCGTGCCTGAAGCGGAGCGGGGTCCCGGGCACCGTGGGGGGGAGACGGTGCTGCCGGGGCCCCACCCCTGACCCGGCTACCTGCCCCTGGGGCACCTTGCGGCCGGGCTTCCCAACAGCATGCCCGGTCGAAGCGCGTTCAAAGGGGAATTTGCTATGTTCTCAGCCGGAGAATCATCGTGCCGGGCGGGCAGATCTGGCGCGGCGCCGGGTGGACGTGGCCGCGAGAAAGCAGTTCCTCGAAAGCATAGGCGGCCGCCAGAAAGCCACGGCAGGCAACTGACTAAACGGAATTGTGGCGTGCGCTGAGCCTGGCGAGGCAAAATGGCCGGGTGACATCCGCTTGGACGACAATGCCGGAGATGCTTGCCCTGCGCGAGATGGATCCGCGCCAGGTGGGTGTATACCGCTTGCTCGGCCGCCTCGGAGAAGGCGGGCAGGGTGTGGTGTTCTTGGCGGTGGATCCTGCCGGAAACCCGGCGGCGGTCAAGCTTCTGCCGCCCACCACGGACCCGCAGGTCCGCAGCCGTTTCCTGAAGGAGGTTGCCGCAGCGCAGCGGGTCGCCCGGTTCTGCACCGCGCAAGTCCTGGATGCGGGAATCTTCGAACGCCGGCCGTTCATCGTCAGCGAATACGTCAGCGGGCCATCGCTGATCGAGGTCGTCGAGCAGAACGGGCCTCGCGGCGGCGCAACGCTCGAGCGCATCGCGGTCGCAACGCTGACCGCGCTGGGCGCGGTGCATGCCGCCGGGATGGTGCACCGCGACTTCAAGCCCGCCAATGTCCTGCTCGGGCCCGACGGGCCGGTGCTGATCGACTTCGGGTTGGCCGCCGTTCCCGGGATGACCACCATGGGCCCTTCTGGCCAGGCCGCCATGGGAACCCCAGCGTTCATGGCTCCTGAGCAGCTGGCCGCGGAGCGGGTGACCGCGGCGGCCGACATGTGGTCGTGGGCTGTGACGATGGCGTTCGCGAGTACCGGTGAGTTGCCCTTCAAGGGCGAGTCGCTGACTGCCACGGCGTTCGCCATTCTTCATTCCGAGCCAGATGTGGGCAATCTTCCCGAGCCGCTGGGCTCCCTTATCCATCGCTGCCTCGACAAGGACCCAGCCGCCAGGCCGTCGGCCCGCGGGGCGCTCAGCGAGCTGGTGGCCGCCGGAGCGCGGCTCATGGGCCCGATGCCGCCGATAGCATCCGTTCTCGACTGGGATGAGACGACAGCTGGCTCAGCGCAGGTGCGTGCCGCGCCCCCCGAGCCGCGGGCCGGCAGCGGCGATGGCCTGATCGCCGGTGACCTGGCGTCCAGGCCGCACCGGAGGCGCCTAAACCGCCGCGCATCGCGGCGCCGCCGGGCCGCTGTGCTGTTGAGCTTGATCCTGCTGGTTGGCGGCGTCGTCGGCCTTGCGTTCACTCTTTCCCCGCGCGGCGCATCGTCGCAGCTGCTCACGGGTAACCACCACGCCCAGATGAGCCCACTCGCCGCTGAGACCACGGCGAGAACACAGGCGATCAACTGGATACTGCACCAGGTCAGTCCCGGCGCGGTCGTGTCATGCGATGAGGAGCTATGCGAGGATCTGGTCAGCAACGGCTTCTCGCCCTCGCAAGTCTCGCCGCTCGGCCCCGGGGCGAACGACCCTCTCGGCTCTACCCTGCTGGTGGCCACCGCCACCGTCCGGGATCAGTTCGGCCCCCGTCTGGGCCTCTACGCTCCGGCTCTCATCGCGAGCTTCGGCACGGGAAAAACCAGGATTGACATCTGGTGGATCTATCCCGACGGCGCCGCGGTGTATCGTGCCACCCTGCCCGGAGCGCTGCTCGCCAGGAAAGAGGCCGGTGCTCAGCTGCTGACCAACAGCAACATCAGGGCCTCTGCCACGGCCAAGGCCCAGCTCCTCAGCGGCCGGGTTGACCCTTGGCTGCCGGACCTCCTCGCCATCTTGGCCCATAGCCATCCGGTGTACATCGTGGACTTCGCCAGCCAGTCGCCCGGCGGCGGACCCGCCAGCCTCTTGCGGTGGGCGGACTTGGCGACGACCGTTCCAGCGTCGCACCTCACGCGTGCGGCATATCTCGATTGGATGCAGTCGTTCATCAACACCCAGCGAGCTGAGTATCAGCCTGTCTGGGTGCAACAGATCACGCCGCGTAAGGGCCAAGCCGTGCTGAGGATCGGGTACGGCGCGCCGAGCCCGCTTAGCTAGTCCCGCTGCGTGGCCGGGGCGCCCTTGCGCTCCCCTCCTCGCCTGCGCGAGGACGTCACCGGCCCGCAGCGCGATCCGAGAAACTGGCAAATCTTGGTACGTGTAGGAAGAGATAAGAAGCTATCTGCCGACTCAGGCACTCTAGAGCAGTACAGACAGGAAGTAAAGAGCATGGAGAAGATGAGCTGAGAAGAGAGACGCAGATCCGTGTCGTTCGCCGGTGGCGGAAGAGTTAGACTCTTCTATCTTCTTCGCGTAAGGATGGTCACGTAGCCGGCGGCGGGAGTGGCGGCGGCTCGTGGGGAAGGACGGTCATATGACCGGTGAGGACTGGCGTCGGCTCGCTGATTACGTTGTCGCGCGCCGCGTCGAGCTAGGCATGCGGGACAGGCGGGCCTTTGCCGAGGCGACAGGGGTAACCGAGCGAACGCTTGGAAAGCTCGAGAACGGCCAACGCGTTTCCCCTAGCACCCTCGGTATGGTCGAGAACCGGCTCGGCTGGGCCCCGGGTTCGTGCCGGCGGATACTAGCAGGCGGGGAACCTAACGCGGGTTCGCAGGACCTCGGGCATGCGGAGTATGAAGACCCGACGCTGTGGCACATCGCGAGCACTCCGGGGCTGCCTCCCGACGTGGTTCGCGGCCTGGTCGCCCTCGCCCGGAACTGGCGGCAGGGCGACGGCACAGACGAACAGGCCCGGCGGCGCGCTTGACCCCGGCCGTTCGACATAACTGAAATTTCCACCGAACGGCCCGTGGTATCAGCCCACGGCCCTAACGCACGATCTCGACCAGGAGGACCCAGGCGCTATAGACGGCCCCGGCGATGCCGAACAAGGCGGTAGACACGAGCCCGAGTCAACGGGTTATGGCAGGTTTGTCTGTGCCGCCTGTACCGCATCCATGCCTGGCAGCAACTGGCGCAACTGCGCGAGGTGGCTGGCGATGCTGTCCTTCTGCCTGATGAGGTCATCGACCTCGCGGTTGCTAGCAGCGCGGCGGCGTTCGGCATCGTCGTTGACCTCGGCGAGCAACTGCTCGGCCTGCGTCTTGGCCTGGCCGGCGATTTGGTCGGCGTTCTTTTCTGCATTGCCGACCAGCTGCCTAGCGTGCTGGTCGGCGTCCCGGCGAGTCTGGTCGGCCTGGGCGTTGGCCTTCGCGGCCCGCTCCTCCGCGGTTGAGGCGCGCTGCTCGGCTTCGAACACGAGTTTCTGCGTCGCAGACTGGGCGGCGGTGAGCCGGTCGGCTTCCAGGCGCTCGGCCTGTTCCCTGCGCGCCGCGAGCTGGATCTCGAACTCGGCTTCCGTCCGGGTCCGCAGGGCCTGGGCCTCCTCCAGGATCCGCTGCGCATGGCCGCGCATCTCGTCAGCTTGGCGCTTGGAGGCGGTGAGGATCTCGTCCCGCTCGCGCTTGGCCGTCGCCTTCAGCTGGGCGGCCTCGCGTTCGGTGCTGGTCCGCAGCTTGGCGATTTCGCCCTCGGCCGTGGCCTGCTTCTCCGCGGCCTCGTGGTCGGCCGTGGCCCGGACCGTGGCGGCCTCGCGCTCAGTGGCGGAGGTCAGCTCGTCGGCCTCGCGCCGGGCGGTAGTCCTGATCGAGTCGGCCTCGCGTTCGGTGGCGGCCTGTTGTTCGTCGGTCTCGCGCTTGGCGTTCGCGCCCAGTTCGTGAGCGTCGGTCTCGGCGCTGGCCCGCAGCTCTGCGGCATCGGCCTTGGCCGTGGCCTTGATCTCGCCGGCTTCGGATCGAGCCGTCTGGACCACCTCGGTGGCCTGTTCCTCGGCCAGGCGCAGCAGCTGCTCGATCCTGGCGCCGAGACCGGTATAGGCGGGTCGGTCCTGCTTGTGGAACTGGCCGCGGGCTTCGGACAGCTCCCGCTGTATGGCCTGGGCCTGCTCGCGGTGCCGCCGGACTTCGGCTTCGACCTGCCTGATGTGCTCGTCGACCTGGTTACGGTCATAGCCCCGCATCGCCGTCACGAACTCACGCGGCGGGGCTTCCTCGAACGGGTTGGTCGCCAGGGCGTCGGTGTCTGGTTGCATATGGCCTGATCCTCGCTAGACGTGACGAGGACGGGGTAATCACGAGTTTGCGGCGAGTGGATCGGGCGTGTCTTTCGCACCGCGGACCTCAGGCTCCCGCCCAGTGACACGCACACTACTCTCATTTGGGACGTCGGCGGGTCTTCATGCGATTGTCAGAGCAGCATGCACCGAGTTGCGCAGAGGGTTCGAAGCTGGACAGATTGGATACGCCCTCAAATAGGCGGGCGCCGCACGGAGCATACCGGCTGGGAGTGATCTGGGATGCGCGAGACCTCTGATCACGCGATCGTTCTCGGCGCGAGCCTGGCCGGGCTGCTGACCGGGCGGGTCCTGGCCGAGGTCTACAAGCAGGTAACGGTGGTCGAGCGGGATGCGCTGCCACCAGCCGGGCAGCAGCGCAAGGGGGTGCCGCATGGCCGTCATCTGCATGGCCTGCACCCCAGGGGCAGAGAGATACTCGACGGGCTGTTCCCCGGCTTCACCGCCGAAGTGACCGCTGCCGGGGCGGTGTGCTGTGATGTGCTGGCCGACGCGCAGTGGGTACTGTCCGGCCATCAGCTAAAGCAGCGCCACGCCGGCCTGCCCGCGCTGCTCGCGAGCCGGCCGTTCCTGGAGGGCCACGTGCGCGAGCGCGTCTTCGGACTGCCTAATGTCCGCGTGCTCGATGGCCACTCCGCGGCCGGCCTGCTGGCCGCGCGGGAAGGACGGGGGGTCACCGGCGTGCGGGTGAGCGACGCCGAGGGCAAGCCCGAAGAGATCGATGCCGATCTGGTGGTGGACGCCAGCGGCCGTGGCTCCCGCGCCCCCCGGTGGCTCAGCGAGCTGGGCTACCAGGCCCCGGCGCAAGACCGGGTGGAGATCGGCCTGGGCTATGCGACCAGGACGTACCGCCTCCGGCCGGGCGCGATGAACGGCGACCGGCTGATCTTGACCGCTGGCACGCTGGCCAGCCCGCGTTTCGGTGGGCTGGCCGCGGTGGAGGGCGGCC
>PLDT01000013.1:0-2729 GCA_003136255.1 Actinomycetota bacterium
GGGAGCGCGGACGGTACCGTAGATCAGGGAACTGGCGAACAGCGCGAACAGCACCATTCCGGCCACGTCCAGGCTCGCGCGCTCGCTGCCCGGCCGGCTGGCCGGCGCCGGCACCGCCCGGGCGGTCAGGACGATGGCCGCGACACCGACCGGGACGTTGACGAAGAAGATCCAGCCCCAGCCGAACGCCTGCGTCAGGATGCCGCCGGCCAGCGGGCCGAGGGCGGCCCCGCCGGAGGCGACCGCACCCCACACGCCCAGGGCCGTGGCCCGCTCGCGTCCGCTGTAGGTGTTGCGCAGCAGGGAGATGGAGGTGGCGTAGATCCCGGCAGCGCCGACGCCCTGCACGACGCGCATGGTGATCAGCAGAGCGGGGGTGGCAGACAGCCCGCAGACCAGCGAGGAGAGCGTGAACACCGCCAGCCCCGCGAGGTAGACACGGCGCTGGCCCCACCGGTCGGCCAGGGTGCCGACGGCGAGCAGCGCCGCCGCCAGGGCCAGCGCGTAGCCGTCGACGACCCACGCGAGTGCATCCAGGGAGGCGTGCAGGGAGGTGGAGATTTCCGGCAGGGCCACGAGGGTGATGGTTACGTCCACCACCAGCATGAATGTGCCCAGGCAGACCGCGAGCAGGGGAGCCCACTTACGCATGATCCGTGTACCCTGTACCTTCCGTTCCGGGACCGGCGGTGGCCGCAGTGTCCTGCGCGTACCGGTTCGTTCGCCCCCACGATCCCGCGAGATCCTCTTGCTGACGTCGCCGTGGCATGGATAATGAAGTTAACCGTCACATGGAGCACGTTTTATGGTAGAAACCGTCACCCTCGACGAGCTTGACCGGCAAGTGCTCCAGGCCCTTCAGCTCGACGGCCGGGCTTCCTTCCGGCTGATCGGCCAGGTCCTGGGCGTCTCTGAGAACACCGTCGCCCGCCGCTACCGCAACCTGTGCACCCTCGGCCTGCGGACCGTGGCCCGCGCTGTCCCCGCGCGCCTGGGCCACACCGAATGGATCATGCGCATCCAGGTCACTCCCGACGCCGCGACACCGCTGGCTCAGTCGCTAGCCCGGCTGCCTGAGACCGGGTACGTCTCCATCGGCGGCGCCGGCACCGAGATCCACTGCGGAATCACCGCACCCGCCACCGGCGAGGACGACGCGCCGCTGCTCCCGAGCCTGCACCGGATGAACCGCGTCACCGGCATCAACGCCCACTGCCTGCTGCACGTCTACGACGGTGATCCCCCCGTCTGGTCCACCAAGCAGCGCCCCCTCACCCCCGACCAGCACACCGCCCTGGCACCCCCCGCGCACCGCGAGGCGGAACCGGACGCCGAGCCCGCGGACCTTGACGAGGCCGACCGCTCACTCATCGCCGCGCTCGCCGACAGTGCCAGGGCGACCTACCCGCAGCTCGCCGCAGCCACCGGACTCGCGAGCTCCACCGCGAAACGACGCCTGGACCGCCTGCTGGCCGAGGGCATCGTGCTCATCTGCACCGAGTTCCCCCCGCGCCGCCTCGGCTACCGCCTCATGTCATACCTCTGGCTTCGCGTGGACCCGGCCCGCCTGGACCACGTCGGGACCGCCCTCGCCGGCCACACGCCCATCAGCTTCGCGGCGGCCGTCACGGGGCCGCACAACATGGTCGCCGCCGCCATCACCCGCAACACCAGCGACCTCTACCGATACCTGGCTGAGCACGTCGGCCCCCTCCCAGGCGTGCAGTACGTCGAAACCGCCCCCGCACTGCGACAGGTCAAACGGCTCGGCTGACCCCCGCGCGCCTGCCACCGACGCCCTGCAGACGCGACCACCGCGTGCCCGCGGCCCCGGCTTCGCCGCCCCGGTAGCCGGGATCCTCGTCCCAGACGGCGACCGCCACGGATACGGCCACCTCACCAGTGCGCTGCACGCCCGGCGCGGTGCTCGCCCGCTCCACGACCTGAAGGACCCGAACGAGTTCGAGCCGCGCGAGCAGGACCAGTCCGCGCAGACGGCCGGGCTGGCTAGTACTCCAGCCGTAGATCGTTATATTGCATGGTCTTGGGTTATTTGCCGCTGGTAGTGGCAGGTCCGGGCGCGGTGCTGGTGGCGGCGTCGCCAGTGTGACCAGCGGAGGCGGTGCCCGGCGTCGTGGCCCGGTGGGGCAGTCACTGCGGCGAGGAGGTGGGCGATCTCGTTGCGAGTCAGAGGGATCTGCCCGGCCGCGGCCGGGCCGCGGGCGGATTCGATGGCGGCGGCTATGGTGAGGACGGCGGCGCCGAGCATGGCCAGGGTGACCCACCGGTACCAGGAGGTCCAGCGGCGCAGCTGGTGCTCATCCAGGCCGGTCAGGCCCTTGCCGGCCTGGAAGTTCTCCTCGATCGTCCAGCGAAGCCCAGCGACCTTGACCAGCGCGGCCAGCGTGACCCGCTGCGGGGAGTAGCAGTGGTAGAAGGCCAGTTCCCCGGTGCTTCGGTTCCGGCGGATTAGCAGGCACCGGTGTCCGGGGCCGGGGTTGCTGATGGTGACCCAGGCCCAGTCGTACCACCGGTGTCCCTTGGCACCATCACCTGCCGATAGCCGCTGCCAGGCACGCCTGGGCAGCCGCGCGGCGAGCTCATCGGCGCGGACGGTACGGCCGACCCCGGCGGGGACACGGTGATCGCGCGCGACGGCCAGCACATAGGCGATGTGATGCTGCTCCAGCCAGGTGCGCAGCGGCCCGTTATCCCCATAGGCCTCGTCG